>CAYTAG010000042.1:0-18960 GCA_964435625.1 uncultured Halobacteriales archaeon | reverse complement strand
AGCCCCAGAGGATGAACGTGTGCATCAGCCCCGCGTACAGGTCCCGGTCGAAGTTCTTCTCGTTGGTGGCGACGACCCGCACTGCCCGGGTCAGCCGGCCGGTCAGGTCGTCTAGCCGCTCGAACCAGTCCGCCTCGGCGTCGGTGTAGCGAGCGAACCGCTGGTAGACGCCGTACAGGAAGACCGCCACCGTCACGAACGCCAGATAGTAGAAGACGACCTCCTCGACGGGACCGATCTGCCAGAGCGTCGGCCGCGTCACCTCGCTCCCGGTCTGGGCGAACATGTAAAATGGGCCGGCCAGCGCCCTCTTAATTCTTGCCACCGGGTCGCAGTAGTGCACGAATTAACAACCGATTTGGAGTTTGTGGGGCCGGCGGAGCGGTCGAACCGGTACCCTGGAGGCGGTCGATTCGGTGCTCAAGGAGCGTTCGACTCGGCACCCGGGGCGTTCGACTTGCCGCTCTGGGACGCCCGACTCGGCGCCCGGGGACGACGGTGCGGGAGCCACGGAGGTCGCCCCCGACGGCCGCCGGCGAACAGCCGGTTCGCCGTCGTTAGGGCTCCTCTACCGAGATTTTGTGGTTTCCTGACGGCAACAGGTTTTTGTGGTTGCGGCGTCCGATAACTACCTCACCACGATGGACGAGAAGACCGAAGAACTGCGCGACATCTTCGTGTCGGTCTCCGGCGAGGAGACCGTCACCGAGCGCCAGGAGGAGGTACGGGGGTCGCTCACCGACGACCGAGACGACGGCGAGGTCGAGGAGGTCGTCGCGGCCATGGCCGACCGCTACGAGTTCGAAAGCGACCTCGAGACGGAGGAACTCGTGACGGTGGTGACGGAGTTCTACGACGGCGCCGACGACGTCGAGGTCGCCGACGCCCTCTCGGTGTCCCGCCACGAGGCCTTCCAGGCCCGGATGGACCTCCACCTGGTCACCGACGACGACCTCGACCCGGCGTTCGACGCCGACGCCGCCGAGGACCTGCTCGAATCCGAACCGCCCGAGACCGTCGCGGACGAACTCGGCACCAACGCCGACGCCGTCCGACGATACGCCCGCGCCCGCGAAGCACGGAACCGGTCGCTGCGCGCCAACGAGCGCTTCCGCGACCGCTTCGACGAGATCCTCGCCGACAGCGACCTCGCCACGCGGCTCGCCCAGGACGTCCAGGAGGACGGCCTCGACGAAGCGACCGAGGGGATCGAAACCGACGTCTCCTTCTGACCGCCGGCGCCCGAGTGGGGCTTTGCAGTTCGCGTGGCACGGGAGCGTCCACGGCCCGACCAGCCCCACAACGAGAGCGTCGACGGATGGTCTCCGACGCGCGGGGCCGGACGGGAAGGATCACCCTCCGATGGAAAGGTTTACTCGCGTACTCGAAAACGGGGGGTATGGTCCTCGAAACGGTCGGTAGCCTCCTCCTACTGTCCGCCATGGGCGTCGCGGCCGGGAGCGTCGCCGGCCTCGCGTGTGCCCCCGTCCTGCTGTGGCCGCGAGCGCAGTCGCTGTGCCGACGGCTCGGCCCGACCCCCTCGCTCCCGAGCAACTACGTCCTCCTCGCCACCCTGCTGGGCGTCCCGATGGTGCTTCTGTACGCCGCGGGCATCGAACGCCTGACCGCGAGCGAGCGGCAGCTCCACGGCGGCGTCCGGGAGGCGGTCCGGTCGTCGCTCCGGTTCGGCTACGGTTCCCTGCTGTACGTGGCTGCCCTCGGTCGCTTCGCGGTCCACGAGACCGCGGCGACCGACTTCCACCCCGTCGACGCCCTCGCGTTGCTCGGGCTGGCCGCCGTGTACGCGTTCGTCGCCGTCGGCGCGCTCGGGCTGCCGTGACCGCTCGTGCGGGCTTGCGTCTCCGGCCCACCGGGGACGCCGGCAGTACGACGCCCGGGCTTCGGCGCGTCTCGTCTGCTCGTCGTCCCGTCGAGCCAGCCCATCCTCGTCCGTCGTTTTGCCAGCCCATCCTCGGCCGCTTCCGCCAGCCTATCGTCGGCCCCGTCTAGCCAGCCCATCGTCGAGCGTTGGCGCGTGCGAGGAACGCGCGCGAGGGGCGAGTAACGCAGGTGGTGCGAACGGACGTGAGCCACCCCGAGTAACGCAGTCGGCTGGGGAGGCGTGTGGCCATCCCTCGTCCCGCGTCGAGACCGATCCGACGATGCCAATCCGACGATGCCAATCCGACGATCATCGACTTCGTTGCCGTTGACACTCCGCCGATCAGATACGCCTCCGATCACCCGGACGTAGATTTAAATCCGGGAACGGGACCAACGGGCGACGTGTCCCCAGCGTTCAGCGAGGTGGCGACGGCCGCCTACTGCCCCCGGAAACTCTACTACGCCCGCAGTCACGACGACCTCGCGCAGGACCCGCCGCCGGAGGTGCAGGAGACCCGGGAACTCGCCTTCCGCTACCCCGAACTCCTGGCGGCCGACGACGCGACGCTCGAATCGGAACCGCTCGCGGTCACGCCGCTGCAGTTCCGGCGGAACCTCGGCTGTGCGAGCGCCCGGTTCGACGTCTTCGACGACCTGGCCGACCCCGACGCCCGCGGCGTCTTCCTGGAGGGCCGGGACTGCCACGGGATCGCCCACAAGGTCGTCGAGACCGACCCGCCGGTGCCGTCGCTGGTGTCGGCCGGGGAACCCCCCGAGCAGGGCGTCTGGGAACCGCAGTCCGCCCGGGCCGTCGCGGCGGCGAAGGCGCTGAGCTACGAGCGCGAGCGCCCGGTCGAGCGGGCGTTCTACGAGTACCCCGCCCACGGGGCGATCCGGGAGGTGCGGCTCACGGCCCGCCGGAAGGCGGCCTTCCGGCGGGCGGTCCGTGCGGTCGAGTCGCTGGACGGGCCGCCGCCGCGGCTACGCGACGACGCGAAGTGCGACGCCTGCGAGTACCGCTCGGAGTGTGGCGTCCGGACGCGCTCGCTGAAGTCGCTGCTGGGGCTTTGACCTCAGTGGTCGGCCAGCCAGGCCGCCACGTCGTCGGCGCGGTGGCCCCGCCGGAGGACCTCGCCGGCCTCGACGTCGACGACGGTGCTGCCGCCGCCCGGCGTCTCGCCCCCCTCCAGGACGACCGCCGCGGCCGCGCGGATCTCGTCGTCGAGGTCCGCGACGCGGCGGGCGCTCGGCCGGCCGCTGACGTTCGCGCTCGTGGCGGTGATCGGGGCGACCCGCTCCAGCAGCGCCAGCGCCAGGTCGTGGTCGGGGACGCGGACGCCGACGCGCTCGCGGCCCCCGGTGAGGGCGTCGGGCACGTCCTCGCGGCGCTCGCAGATCACGGTGACCGGTCCGGGGAGGAACGCGTCCATGAACCGGCGGGTCCGCTCGGTCGGCCGGACGTACGCCAGTGCGGATTCGGCGTCCGGGACGGCCAGCGAGACGGGGTCGTCGCGGTTCCGTCGCTTCGCCGCGTAGACAGCCTCGACGGCCGCCGGGTCGAGCGCGTCTGCGCCGAGGCCGTAGACGGTCTCGGTCGGGAAGACGACGAGGTCGCCGTCGGCGATTGCGTCGGCTGCCCGGTCGAGGTCGCTCATCGTCCGTCCCTCGGCCAGCCGCGAGAAAAAGCGTGACGAACGTGGTCGAGACGGTCGGTGACTGCCGACCGTGCGGTTAGGGGTAGACGGCCCCGCTGATGTACGGGAAGTTCTTCGGCACGGCGGTCTTCAGCCAGATGTGGCTGTCCTTTATCATCGGCCAGTTCAACTTCGAGCCGTTCCGGAGGATCTCGAAGTGGACGTGGGTCCCGTAGCAGTTGCCCGTACAGCCCATGTCACCGATGTACTGGCCGTCGCCGACCCACTGGCCGCTGCTGACGCCGATTGAGGACATGTGGGCGTACGGGTCTGGTACCCGCTCCCGTGGTCGACGTACACGACGTTGCCGTAGCCCGAGGCCCAGCCGGCGTAGCTGACGGTGCCCTCCCTGGCCGCGTAGATGTTCGTCCCGTAGTCGTTGGCGATGTCACACGCCCGGTGGTACCGGGACCCATCGTCCCGGGTGTCCCAGTACGCGGGAACCAGCCCGCGAAACGCTTACGCTTCGGCCGTTCCGTACGTCTCCTCCAGGTATGCCACGATGTCGTCGCTCTCGGGCATCCCGTCGACGCCGTTGTCCTCGTCGACCAGCACGGGGACGCCGGTCTGGCCGCTGACCGCTTCGACCTCGTCGCGTTCGACGTGCGAGCGCGGGACCTCGTGTTCCTCGTAGTCGAGGTCCAGTTCGTCCAGTTTTCGCTCCACCTTCGCACAGAACGGACAGCCCGGAAGCTTGTACAGTTCGACGTCGCTCATCGGTCGCACTTGCTCGCCGAGCCGTAAATGTCCGACGGGGCCGTGCGCGGATCGGCCCGAACCACGGGCCAGTCCGGGGCCAGCCCCGTCACCTCCGGGCGGGAACGTTTTGTCGGCCGTGGCGCTACGCTTGGGTATGTACGTCTCCCACCCCGTCAGGGCCATCCGGGGAGACCCCGTCCCCGGCGAGGAGGCGCGACTGCTACTGCGGGTCGCCGACGGCGCCGACCTCGACCGCGTCGCCGACGCCGCCCGGGAGGCGGGCGCCACCGTCGAGGACCGCCTGGCGTTCGGGACGCTGCAGGTGGTCGTCGACCACGGGGACGTCGCGGCGATCTGTGACTTGGACGGACTCGCCGCGGTCGAGACGGCCCGGACCCTGGAGATGGACCTCGACGGCGCGGGCGAGGACGTGGAGTACTAGACGCCATCCGACTCGCCGGATCCGGCGGTCGCCCGGATTTATCCGGTCCGCCGGCGTGACTCCGGACATGTCCGACGACCCGCTCGCCTGGAGCCGCGATTACACGCCAGTACTGCGCTCGCTCGCCGAGGAGTACGACGACGAGCAACCGCTGGACGGCTACACCGTCGCCGTCGCGTCGCACCTGGAAACCAAGACCGGGGTCTTCATCGAGACGCTGCACGCCGCGGGTGCCCGCGTGCTCGTCACCGGGAACGAACCCTACAGCACCAGGGGGCCGGTCGTCGAGGCCCTCTCGCAGGTCGAGGGCATCGAGACCTACGTCGAGGCCGCCCGGGACCTGGTGGCCGGCGACCGCGACCTCGCGCCGGGACTGTACCAGGTCCCCGACCGCCTCGACCGGGCGGTCGCCCGCCGGAAACTCGACGCGATGGGTGTCGAGGTCGACGAGATGATCGAGCGCCAGCGCGAGTACTACGAGGACTGGCGGCTGGAGGGGAGTGCGTTCTAATCACACTCGAATCACTGCCGCGTCCAGCACCCGGGCGGCCGCCTCCGCACCGTCGAACCGCCCACAGTCCAGCACAACGGGCGCCCGCATCTCTGCCACGCGAGCGACCGCGAGCGCCGCCGTCGCGCCGTCGCCCTCGAACGACGCGGGCCGGTCGGGGACCCGCCCCTCGCCGGGGACGGCCTCGACCGCGGCGGCGAACTCCTCGTGGAGTCGCCCCGCGAGGTGCTCGCTGGCCGCCCGCTCCAGGTTCGCGGCCCGATCCTGCAGGCGGAGTCGCCGCTCGCGGACGTCACGGGCTTCCCTCGCGCGCTCGCGCGCTCGCTCAAGCGCCTCCTCGGCGGCCAGTTTGTCCGTCTCGGCGTCCGAGAGTCGGCCGGCCGCCGCTGTCAACCGCTCGACCGCCGGCTCACGGGCGGCGTCGAGTTCCTCGCGCTCGCGGGCGGCGCCGCGGTGGGCTGCGACCTCCTCGCGCAACCGCTGGACCTCGTCCCCGTCGACGGCCGCGACCCGCTCGCGGACGTCCGAGAGGTCCAGTTCCGGCGGGTCCAGGTCGGCCAACTGCTCGCGGACCGACGCCAACTCGTCGTCCTGGGGTGCGTCCAGTCCCCGCTGTCTCGCGACGGCGGCGAGCGCCGTCCGGACCGGGACGTTCGTTTCGGGGTGAACGTGGCCGACGTGCTCGTGAACCGGCGTTGGCGCGGGGCACTCGACGGCGATGCCCGCGACTGGCCCCTCGCTCCTGACCGCGCGGGTGACGTCCCGGCCGTCGACGCTCTGCCCCTCTCGTCCGGCGAAATCGGTCCCCGAGAGGTCGACGGCCTCGCCCTGGCGGGTCCAGCCGTCGACCGTCACCGCAATCGCGGCGGGACCGCTCATAGGTCGCTGTCCTTCATCGCCGCCGGGTCCGGCAGGTCCCGGCCCGCGGCGAACTTCGCGTACGGCGTGCTCGGCCGCTCGCGCTCCGCGTAGGCGGTGGCCGCCGCCCGGACGCGCTCGGGGACGTCCCGCTCGGGGACGAAGGGCTCGACGTGCTCGACCTGAACGTCCGGGCCGTGTTTCGCCCGGAGCCGCAACGCCTGGAAGGCACCGAACTCGGTGGACTCCAGTAGCGCCGCGCGGCCGAACCGTCGGACGACGCTATCCTCGTGGGTCCGACAGGCGTTCCGCAGGGCCGTCCGCGCGGCCCGGGAGTAGGTGACCACCAGCAGCACGCGCCGGGCTATTTCTCGAAGTTATTTAAAATTAACCGGTTCGGGGGCGATTAGCGGGCGCGTTCGACGCTGAACTCGGGGTCGTCGTCAACCAGGTCCCGGATGCGCTCGCGGGCCTGGTCGGGAGATTCGGCGACGACGACCAGGCCGTCGGCGGCGTCCTCGCCGCGGGCGCGGTAGGCGGCGAGGTCGTCGGCCTCGAACTCGGTGGCGTACGTGCGGAGGACGGCCAGCACCCGCTCCTCGGTCGACCGGAGGTCCAGCTCGCCGGCCTCGAACTCGGCCAGGGCGTCCTCGACGTTCCGGAGCGCGGCGATGCGGTCCACGGTTCCCCCTGGCCCGGCGCGCTCAAATAAGTTCAGGGTCGTCGTCCTACTCGCCGTCGTCGCGCCACCCGTCGTTCCCGTCCTCCCAGCCGGCCGTGGCGTCGGCTTCCGGGCGCACGCCAGGGGCCGCCACGCGGGCAGCGAGTTTCGAGCCGGCGATCCCGCCGAAGGTGACGCCGAACAGGGCCGCGAAGAAGGCCAGTGCCTCCTCGGCGGTCCCGATCCCGAGCGCCTGGAACAGTTCCAGGTACGCCAGGACGAACGTGAACCCGATGAGGAGGGCGTAGCCGACGAGCGTGACGACCCACCGCTTCGCTCCCCGGAGGTTCCGTCCGAGGTAGCGGACCAGCGCCAGCGGCGCGACGAGGCTCATCGGGAACACCAGCAGGGTGACGAACGCCAGCAGGTCCTTCATCGGGTGCCGGATCGGGGACACCCACCCGTAGTAGCCGATCCCCCAGAAGGCGGCGCCCGCGACCGCGCCGCCGACCGCGAACCCGACGAGCGCGGCGAAGCGGCGGATCGACTCACCAGTCACGGGACACCGTTCGACCCACCCGGCAATAAACCTACTCGACGAGTTCGATCTCGTCGTCGCCGTGGGGGACCGTACAGAGGAACGCGCTCCGCTGGTCGCCCTCGTTGCGGTACCAGTGGACCGTCCCCGCGGGCACCAGCAGCGAGTCGCCGGGGCCGACCTCGCGTTCCTCGCCGTCGATCCCGACGACGTACTCCCCCGCAAGGACGTACTGGACGTGCTCGACCTCGTTGGTGTGTTTCGGTACCTCGGCACCGGGCGCGAGGGTGAACCGCCGCATGGCGAAGTTCGGCGCGCCCTGGTCCTCGCCGACGAGTACGCCCTTGCGGAGTCCCTCGGCCGCGTCGACGGTCTCGTACTCCACCTCGTCGCTCCGCCGGACGGTCGGGGTCGTCGATTGCTCGCTCATAGTCGGGGTTGGTACACCGGGAAGTTAGCCGTTGTCCTTCGGCCGAAGCTGTGGGAGATTCGTCGTGGGCCAGGTCACCCGCCGCGCGCCAAAGCTGTACTTTCTAAAGTATTAAACTTTAGATTTCAAATTTTTGGGTCGGTCGGGGACGCTGGCTGGATCGTGGGTTCGTCAGCGCGTGCCCTGACGGGAGTGTGGTGGTTTGGTCGTTTGGTTTGCGGTGGCTCTGGTTGCGTTTGATTGCGGTTGGTGGCCCTGGTTTGATCGTGGCTATTCACTCCGATTCGATTACGGCCACCGGGCGACTAGGGATTTCCTCGCCCTCCCCAACCGCGGGGCCGGGCCGGCGACCGACCGCGGTGGTCGCCGGCCCGCCCCCGGCCACCGGGAGAGCTTGCTCTCCCGAACTCCCGCTTGCAAGCTCGCGGTGAACCTCGCGCGCGCCGAGAGCCTAATTTAGTTAGCCGCATGGCGCGCGCTGGTGAGCGTGTCGCCCCGTGGGCGACCGCGAACCTCTACGCGCGCGAGGGATGAGTAACGCAAGGAGCGCCCATCGGGCGCGACTGAGTAACGCAGTCGGCTGGGGAGGCGTGTGGATACCAGTGGCGGGGCGGGACTGAAAGGGGCCGCGCGCTCGACGACGGCGGGCGACGTAAGCACCGCAGGACGCGACTGAGCAACGCGAAGGAGCAACTGAGGCGCGCAGCGAGCCCCCCGAGTCGAGCGCGCGGGGGCTTTCTGAGTATTGCCGGCCAAGATACCGTTTCCAGAGAGCCCGCAGGGACTTCTGACGAGTAGCGTCACTCCACACAGCAACTCATCGTCGAGGTGTCCCGCCGGAACGCCTGGCAGGCGCGCTTGAACGCCTCCCCGAACGTCGGGAACGGGTGGACGGTGTCGATCACGTCCTCGACGGTCAGGCCGTGTTTCACCGCCAGCGTGGCTGCGGGGATGACGTCGCCGGCCCGGGGCGAGACGGTGTGGACCCCGACGATTTCGTCGGTCTCGTGGTGCCTGACGACCTGGAGGAACCCCCGCGTGTCCCCGACCGCCCGCGCCTTCGGGAGCGACTCCATCTCGACGGTCCGGCAGGAGCAGGTGCCGTGCTCGCGGGCGTACTCGGCCTCCGTGAGCCCGACCGAGGCTACCTCCGGGCTGGTGAACACGACCGCGGGGACGGCATCGTACTCGACCGTCCGGGCCTCACCCCCGAAGGCGTTCCGGGCCGCGTAGTTGCCCTCCTTGGCGGCGACGGTCTCCAGCATCGGGTCGCCGATCACGTCGCCTGCGGCGTACACGCCCGGGACTCCGGCGCTGTAGGTCTCGTCGACGACGACCGCGCCCGTCTCGTCGGTCTCGACGCCGACCTCCGCCAGGCCGATGCCGTCCGTGTTCGGCCGGACGCCCGCCGCGAGCAAGAGGTCGGTGCCGACGAACTCGCGTCGCTCGCCGTCGACGTCGGCCGCGACCACGACCCCGTCCTGAGTCCCGTCACTTCCCCCACCAGCCGCCTCCTCGACCCGGCGGACGTCGACGCCGGTGACGACGTCGATGCCCTCCTCGCGGAGACACGACTGGAGCGTCCGGCCGACGCGCGAGGGCATCTCCGAGAGGACGTGGGGCGAGCGCTGGAGGACGGTCACCTCCGCGCCCATCCGGTGGAGGATCTGCGCCCACTCGACGCCGACGTAGCCGCCGCCGAGGACGACCACGCTGTCGGGCCGATCACGGCGCTGCAGGATCGACTCGCTCGTCTCGTAGTCCACCTCGGCGAGGCCGTCGATTGGTGGCGTCCGCGGCGAACTCCCCGTGGCGATCAGCACCGTCTCGCCCGCGAGGCGGGCGCCCTCGTCGGCCCCCGATACGACTTCGACCGTCCGCTCGTCGACGAAGGCGCCGTAGCCCTCGTACACGTCGACGCCGTAGTGTTCGGCGACGTCGACGTAGTTCTCCTCCCGGAGCGTCTCGACCAGGGTGTCCATCCCGTCGATGGCGGCCCCCCAGTCGGTCGCCGGTTCCTCCCAGCGGACGGCCTCGAAGGGGTTGCGCGACGGTTCGAACGCCGCCTTTCCGACTTCCAGCAGGTGCTTGCTCGGGACGCACCCGACGTTGACGCAGGTCCCGCCGAGGGGCAACCCCGCGTTCACGACGGCCACGGAACGGCCGCGCTCGCTCGCTTCGGTGAGAGCCCCGAACGCAGCGGCGCCGCCCCCGAGGACGATCAGGTCGTACGAGTCCGAACGTGACATCCGTCCGTTACGTTCGGGCCGCGAACGGTTAAACTATGAAGTCCGACGCTCTGGAGTCGCTGTGGAGCCCTAAAGCGATGGCCGACCCGACCCAGCCCGCCCCCACCTGCGACGTCGACGGGACGTGTTACTGCCCGTTGACGGGGACGATAGACACGCTCGCCGGCAAGTACGCGATGCAACTGATCAGCATCGTCGGCGCCCACGAGTCGATGCGGTTCGCCGAGATCGAGGACCACCTCCCGACCGCCAGCACGACGACCATCTCGACCCGCCTGGCGGAGTTCCGCGAGGCCGACCTGATCGAGCGGACGCAGTACGACGAGGTGCCACCCCGCGTCGAGTACGAGTTGACCGACGAGGGCCAGGAACTCCGGACCCGGCTGGAACCGCTACTGGAGTGGGCCGAAGGGACCTCCGACGGGGCCGAGTCCACCTCGACGGACCCCGCCCGCGACCCCGAAGCGAGCTAGTCGATCCGTCGAGCGTTCGGAAGAATCAAGGGACCATCAGGCGAACGCAGGGCCATGCACCTCGGACTGATCTTCGAGACGAACGACGCCGAGAAGCTCTGGAACGGCTTCCGGCTGGCCAACGAAGCGCTGGACGCCGACCACACCGTCGAGGCGTTCCTGCTGGGCGACGCCGTCGAAGCGCCCGACGTCGAGACCGAGAAGTTCAACCCGCCGGGGGTGCTGAAGAAGTTCGTCCACAACGACGGCGACCTCTACGCCTGCGGGACCTGCCTGGACGCCCGCGATCTGGAGGAGAGCGACCTCCGCCCGCGGTCGACGATGAGCAACCTGCTCGGCATCGTCGAGCGCTCGGACGAAGTGATCACCATCGGGTGATTCTCGCCCGACCGGACGACCGCGTCATTCGATTGCTCGGCGGAGCCGCGCCCGCGAGAGCGTACCGGCGTCGGCCTTCCGGTGGCAGCCGACGCACAGCGACGCGACGTTCTCCAGGAAGTGGGCGTCCGCCGCCTCGTGGTCGTCGGACTCGACGAACGCCCGGACGGGGACCAGGTGGTGAACGTCCGGGTTGCGGCCGATTTCGTCCCTGCCCGCGCCGCAGATCACGCACTCGTAGCCGTCCCGTTCGAGCGCGCGCCGGCGGACGGCGTTCCAGCCCGGCCCGTACGGGCCGACGTCGCCGCCCTCCCAGTTGGGGTGGCCCTCGCCCGTGAACGTCTCCGATAGCCACGCTGCCCGGCAATCGTCACTACAGAGGTCGACCTCTCCGGTGAGGTTGCTCGGGTAACGCTCGAACGAATCGCCACACGCTGCACACTCCCGTTCCCGTTTGCCGCCGTTCCACCGGGGATTGTCTTCGCCGCTCAGTTCGGGGACCGTCCGCCAGGACTCGTTCTCGACGCATTCCGAACAGAACCGCCCTTCCTTCTCGGAGGGGTAGTACTCGAACTCGGTCCCACAGAACTCGCACTCGGTCGTCGTCTTGCTGCCCCTGTAGTTCGGGTTGTTCTCGCCCGCGTACGCATCGCTCTCGTCGAGACAGCCGTCAGAACAGTACTTCCGTTCGGACGCCGCGTAGAACCGCTCGCCGCAGTTCGCACACTCGCGGTTCGGGAGTCGTTCGTCGTGGGCGTGACTGTGGTGGACGCCCAGGCCCCGCCGCGTTTCGAAGTCGTCCCCGCAGGTCGGGCACCGATGTGACACGCGGTCGAATGGCTCCTGATCGAATATAAAATCGAGGGCGCGCTCTCGGTCAGTGGAAATGTAAAGAAACTTCCAGTCCGGGCCCGGGAATCGAACCCAGCTCGTGGGCACCACAAGCCCACAGGATACCACTACCCCAACCCGGACACGTCGCACACCAACCTACGACGTTTGGCGTTGAAATACGTTACGACTGCGCCGGGGCGGTTCGACAACCCTTTTGCGGCGTCGTCGCCTAGCGGCCGGTAGTGGCGATCACGGACAAGATCTACGTCAAGAACCACCGCCAGCTCTCCTCGCAGCTAGAGACGTCCATCCCCAAGAGCGCCTTCGCGGGGGCGACGCTGGATCTCCTGTTCCAGGGCGACCTGGAGAAACTCGACGACGCCACCCGCGAGCGCGTGCTCGATTTCACGGAGGACTTCCTGGACTGTGACTGCAAGGACAACCCCTACTGCGGCCACCCCGAGCGGAAGTTCGTCCGCTACCTGCTGGAACTGCGGGCCGACGGCCTCGGCCCGGACGCGATGGTCGACGTGATGTCCGAGGAGTACATGGTGTACGCCTACTCGGGTGACCTGCTGTCGTTCCTGGACGACGCCGTCCGGACCCTGGACGCCGTCGAACACCTGGCCGGGGTCGAGGACGCCGGCGAGATGGAGCGAGAGGCCCGCGAGCGACGGAAGCAACTCGAAGGGTAGGGAACCGGCTCCCGACGCGAAGACGTCTCCCGCCCGGGACCTGTTCGAAGATGGAGTTGTAGCCCAGGCAATAAATAAATTTAACATCGGAAGGTAATATTTTCGGACTATGGCGAAAAAGAGCGGCGATAGTTGGAACCGGCGAACCGTTCTCGGGGCAGTCGCGAGTGGCGCCGTCGGAGTGACCACGCTCGCCAGCGCGGCGAGCGCGGCTTCGTCGGACGACCGGATCACCGCGTCCGGAGAGGAGATCGAACCCGACCGGGTGGTGGAGGACCTCTCGGAGGTCGAACCGGACTGCTGGGGCTGTACGACGTACAGCAAGTGTACCGACCC
Organism: uncultured Halobacteriales archaeon; assembly: GCA_964435625.1. GTDB lineage: Archaea > Halobacteriota > Halobacteria > Halobacteriales > PXRE01 > PXRE01. The sequence continues at coordinate 6,278 of CAYTAG010000042.1, read as the reverse complement.
GTGTTACGTCGACGGCGGCATCGTAACCGAGGAACTGCACCAGCGGACCTGCTGCATTTGCTCCGGGGATACGGTCTGCACGGACTGGCAAGGTACCGGGAAGTGCTGTCCCGAACAGTAGTCCCGGGAGGAGAGCCGTAGATCCGCGGCGCCGTCTCCCGGTGGGTGCGAGTCCGGCCGAGCGACGGCACCCAGTCGTCAGGAGGAAGGGAAACCCGGCGGCGCCCGGTCGGATGGGCCAGGTGGCGGTCAGCCCAGCGTGTAGGCGTCGTCCAGTTCGACGTCCTCGGCCAGTTCCTCGTCCAGGTCCTCCAGGTGGACGACCTCCTCGTCCTCTTCGGACTCCTCCAGTTTCTCCCGGAGGTGGGTGACGTAGCGCTTGTGCTCCTCCAGTTGATCGCGGAGGTGTTCGGCCTCCAGTTCGAGGCGTTCGTGCTCGCGGACGAAGCTCTTTGGCACCTTCACCTTCGGCGGGAACTCGGGGTCGTCCGCGTCGCTCTCCTCGACCTGGTGGGCCGGGACCACCTTCACCTGGCCGTCGTGGGTGACGAGTTCGTCGACGTAGTCCCGGAAGACGGCCGACAGCGAGAGGTCCCGCTCCTCCGCGATCTCCCGGAGCTTCTCGAAGGAGTCCTCGCTCACCCGGAAGGAGACCGTCTTGTTCTTGTTACCCATGTTGCCGGGACGAAGGTCGCGCTCGCACTTAATGGTTCGTCAGACGCGCGTCGGCAGTGTTCAGATATGCCGGGTACAGTGTTGAGATCACCTCGAAAGCCCCCGGACGCTCTCTGTGGACGGTGACTTGGCCGCCAACAGCCAGAAAGCGCCCGGCCCCTTTCAGTCCCACCCGCGCCGGAGGTGCCGGTCACCACCGTTCCGGCGGAGGTGCCGGCCACCTTCGAGTGCGGGGGTGCCGGCCACCTTCGAGTGCGGGGGTGCCGGCCACCATCGCTGAACAGTGCTGTGCGCGTCAGGGGGCCGCCGGAATCTGGTAATAACAACTTCTTTCCCCGGCGGCGACAACCCTCGACCGTCGCCGGACTGCGGCGGATGGACCCATGACCGTCTCCAGGGCAGTCGCCAAGTACTATCTGTTCAAGGCCACCGAGGCGGTAGAGTTCTACCGCCCGATCATGTACCTCTACCTCCTCTCGCAGGGGCTGACGTTCACGCACGTCGCCGTCGTGGAGGCGCTGTACAACCTGACGACCGTCCTCGGGGAGGTACCCACGGGCTACGTCGGCGACCGCATCGGGCGCCGGAACAGCCTGCTGGTCGGGACGGTGCTCATCGCGCTGACCCTGCTGGGCCTGGCGCTCGCCTCGTCGTTTCTCACGTTCTCGGCCCTGTTCGTCTGCTGGTCGCTGGGCTACAACTTCCGCTCGGGCACCGAGGACGCCTGGGTGTACGAGACGCTGTCGGACGACGATGCGTCCGGGGAGTTCACACGCGTCCGCGGCCGCGGGCAATCCGTCGCGCTGGCGGTCGGCGTGGTGGCGTCGCTGGTCGGCGGCTACCTCGGCGGACTCGACCTGGCGTACCCGTTCCTCGTGGCCGCCGTGATCACGGGCGTCGGGGCGCTGGTCCTGCTGACCCTGGAGGAACCCGAGACGTACGAGGAGAGTGATTCCGACGAACTCGGGTTCCGCGAGGCCGTCGACGTCGTCCGCACGAGCGTCGGCCAGCCCCGCCTCCGGGCGTTCGTCGTCTACTACTTCGTGCTGTTCTCGGCGGTCACGTACCTCGTGTTCATCTTCCTCCAGCCCGTGTTCGAGGACGTCCTCGTCGCGCTGGACCCCGACTTCGAACTCGCCGTTCCCGTCCCGCTGCTCGATTGGTCCCTCTCGCTCGTCGTGCGGCCGGACCGGGTCGAGTCGCTGCTGGGCGCCTACTACGCCGCCATCAGCCTCGCGTCGGCGGCGATCAGCTACCGCATCGACGCGATAGCGGAGCGAATGGGCCTCCGGCGGTGGTTCCTGCTAGTCCCGCCGCTTCTGGGTGGCCTGCTGATCGCGATGTACTTCCTCCCGCCGCTGGCGTTTCTCGCGCTGTTTCTGGGCCGGGCGCTGGTCGAGCCGACCCGGGTGCTCGCCGGCCAGTACGTCAACGACCGCATACAGACGCTGGGGCGGGCGACCGTCCTGAGCGCGATGGCGATGGTCAGCGGACTCACGGTGATCCCGTTCCAGCTCGGTAGCGGCGCGCTCTCGGACGCCGCCTCGCCGCTGTTCGCGCTCTCGCTGGCGGGCGTGGCCCTCCTGATCGGCTCGGTCGCCATCCACCTCTGGGAGGCGCCCGTCGAGTCCGCGAACCCGGCGCCGGGGTCGAACTAATCGCCGGAACGTCCGACGCCGGGCCGGACCCGGCGTCGAGGGGAACCGTTCATGTCGCTGCAACGGCCGAAATTACCAAACTGGATGCATGCTACAACGCCGAAGTGGACGAGAAGACCATGGACGCGGACACGCCTGAGGACGGAACCACCCCCGACGATGCAGCCGAAGACGGGTCCAGCCCGGACGAACCAGCGACGCCCTCGAACGACGGCGACGGCCTCGACGCCTCGTTGCAGATTGCCGAGGGGGCCCCCGACGTGACGGAAGCAGACGTCGTCGACGACGAGAACGTCGGCGAACGCCTCGTCACCACGCTGGAGGGCCTGCGGAACTCCCTGGAGAGCGCTAGCAAGGAGGGCGGCCGCGTGGAGGCCCAGATCCGCCAGTTGCAGACCGAAGTCAGCGACCTGAAGGCCTACAAACAGTCACTCGAGGAGTTCCTCGAAGAGAACGGGACGGGCCAGCAGGTCATCCGGTCGGTCCAGAGCGACCTCGACGCGCTGGAGGACGACCTCGATGACCTCCGGCAGGTCACGCACAACCACGCGACGGTGTTGAGCGACCTCCGGGACTCCTTCGGCGCGGTCGGCGACCGCCTGGAGGACCACGAGTCCTCGCTGGAGACGATCCGGTCGACGCTGGCCGAACGCGCCGAGGAGATCGACGCCGTCGACGACGACGTCGCCGAACTCCGCGAAGACCTCTCGGGGTACCGCGAACGGACCGACCGGCGCCTTGACGAACACGCCGACGACGTCGGCGACTTAAAAGCGACCGTCACCGACAACGAGGTCGCCATCGAGTCGGTCGAGGACGACCTCGACAGGCTGACGGCGTACCTCAACAACCTCAACGAGGCGACCGACGAACAGTTCGAGGACCACGCCGACCGACTCGACGGCGTCGACGACGCGCTCGCGGCACACGACCGCGCTATCGGTGACCACGAGGAGACCCTCGACGACCACGACGACGCCATCGAGGACTACGACGACGCCCTGGACGACCACGAGGACACGCTCGACGATCACGAGGACGTCCTCGACGACCACGACGACGCCCTCGACGGCGTGCGCGACGACCTCGGGGAGCTGGAAACCGGCGTCGACGACCGGTTCGACGTCCACGCCGACCGCCGTGCGGACCTTCGAGCGGACGTCGAGGCCAACGAGGCGGCCATCGAGGAGGTGAACGAGCGGATCGAGGACCTCCGCGACGAGGTCGAGCAACTCGCGGATCGGCTCGGCGAGGTCCAATCGGTCGACGAGCGGTTCGAGGAGATCGAGGCGGAGATCGAACAGCTCGGCGAGTGGCAACGGAAGCTCCGGGACGTGATCGGCGGCCCGGACGCGTCCCGAGGCGAACTCGACTAACGGGCGACCTGCCCCGCCAGAACGCCCATGGCAACCGACATCCGCCCCCCGACGCGACCGAACCGGCGACCAGCCGTCGCCGGACCGATCCGGCCATGGGAGTCGCCGTTGCGCGCCGGCATCGGTGCACGCCCGGCGCAGTCCCGGTCCACCGCCGGCCACGGCGCGGCCGGGTGGACCGCCCCGGGCACCGCTCGCTCGAACCGCGCCCCCGTGGAACCAGGAGTCGCCCCCTCCCGCCGGTCTACCTATGGACGACAGTGACCCACCACCCCCGAGGATTCGCTCGACCGCACGCCGACCGGTCCCCGACGGCGGGACCCACCCGGAACCGGCTGTGACCGGCGTCCGACGGGTCGGCGACGCGCCCCCGGAACTGCCCGACCGCGGGCACCTCCAGGCCCTTGCCGACGAAGCCGACGCACAGTCGCCGCCCGACCGGATCTCCGTGATCCGGGCGACGTTGCGAAGCGTGGACGAAACGCGTCCGGACCCGATCACGAGCCGCGTCGCGGACCAGGAAGGGGTCCTGGCCACGACCGCGTCGGCGGACGGCGACGGACCGGTCGTCATGGACGTCCTGCTTTCGCCGGCCATCGACGCCGAGGTGGTCGCCGACCGACTCGCCGGCCTGGCCGTGACTGCGGGCGTCACCGCCGTGAACTACGCGATGGACGAAGGTGACCCGGAGGGGTCCCCGGAAACCGCTGCCGTCGACGACGGCCGGTCAGCGGCGTCCACCGGCGAACCGGCGGACGCCGAGTCGCCAGGCCCGGTGGCCGGCCACCTCGTCTCGGCGCTCGGCGAGGCGCTCGCGGCCCGGATCGAGCGTCGGGGCGGCGACGTCGGGGACGTCGGATCGGCGGACGTGATCGAGGCGTTCGCCGGGCTAGTCGCCGACACGGAGACCCTGGCGTCGTTCGTCGAGTCCGCGGAGCCGGAGACGCCCGCCGAGGAGGTACGGGACCTCGAAGAGCGCATCGGGACGCTGGAGTCGACCGTCGAGGACCTGGCCGGCCGGCCGGCCGGTCGGCCGGACGAACTCCAGCGGGTCCGCGAGCAGTTGCAGGACCACGGCGGGACGCTGAGCGCGCTGGAGGACGCCCTGACCGACCGGACCCGGACGCTGGCCGACTACCAGGAGACCCTGGCCGGGATCGACGAGGTCGTTTCGCGGCTCGACGAAACCGTCGAGACCCAGCGGGACCGGCTGTCGCAACTCGACGAGGGCCTGGACGCCCTGGCGGAGCGGGTCGACGGCGCCGACGGGGAACTGGCGGACCTGCGGGAGACCGTCGAGGACGTCGAGTCCCGGGTGGCCGACCAGCGCGAGACGGTTCGAACGCTTGAGTCGACCGTCGAGGACGCCGACGACCGCCTGGACGCCGTCGAGGAGACCGCCGCGGACGCCGAGTCCAGCGCGTCGGCGGTCGCCGAGGACCTGACGACCCTGGAGGACCAGGTCGCGGCCGTCGAGGACTCGCTGGCCGACCACGGGGACGAACTCGACGAGGTGATGGAGTCGCTGCTGGACCACGACCAGACACTCGGAGCCATCGAGGAGACGGCCGACCGCAACGACCGGCGGCTCGGCGATCACGAGGAGACGCTCTCGGCGCACGACGAACGGCTCGCGGAGCAGGCAGACGCGGTCGAGGCCGTCGAGCGGTCCGTGGCGAGCCACGACGAGCGACTGACGGACCTCGGGGCGTCGGTCGACGAGCAGGGCGAGCAGGTCGCCGACCTGGAGCGCACGGTCGGGGACCACGACGAACGGTTGGCCGACGTCGAGGGGGCCGTCCGCGGCCACGAGGAGCGACTATCGGACGTCGACGAGACCGTCCAGGACCACGACGAGTGGCTGTCGGACCTCGACGCGCGGGTCGACCGCCACGCAGAGCGGCTCGCCGACGCGGTGCGGACGGTCGACGACCACGACGAGCGGCTGGCGGCGCTGGACGACGTGACCGCGGACCACGGCGAGGCGCTCGCCGAACAGGACGACCGGCTCGAAACGGTCGAGGAAACCGTCGGGGACCACGACGACGACCTCGCGGCACAGCGCGAACGACTCGCTGACCTCGCGGACGCCGTCGAGGAGCGGGCCGAGACGCTCGGCGAGCGGGCCGAGCAGTTGACGGACCTCGGGGAGACGGTCGACGAACTCGACGCGGTCCTCTCGACGCAGGACGAGCGCCTCGCGGACCTCCGGGAAGCCGTCGAGGACAACGACGACCAGTTGACGATCCACGAGCGGTTGGTGACCGACCTCGAAGGGGGGCTTGACGACCACGACGACCGGATGGAGAACCTGGAGGCCCGGATCACCTCCCACGAACGGTCGCTGGCCTCGCTGGTCGACCGCGTCGACCGCGAACTCGACCGCATCGACGAGGCGCTGGCGGCGGCCGACCGCCTCGACGAGGCCAGCGAGGACCTCGAACGGATCGAGACCGAACTGGTCCCCGCGCTGGAGGCCGACCTAGAGCGCATCGACCGCCTGGAGTCCGACGTCCAGCAACTCGAGGAGTGGCAACGGAGCCTCCAGATGGTGTCCGACGGCACGTCG
>CAYTAG010000041.1:0-19181 GCA_964435625.1 uncultured Halobacteriales archaeon | reverse complement strand
GGAGAGCAAGCTCTCCCGAGCCTCCGGCTCGCACGGCTCGCCGGAGACGCCGAGGGCGCCGGCCCGCCCCCGGCCCTCGCGCGCGTTGCTCGCGCGCGCCATGACCCTAACTTGGCCTCGTGGCGCGCGTTGGGATCCCTGCGAACGGACGTGAGCGGGGGCTCGTCGGAACCTGTTTCTGACGGGAGTCGAGTCCGCGGGGGCTCTCCGGACGGTGGCGACGAGAGTACCGTACGAGAAGCGTCCACGGAGGTCCATCGATCTACCTCGACGTGCCACCACGACCGAACCGCACGACCGGGAAAAACGTTACCCGCCGACCGGCCCAACTCAACGAACGATGTCCGAACGAAGGGACCCCGTCGAACGGGCCGCGGACGAATCGCGGGACCTCTACGACGTCGCCACCTGGGAACGGCGGACGCCACTGGACGCGGTCGCGGTGTTGCTGTACGGCCTGATCGGGTTCGTCGCGCGGGCCGCGGTCGTGGTGCTGGCGCTGGCCATCTTCCTGGTGCTGATCGTCGAGGGGGGCCTCGCCCTGGCGCTCGAGGACCCCCTGATCTTCGTCCTCGTCGTCTTCTCCGTGATCCCGGCGCTGGCGCTGGCGTGGTACGTCTGGCGCGTGGACGCGACCAGACCGGAACCGCTGTGGCTGCTGGTGGCGACGTTCCTGCTCGCCGTCCTCTTTGCGACGTTCGCAGCGGTCCTCAATACCCTGCTGTTGCCGTTTTTCTCCGGGCTGGGCGCGCTGACGCTGCCGCTGTTTTTCCTCCTGGTCGTCGGCCCCGTCGAGGAGACGGTCAAGTTGCTGGCGGTCCGACTGCACGCGTTCCGGAGCGGTCGCTTCGACTCCGTCGTCGACGGGGCGGTCTACGGCGCGGTCGCGGGACTGGGCTTCGCCACCATCGAGAACTTCATCTACATCACCCGGATCGTCGGCCAGTCCGGCGAACTCGCCATCGTCGGCGCCGGGGGCGGCATCGCGACGGTCCGGGCGCTGGCCGGCCCGGGCCACGTCATCTACTCGGCCATCGCGGGGTACTACCTCGGGCTGGCGAAGTTCAACCGCCGCGACCGCGGCCCCATCGTCGTCAAGGGCCTGCTGATCGCGACGCTGGTCCACGCCGGCTACAACGTGCTCTCGGGGTTCGTCCCCGACGCGCTGGCCGCGGCCGTCCCCGGCCTGGGCACCTTCGCCGCGTTCGTCGCCTTCATCGTCGTCTACGACGGCGTCTTCGCGTACTACCTCTACCGGAAGCTCAGGCGGTACGGCGAGGCCTACAGGTCGGTGGGGGGCCGCCGCGGCGACCGCGACCCCGCGCCGGAACTGACGGAGTTCGACCCGTAATCGACGAGGTGGGTCGCCAACCCGTAGTCGACAGGTTCACGGCGTTCGGGGTCCTGAAACCCGGCAATGTCTACCCTCGACACCGGCGAGGTAACTATCCACTACCGGAGCCGTGGCAACGGCTGGCCGCTGGTGTTCCTGCACGGCGGCTGGCTGGACGGCGACCTGTGGCGCCCGCAACTGGACCACTTCGCGGGGGACTTCCGCCCCGTCGCCATCGACTGCCGCGGCCACGGCGAGTCCGATCCCGGCGACGAGTACGGAATCGACGTGCTGGCCGACGACCTCGCGGCGCTGCTGGACGGCCTCGGACTGGCCAACCCCGTGGTCGTCGGCCTCTCGATGGGCGGCCTGGTCGCCCAGCAGTTCGCCGCCGACCATCCCGACCGCGTGGCCGGGCTGGTGCTGGCCAGCACTGTGACCTCGGTGCCGCCGATCCCAATGACCGACCTCCAGAAGCGCCTGTTCGTCCCGAAACCCGGCTACCACGCCGCCGTCCGGACGATGGGGCCGCGGGCGTACTTCCGGCTGCTGTTGAACTGGGTGGAGTCCCTGGAGGGCCGCTGGCTCGCCGAGACGGCCGACGCCCGCGAGTACGCCCTCGACGCCGTCGGTGGATTCGACGCCGACGGCTTCTTGGACGTGCTAGACGCCCTCTACGAGTTCGAGGCCCCCGACCTCCCCGACGTCCCGGCGCTGGTCCTCCACGGCGACGGCGAGGCCGGCCCCGTCGTCCGCCACAGCGAGGCGCTGGCCGACCGCCTGGACGCCCCCCGGAAGGTCGTCCCGGACGCGGCCCACCTCGCCAACCGCGACAACCCCGCGGCGTTCAACCGGGCGCTGGCGGACTTCCTGGACGAGCGGATGACCGTCGCCGTCTGACTGACGAATATTTTGAGCGACGGCAAGATATATTCGGCAGCGGGCCGTAGCGGGTACCGTGACTACCGACGGACCGCCGGAGGACTCGGCCGGCGAGGGACCGCCCGGGGACTCGACCGACGAGGGGCTGCCCGACGAACTCCCCGACCTGGCCGAGGAGTGGGAGGACGTGCTCGCCAGCCAATCGACCCGCGACAGGGTGTACGGCGTCGCCGTGCAACTGTACGAACCCGCGCGGGTCCGGGAGGTGGCCGAGCGTGCCGACGTCTCGACGGAGACCGCCCGGGACTACCTCCGGTGGTTCGCCGAGATCGGGATGGTCGAGCAGGTCGCGGAGTCGCCCCACGCGTTCGTGCGCAACGAGGCGTACTTCCGGTGGCGCCGCGTCCAGCAGCTCCGGGACCTGTCGCCCGACGAACGCAGGCAGCGGCTGGATCGCCTGACGAGCCGCGAACGCGAGTTCCGGGAGACCTACGACGCGGACGGCCCGGACGCGGTCGACGCCCTCGAACGCGCCGACTACGCCGATGTCGATGACGTCTGGGCCGACCTCCAGGAGTGGCGGACGGTCAGGCGGCGGCTCCGCGAACTCGAACGGGCGCGTCGGGACCGGGACGCCGGCGGGGCGCCCGCCTGAGCGATGGACGGGGACCGCCGCCTCGACGAGGCGCTCCTGCGAATCGTCGCCCGGCGCCTCGGGTCGCTGTCCAGGGTCGAGTCCGTCGCCGTCTTCCCGCGGGAGAAACCGGAATCCATCGTCGCGGCGTTCGATCCACGCCACTACCCCGAGGAGGTGCGCCGGGTCGAACTCGAACTGCGGACGTACACGAACGGCGACCTCCACGCCACGTACCGCGAGGAGTGGGACGGTGACGACTGGCTGTGTCGCTGGGACCGACACGACAACCCACACAGTTCCAGGGACCACTTCCATCCACCGCCGGCGGCCAGGACCGAGGACGCCATCGACCGGGAGTTCCCGGCCGACGCCTTCGAGGTACTGTCGGTGGTCCTCGACGAGGTCGACGACCGCCTCGGCGACGTGTGGGAAGAGGGGTAGCCTGGGACCGTGCAGGTCGGGCGCTTACAACCCGTACAGATCGGAGAACTTCTCCTTCGCGTACTCGACGAAGTAGTCCGCAGTCAGCGGTTCGCCCGTTGCCACTTCGATCAGTTCGTCGGCCGGGTACCGCCGGCCGTGGCGGTGGACGTGCTCGCGCATCCACTCCCTGATGGGCTCGAATTCGCCGTCCTTGACGAGGCCGTCGACGTCGAGGTCCTCCCGGATCGCCGCATCCAGTTGGGCGGCCAGGACCGACCCGATGGTGTACCCCTGGAAGGCGGCGAACCGGCTCGTCCAGTGGATGTCCTGCAGACAGCCCTCCGCGTCGTCGTCCGGGCGCCCCCCGAGGTACTCCTCCATCTTGTCGTTCCACACCTGGGGAATCTCCTCGACGTCGAGGTCGCCCTCGACGAACCCCCTGCCGATCTCGTGCCGGAGGATAATGTGGAAGTGGTACGTCAGCTCGTCGGCCTCCACGCGGATGCGGTTGTCAGGGTAGATCCGGTTGACCGCCTGGTAGGCCTCCTCGACGGTCACGTCGCCGAGTTCGGGGAAGTGCTCCTGCATCGTCGGGAGCAGCAGCTCCCAGAACGCCCGGGTCCGGCCGACGTGGTTCTCCCAGAACCGGGACTGGGACTCGTGGATGCCCGAGGACTGTGACTGCCCCAGCGGGCTGCCGTAGTGCTCCTGGGGCAGTCCCAGTTGATAGGTGGCGTGGCCGAACTCGTGGATGGTCGCCGTCAGCGCGTCGATGGGGTCGTCCGCCCGGAACCGCGTGGTGACCCGACAGTCGAACTGGTTGCCCGAGGTGAATGGGTGCGGCGAGGTGTCCAGCCGGCCACGGTCCCAGTCGTAACCCAGCAGGTCCAGGACTTCCTCGGACAGCGCCATCTGGGTGTCCTCGTCGTACGTGGCGTGCTCGCGGAACGGCGCCGGCAAGTCGTCGCCAGGCTCGCGGATCTCCTGCACGAGCGGACCGAGCTCCTCGCGCAACTGGTCGAAGATCTCCTCGACCTTGGCGAGGGGGATGTCCCGCTCGCCGTCCTCGTGGAGCACCTCGTACGGCGATTTCTCGGGGTCGACGTGCCCGGCGCGCTCGACGTGGAGGTCCCGCAACTCGGCCAGGGTCGGCGCGAAGTGTTCGAAGTCGCTGTCCGCCTTCGCCTGCTGCCAGACGTCCTGGGCCTCGGCGCTCGTTCGGCTGAGTTTCTCGACCAGGTCACCGGGAACCCGGGACTTCCGCTCGTACTCGTGGCGGATCTCCCTGACCGCGGCCCGCTCGTCGTCGTCGAGGTCCTCGTCCTCGGCGGCGTCGAGCAGGTCGCCGGTCTCGTCGTCGGTGAGGATCTCGTGTTCGAGCGACGAAACCACCGAGCGCTGTTTCGCGCGCGCCGGCGTCCCGCCCTCGGGCATCATCACCTGCTGGTCCCAGTAGAGCACGGCCCTGACGCCGTCGAACTGGTTCAACATGGCGACCCGTTCGTAGCGGTCCAGGAGGTCGTCGTAGGCAGTCGACATGGTAACTATTGACGAGCGCCGACGTATCAACCCCCGGGTGGCGGAAAACGTCGCTCACGGGGTTGGCGGGTTCGTCGAGACGGGAAATGACCGGGACCCGGAGCATCGATTCCCGACCGGGTGACCGCCTAGAGTCCGTACAGGTCGGTGTACTTCTCGGTGGCGTACTCGACGAAGTAGTCGGCGGTCAGCGGTTCGCCGGTGGCGACCTCGATCAGTTCGTCGGCGGGATACCGCCGGCCGTGGCGGTGGACGTGCTCGCGGAGCCACTCCCGGATCGGCTCGAACTCGCCCTCCCGGACCAGGCCGTCGACATCAAGGTCCTCGCGCATGGCGGCGTCCAGTTGCGCGGCCAGCACCGAGCCGATGGTGTACGCCTCGAAGGCGGCGAACCCCTCGGTCCAGTGGACGTCCTGCAGGCACCCGTTCGCGTCCGTCTCCGGGCGGACGCCCAGGTACTCCTCCATCCTGTCGTTCCAGGCCGCCGGGATCTCCTCGACGTCGAGGTCGCCCTCGACGAAGGCCCGGCCGACCTCGAACCGGAGGATGATGTGGAGGTGGTAGGTGAGTTCGTCGGCCTCGACGCGGATCAGGTTCTCCGGGTAGATGCGGTTGACCGCCTCGTAGGCCTCCTCGACGCCGACGTCCTCCAGTTGCGGGAACCGCTCCCGGAGCCGCGGCAGGACCAGTTCCCAGAACGGACGGGTCCGGCCGACGTGGTTCTCCCAGAAGCGGGCCTGGGACTCGTGGACGCCCAGCGACTGGGCCTCGCCCAGGGGGCTGCCGTAGTCCTCGTCGGGCAATCCAAGCTGGTAGAGGCCGTGGCCGAACTCGTGGACCGTCCCGAGCAGGCCGTCGACGACGTCGTCCTCGTTGAACCGGGTGGTGATACGGCAGTCGAACTGGTTGCCGGCGGTGAACGGATGCGCCGAGCGGTCCAGGCGCGTCCGGTCGGGGTCGAACCCGAGCGTCTCCAGGATCTCCTGGCTGAAGTCGAACTGCTCGTCCTCGTCGTAGGGGCCGCGCGCTCCGAACGGCGACGCCGGATCGTCGCCCCGCTCGCGGATCTCCTCGATCAGCGGCACGAGGTCGGCCTTGATGCGCTCGAAGACGCGCTCGACGGTCTCGATTGATATGTCGGGCTCGTCGTCGGCGTGCATGACCGCGAAGGGATTGGCGTCCGGATCGACGTGCTCGGCGCGTTCGACCCGAAGGTCCCGGATGCGCTGGAGCGTCGGCGCGAACTGCCCGAAGTCGTCGGCCTCCCTGGCGTCCTGCCAGACCTCGTGGGCCTCCGAACTCGTCTGGGAAATCTCCTCGACCAGGTCGCCGGGGATCTCCGCCTCGCGTTCGTAGTCGTGGCGGATCTCCCGGACGACGGCCCGCTGGCGCTCGTCGGGGTTGTTCGCCTCGACCGCGTCCAGCAGGTCCCCGAGTTCGGGATCCGTCCGGCGCTCGTGTTGCAGCGCGGACACCGTCGACATCTGCTGGGCGCGGGCGGGCGTGCCGCCCTCGGGCATCGTCACCTGCTGGTCCCACCCTAGCACCATCCTGGCCTGCTCCAGGTCCGTGATCGTCTGGTACCGTTCGAGCAACTTTTCGTACGCGTCGTCCATAGTTCAATTGAATTGTCACTTATTATCAAACCTTGGTATCGTGACGGATTTTCGGGTCGACGGCGACCGTTCCGCGACTGTCCGCCCCCGCAGCGAGGGATATTTCCCGCCGGAGCGCCGCCGGTCGGGTATGGACGCCGCGCTGGGGCCCCCGCAGAAGATGGTCGAGCGCCGCGAGGAACTCACCCCGATGGTGCGCCAGTACGTCGAGGTCTGCGAGCGCTACGACGACTGTCTGGTCCTGTTTCACGTCGGGGACTTCTACAAGGTGTTCTGCGAGGCCGCCCGGACCGTCTCGCGGTGTTGCGAACTCACCCTCACCACGCGGGAGGACTCCACCGGCGAGTACGACATGACCGGCATCCCGGTCGACAACGCCGAATCCTACGTCGAGACGCTGCTGGACGCCGGCTTCCGGGTCGCCGTCGCCGAGCAGGTCGAGGACCCCGAGGCGGTCGCCGGCGTCGCGGACCGCCGGGTCACCCGCGTCGTCACCCCGGGGACGCTCACCGAGGACGAACTGCTGGACGGCGACGGCCACAACTTCGTCGCCTGCCTGACGCGGGAGCAAACAGAGGACCGCCGGGCGGACCACTACGGCCTCGCCCTGCTCGACGTCTCGACCGGCGATTGCTACGTCACCGCCGTCGAAGGGGTCGGGGCCGTCCGCGACGAGGCCGGGCGGTTCGCGCCCGCGGAGGCCGTCGTCGGCCCCGACGTGGCCGAGGACCTCGCGCGGGAGGCGTTCGGCCCGGACTGCCCGGTGACGGCCCACGACCCCGACACCTTCGACCTCCTGGCCGCCCGCGAGCGAGTCGCGGCCTACTTCGGAGCCGCCGACGCCGACCTGGCCACCGACGCCGAAGTTCGCGCCTGCGGCGCCCTGCTGGCGTACGCTGAGTACGCCCGGGGCGGCGCCGTCGAACACGCCCGGGGGGGTGGCGACCACACCCGGGAGGACGACGGCGCGAAACCCGCGGCGGCCGAGGACGACCCGGCGGGGGCCGACGGCCCCCGCCTGGGGTACATCAACCACCTCACGCGCTACGATCCCCGGGAGTACGTGCTGCTGGACGCCGTGGCCCTGCAGAGCCTCGAACTGTTCGAGCGCCGCGCCGTCAGGGGCGTCGAGGGGGCCGCCCTGGTGGACGTCCTCGACGAGACCGCCTCGGCGCTCGGGCGCCGCGAGTTGACCGACTGGCTCCGCCGGCCCCTGCTGGACACGGATCGGATCGAGGCCCGCCACGACGCCGTCGAGGAACTGGTGGGCGACGTCCGGACCCGCGAGCGCCTCCACGAGCGCCTGGCCGACGTCTACGATCTGGAACGGCTCATCTCGCGGGTCTCGCGCGGGCGAGCGAACGCCCGGGACCTCCGGTCGCTGAAGGCGACGCTGGACCTCGTGCCCGAGATTCGCGCCGACCTCGCGGACGCCGACGCCGACCTCCTGGCGGACCTCCAGAGGGACCTGGACGAACTCGCCGACGTCCGCGAGCGCATCGGGCGGGCCATCGTCGAGGACCCGCCGGTCGAGTTGACCGAGGGCGGGGTCGTCCGGGACGGCTACAGCGACGAACTCGACGAGTTGCGCGAGACCGAACGCGCCGGCAAGGAGTGGATCGAGGACCTCCAGGCCCGCGAACGCGAGCGCACCGGCATCGACAACCTCCGGGTCGGCCACAACGCCGTCCACGGCTACTACATCGAGGTGACCGACGCGAACGTCGAGGCCGTGCCCGAGGACTACACCCGCCGCCAGACGCTGAAGAACGCAGAGCGGTACTACACGCCGGAACTGAAGGCCCGCGAGGACGAGATCCTGCGTGCGGAGGGCCGCGCGGACGACCTGGAGTACGAACTGTTCCGGGAGGTCCGGGACGCGGTCGCCGCCGAGACCGAGCGCGTGCAGGACGTGGCGGCCGCGCTGGCGAGCCTCGACGCCCTCGTCTCCCTCGCGGAGGTCGCCGCCCGCTACGACTACGTCCGCCCCGAGGTCGGCGCCGACCTTCCCGGGTCGTCCGACCCGGTAGCACGTCAGGGCGGCCGCTCCGACGGTGGGTTCGAGATCGACGCCGGCCGCCACCCCGTCGTCGAGCGCACCCGGGAGTCGTTCGTCCCCAACGACGCGCGGTTCGACCGCGGCGAGGTCGCCGTCCTCACGGGGCCGAACATGAGCGGCAAGTCCACGTACATGCGCCAGATCGCGCTGATCTCGATCCTGGCGCAGGCCGGTAGTTTCGTTCCCGCCAAATCGGCGCGGCTGCCCGTCGTCGACCGCGTGTTCACCCGGGTCGGCGCCAGCGACGACATCGCGGGCGGGCAGTCCACCTTCATGGTCGAGATGACCGAACTCGCGGAGATCCTCCGGTCCGCGACGGAGGAGTCGCTGGTCCTGCTGGACGAGGTGGGCCGGGGTACCTCCACGACGGACGGCCTGGCCATCGCCCGGGCCGTCACGGAGTACGTCCACGACGAGGTGGGCGCGACCACCCTCTTCGCCACCCACCACCACGAACTGACCGAGACGGCCGCGAACCTCCCCCGGGCGCGGAACGTCCACTTCTCGGCCGAGCAGGTCGACGGCGAGGTCGCCTTCGACCACGAGGTACGGGAGGGCGCCGGGACCGCCTCCTACGGCGTCGAGGTGGCCGGCGAAGCCGGCGTCCCCGACCCCGTCGTCGAGCGCGCCCGGGAACTGATCGACGGGGATCGGGCGACGTTCGACGGGATTCCGGGAGCCGGCGGCCGCGCCGCGGCCGCCGGCGAGCAGGGTGCCGAGGAGGGGAAGTCGGCCGGCCGGCCCGCCAGGGCGGCCGACGGTGTTGGAGACCTCGCCGCAGTGGTCGACCGCCTGGAGGAGGTCGACCTCGGGGACACGACGCCGCTGGAGGCGCTGAACCTGCTGGCTGAGCTGAAAGACCACCTCGGCGACGACGGATGAGGACGGCGAAGCAGGGCGGTTGGGGGGGACGCCGGAGAAGCGGACGGGGTCACTCCCGGCGTTCGATCACCGACGCGGGGAGGTGTTCCAGGCACTGGTCGAGGTTGTCCGCCGCCGCGACGAGGTCCCGTTCCTGGTCGTACGCGACCACGTCGGCGGCCGTCAGCTTTGGGACGTCCTTGTGGTAGAGCCGGAAGTAGATGTTCGCGACCGCGTCCGCGGAGATCTCCTCCAGGGAGGTCCCGTGCTGGCGGACG
The DNA here is from genome assembly GCA_964435625.1 of uncultured Halobacteriales archaeon. Taxonomy (GTDB): domain Archaea; phylum Halobacteriota; class Halobacteria; order Halobacteriales; family PXRE01; genus PXRE01. The sequence continues at coordinate 9,553 of CAYTAG010000041.1, read as the reverse complement.
GCGACCTCGTCGGCGAGGTCGGCCAGCGTCAGCGGCTCCTCGTACCTCGCCAGCACCGCGAGGGCGTGTCTGCGGCGGCTGTGGCTGAGGAGGTCGAACACGGTGTCCAACGAGAGCGAATCGCCGGCCATGCGTAGGACTCGACCACCGGGAAGGACGACGGTCGCGGTAAAGAGGTTTTATATCTGGCCGGGCCGGCCGGGATCGCCGCCTAGCAGCCGCGGTTACGCCTCCTCGTCCGGGTCGGGGGCCAGCGAGACGAACTCCAGGCCGCGCTCGCCGAGCAGCCGACGGGCGCGGTCGGTCGCCGAGGGCGCCACCAGCACGCCCCGCACCTCGGCGTCGTCGTGCAGGTCCCGCCGGAGCGCGTCGACGTACCGCTCTAGCTGGCCGACCGCGTCCGGGCCGGCGCGGCTGCGTTTCAGCTCCAGCACCACCGTCCGGCCGTCGGCGTCCTCGCCGTAGACGTCGACCGCGCCGGCGGGCGTCTCCCGCTCGGTCGCCAGCGGCGTGAACCCCGGCTCGACCCGGTCGGGTTCGTCGAGGACGCGTTCCTTGAGGTCCTCGTGGGTGCCCGACAGCGACAGGTCCTCCTCGTCGGCGAGGTCGAACGCCGACGCCTGCAGGAGTCGCTCGAACTCGACGACGAGGCGCTCCTCGGGCGTCGAGCGCGTGCTGACGATCCGCAGGCGCCCGTCGACGACGTCGACGGCGTGCTCGCAGCCGGGCGGCTGCCAGTTGACCGGCTGCCGGCCCTCGACGGTGTGGACCATCGCCGTGCCGTCGGGCTTGAGCATCACGTGGCGCTCGCCCGGTCCCAGGGTGCTCGACGCTCGCCCCGAGTAGTCGACGGTGCAAAGCCCCGCGACGGTTACGAGGTCGCCGCGCTGGAGGGCCGCGGTGATGGCCCCCTCGGCGGCCGCGCTGTCCGGCCGGGTCAGGGTCCGGACGCGTTCGTCCGACGGCTCCGCGTCGCCGTCCCGCCGGGGCTCGGCCTCGGCGTCGTCCTGCGGCGTCGCCGCCGCGTCCTCGTCCGGCGGCTCCGCGTCGTCACGCGACGGGTCCGCGTCCGGTCGGTCGGCGTCCACGTCGTCGACGTCCGGTCGGTCGGCGTCCACGTCGGCGTCGGTCCCGGTCACTGCCGACCCGTAGACGGCGACGGCACAAAAGCCCCGCGTCGTCTAGGGGAACACCACCTCCCGGTCGTCGGTCCACGCGCGCAGGCGCCGGCGGAGACACGCCGCCGCGACGTCCTCCGGGACGGCTCCCGTGGCGATCAGGTCGGCGACGGCGTCGCGGGTGCCCCGGAACCAGGCCAGGACGCGCTCGTCGTCGCAGGGCGCCCAGGGGTCGACCGCGACGACCGCCCCGCCGTCGACCGGGCCGAACCACAGCGGCCGGTAAGCCGCGATGTCGCCCTCGTCGACGACGAACAGCGCCTCGTGGACCAGCGGGTCGAGGTGCTCGGCGAGCAACGCCGTCCAGGTGACCCCGACCGCGAGCGGGTCCTCCCGGACGGCGGGGTCGGCGGCCGGGTCCGGCGGTTCGTCGGGGGCGAGCGAGTCGGCCAGCCGACGGGCCAGCGATAGGTCGGCGCCACCCCAGTGGGCGTAGTAGGCGTCGTAGCGGCCGTTGGGGCGCTCGCGGGCGAGGAGTGCGCGGTGGCCCATCAGCGCTCACCCCCGTCTGCCGGCGGCGGACAGCGGTCGCGGGTCGTCGGCGTCATGGAACTCGTTGGTCCCGGCTTCGGTCAAAAGGGTTCGGACCGGCGAAGCGTCCGGCGCGGACGTTCGGAGTTTGCCGGCGCTGTGGCGTCTCAGTCGGGTTGCGCGGCGCCCGCGTCCACCAGGCGGCCGAGGAACAGCACCGCGCCCGTCGGTCGATGCCGGACGGCGAACAGGAACGGGCGGTCGACGACGAACTCGTAGCTCGGCCCCGACACCGGGACGACCTCGACTCCCGTCGCGGCGGCGGCTTCGGTGCCCCGTTCGTCGACGGTGACGGTCGCCTCGTGGAGGACGTCGTCCAGTTTCACCCGACTCTCGTCGGTCATGCCGGTGAAGTTCGCGTCCGCGGCGAACGCCGTCTCCATGCCCATCGCCCGGAGAGACGACGGGAGCTGGAGCTTCGACCGGGTGACGAACCGGGGGACCCGAACGGTCCCCTTCTCCGCCTCGGTCGCCTCGATCAGTTCCGCCAGCCGGCCGGCAGTGAGGTCCCGCTCGAACTCGCGGAACCGTCCCTCGGCGGGGGCCAGCACCACCATCTCCGTGTGGTCGCCCTCGTAGGGGAGCCGGAGGACCCCGTGGCCGTCGACGGCCGCGTGTGGGAACGTCCGGGTCACCTCCATCATCGGAACCGTCGCCGTCGAACCGTCCAGCGCGGTGAACGTCGCCGGTTCCGTGTTCTCCTCGGAGAACGTCTTCGCCCAGTTCGCCCGGAAGTAGACGGCGTTCGCCAGTACGAACCGCGTGTCCCGGTCGATGGCGCCGGCCGGGAACAGGTCCGGAATCTCCCCCCGCGTGCGGTCCTCGACCCACTGGTTGATCCGCTGGCGGGCCGTCCCGGGATCGGACCTGAAATCGACCGTCCCCAGGCCGACGCCGTAGGACTCCGACAGGACGTCCAGGTACGCGTCGTGGAAGGACCAGTCGGCCTGCCCCCAGGCCGCGTTGGCGCCGAGCAACCGGAACGGGTGCCCGACGGTCTCGCCGACCGGCGTCTCCTCGGGCGGCGTCGGCGACGGCGTCGGCGTCCCGGAGGTGTCCGCCAGCGGCAGGTCCGAGCGGAGCGCGGCGACCGAGCGATGCAGGTCCTCGCCGCGCGGCCGGAACCGTATCGCGTCGGCCATCTCCGTCCGGGTGTTCCCACGGGCGCCGGCGTACGCCATCGCCAGGGCGACGCCGACGCTGTACGGGGAGAGAAACCGGTTCTCGCCGGGGGCCTCGTCGGCGAGTCGGGCCTGGAGCGCGAACCCGAAGTTCGCGTTACCGGTCACGAACGGGTCAGTGGGTGCATCGACGGCCGGCGGCGTCCCGGCGGCGGGGAACGCCGACGGCGTCGGCGAACGGGTCGACGGTGACTGCTGGGCGGTGCAGCCACCGAGCGCAGTGACGCCGGCAGCCGCGAGCGCGAGGACCGTTCGGCGGCGCATGAGGGCGCCATAGGACCGGACCCCCGAATATCTTTCCCGGGATGGGCGTCGGAGGAAACGGCCCCGCTCGCCCCGCCCCCAATAAGTTCAGGCCCTATATGAAAATATTATCATATGTCCCTACAGGGGGTTCGGGACGACCAGTTAGATCCCGTAGAGGTCGCCGAACTTGTCCCTGACGTACTCGACGAAGTAGTCCGCGGTGAAGGACTCGCCGGTCGCCTCACGCACGAGTTCGTCGGTGGTGTACCGCTGGCCGTGGCTGTGGACGTTCTCGCGCAGCCAGTTCGCCAGGGGTTCGAAGTTCCCCTCGCGGATCTTCCCCTCCAGGTCGTCGAGGTCCTCCTCCGCGGCGGCGTACAGTTGCGCGGCCATCACCGACCCCAGCGAGTACGTCGGGAAGTACCCGAAGGTGCCGTGGCTCCAGTGGATGTCCTGCAGGGCGCCCTCCGCGTCCGTCTCGGGCCGGACGCCGAGGTACTCCTCCATCTTGTCGTTCCAGACCTTCGGGACCTCCTCGACGTCGAGGTCACCCTGCAGCAGGTCCCGTTCGATCTCGAACCGCAGGACGATGTGCATGTGGTAGGTCAGCTCGTCGGCCTCCACCCGGATGAGGTTCTCCGGGTAGATCTGGTTGGCCGCCTCGTACAGTTCGCGGGCGCCGAAGTCGGTCCCGAGGTGGTCGTTGACGGTCGGCGCGAACAGGTCCCAGAAGGCACGCGAGCGGCCGACGTGGTTCTCCCAGAGCCGCGACTGCGATTCGTGGACCGACAGGTCCCGCGGCCGGCCCAGCGGCGTCCCGTAGTGCTCCTCGGGCAGCCCCAGCGTGTAGAACGCGTGGCCGAACTCGTGGATCGTGCTCATCAGCGCGCCGATGGGTTCCTCCTCGTCGAAGCGCGTCGTCACGCGGGCGTCGTACGTGTTCCCCGTCGAGAACGGGTGAGGCGCGTCGTCCAGTCGCCCGTGCTCCCAGTCGTAGCCCAGGGTGTCCAGGGTCTCGTGGACGAGCCCCCGCTGGTCCTCGACGTCGTAGGTTCCCTCGAAGGGGTCCGCAAGGGCGGCGTCGGCGTCCTGGAGTTCCTCGACGAGGGGGACGAGTTCGTCCCGGAGCGTCCCGAGGACCTCCTCGGCCGTGTCCAGCCCGAGGTAGGGTTCGTAGTCCTCGAACAGCACCTCGTAGGGGTCCCGGTCGGGATCGATGTACTCGGCCTCCTCGCGCTTGAGGTCGAGCAGCTTCTCCAGGGTCGGCGCGAACGTCTCGAAGTCGTCGTTCTCCTTGGCCTCTTTCCAGATGGGGTGGGCCTCGCTGGTCGTCCTCGTGATCTCCTCGACCAGTTCGGTCGGGACGGCGTCGGCGCGCTCGTACTCGCGGCGCACCTCGCGGACGACCGCCTGCTGGTCGTCGGACAGGTCGGCGTCCGCCAGTTCGTCCAGGTGCGACGCCATCTCGTCGCTGGTGAGCGTCTCGTGGGCGATGCCCTCGAGGGTGGACAGCTGCTGTGCGCGAGCGGGCGTCCCCCCCTCGGGCATCATCACTTCCTGGTCCCAGTTCAGGACGCTCTCCGCCGCCTGGACGTTCCCGAGGCGCTGTACCGTCTGGACGAACTCCTCGTAGGTGTCCGGCGCTGATTCGGCCGTTGGATCGGTCGCCATGCCGTTTCGAACCGAAACGCCGCGCGACTATCAATCCCGTGTTTCCGGACCCGGGGGTAGTGGGTCAGAACCGCTCTTCGCCCGGTCGCTCGGCCACGCCGCGGTAGATATCGTAGCACCGCGCCAGCGCGGAAAGCGAGACGCTCTCGTCGGCGGTGTGGGCCTCGCCGAGTTCCGAGGGGCCACAGACGACGCACTGGGTGCCGGCCGCGTCCAGCCACCCCGCGTCGGTGGCGTGCGGTTTGACGACCCGCTCCGGGGTCCCCTTCTGGGCGGCCGCGGCGGCGTCCGCCACGGCCGCGACGAACCGCTCGTCGTCACAGCGCATCGGCGGCCAGTCCTGGTCGGTCCGCACCTCGACGCCGTCGCCCTCGACGCGCGCCAGGGGCGCGCCGGCGACGTCGCCGTCCTCGCCGGGGACGGTCCGTTCGTCGACGGTCACCTCGCAACGGCCCGGGATCACGTTCCAGGCCGACCCGCCGTCGACCATCGTGACCGCGAGGCTCCCCTCGACCGTATCGTCGGCCTCGGGGACGTACGCCCCGGGCGGCTCCATCCCGCGGATGGCCTCGACCGCGTCGCACGCCCGGTAGATGGCGTTCACCCCGGCGTCCGCCTCGCTGGCGTGGGCCGACTCCCCGTGGGCGACGACGGTGCTGGCCCGCCGCCCGCGGTGGACGACGGCGACGTCGGTCACGCCGGGCGCCGAGTAGCCGGTCGACCCCTCGCCGACGACGGCGTAGTCCGGCGCGAACCCGTGCTCGACCGCGTGCCGGGCGCCGATCCCGCCGACCTCCTCGCCGACGAACGAGGCGAAAACCAGTTCGAGTCCCGCGGGTGGGCTCACGTCCCGGAAGGCCAGCAGTTTCGCGGCGACGGCGCCTTTCATGTCGGCGCTGCCGCGGCCGTACAGACGGCCGTCTGCCTCGGAGACGACGTACTCGTCGCCGTCGACCTGCTCGTCGTCCGGCGGCACGACGTCGTGGTGGCCCACCAGCGCCAGCGAGACGTCGCCGTCGCCCTTGCGAGCGATCACGTTCCCGCCCCGGTCCTCGTCCGCACCGGCGTCGTCCCGGCGGACCTCGGCGTCGGTCTCCCGGCGGAGCCACTCCGCTATGAAGTCGCCGGCGGCCGCCTCCGAGTCGTGACTCGGTATCTCGACGAGTTCGCGGGCGAGTTCTGCGACGTCCGTCATGCCACCCCCGACGTCCCCTCCACGGTTAAAGTCCGGGCCGCGAACGTCGATCCGGCGACACTTTTATGTCGGACTACGCCTCCGTCTCTCCAGATGAGCCGACCCGATCTCCCGGCCTCACCGACTGCCGCCGGGCCACGGACGGTGCGGTCGCTAGTCCTCGTGGCGGTGATCGCCGCCGCGATGCAGCCCGCCGTAGCGCCCGGGGTTGGCGTCTCCGCGGCCGCGGCGGCCGACGCCTCCGCCGCCGAACCATCGTCCGACCATCGCGTCGCAGGGGCAGCCGCGCAGCCGGCCGACGACTGTGCGCCCGTGGCGGCCGGGGAGCCGAAGCCGAATCCGCCGAACGACACGCTCGGCTGGGAGAACGGCTGCTGGCCCGACGACCGGCTCGCGGTCACGTACGACGACGGCCTGAACGACACCGAACGCCGGGCGGTGCTCTCGCGGGCGATGGCGCGAGTCGAGCAACTCCGTCAGCGGGAGTTCGACCGGAACGTGCACGTCTCGATCAGGGAGCCGGTTCGTCCCGACGTCGGGGCGACGGAGGAACGCACGCTCCCCTACGAGGCGATGTTCATGGTCCCGGAGGAGGCCGATCCCGGGGACGTCTTCGGCAACCGGCGGGTCGCGTCGGGGTACGCCCCCAACGGCACGCACGTGGTCGTGGTGTCCAACGACAGCCGGAGCCCGTCCGTCGACGAGTGGCTGCTCGCCCACGAGGTGACCCACGCCCTCCAGCAACAACGCGGGTTCGAGGGGCGGTCGATCAGCACCAGGATGACGATAGCGGAGCGGACCGTCACCAACGCCGTCGTCGAGGGGGAAGCACAGTACGTCGAGCACCGGTACCTGCAGCATTGCAACGACGACTGGCAGTGCGGTCCCACCGCCCGGCCGGACTACGGCGGCCACCCCGGACGCGTCGCGTTCTCGACGACCACCTACGTCCAGGGGATGACCTTCGTCCACCGCATCCACCAGCGCGGCGGCTGGGACGCCGTCGAGGCCCTCTACGAGTCCCGACCTGCGAGCACCGAGCAACTCCTCCACCCCGGGCGGTACCCCGACGAGACGCCGGCCGCCCCGCGGGTCCTCGACCGGACCGGCGACGGCTGGCGCCGGATCGACCTGATGAGCGGCAAGCGGTACGAGTCGGTCGGCGAGGCGGGCGTCTTCCTCACCTTCGCCTACACCGCCTGGGACGACCGTCCGGGCGAGGTGATCGACCGCGAACCCTTCGAACCCCACGACGGCCCGCCGGTGTCGCTGGATCCGCTCGACTACACTCACCAGTGGTCGGACGGCCTCGACGGGGACCGGCTCGTCTTCTACGACGACCCCGGAACGGACCGCAACGAGACCGGCTACGTCTGGAAGCTCCGCTGGGACACCGAGACCGACGCCCGCGAGTTCGTCCGCGGCTACCGGGAGCTGTTGCAGTACCGCGGCGCGGAGCGGGTCGAGGCGTACCCGGCGACCTGGCGGATTCCCGAACAGCGGCGCTACGACGACGCCTACCACGTGAACCGCACCGGCCGGACGGTCCTGATCGTGAACGCCCCGACCGTCGACGAACTCCCGTCGGTGCGACAGGGGGCGGCGTCGAACGAATCCACCCTCGCAGTCCGGACGCCCACGCCGACCGCCACGCCGCCTACGGCCACGCCGACCGCCCCGACGTCGCCCCCACCGACTGCGACGGGCGCGGCGACGCCAACCGCGACGGTAACGACCGATCCGGGAACCGGGCCGACGGAGACGTCACCGACGCCGACCGACGGGACGTCGCCGGGGTTCACCGGGGTCGTTGCCCCCATCAGCATCCTGCTCGCGGCGCTACTCGCGGGCCGCCGGTGACCCCGGAGCGCGGCTCCTCGTCCCGTCGGCCGGTCGGGGTGCCGGCGTTCGGGTAGGTGACCTACCGTTCCTCGTCGCTCTCGTCGCGGTAGGCGTCGACGTACTCGGGGTCGTCGAGCAGGTCCTCGAGTCGGCGTTCGGCGTCCCGGAGGTGGCCCGCCTCGTCGAGGTCGTCGATCTCCTCGCGCAACCCCCTGATCTCGTCGAGCACGGAACTGGCGCGGCTGGGACGGATCGGTTTCTCGGCTTCCTCCAGGTTGTCCAGGGCCAGCGCGATCTGGTCGAGGTGCTGCTGGGTGTTCGTGTCGTCGGCCTCGCGGGCGTGCTGGAGCGCGGTCTGGATCTCGTCGATGGCGTCGTGTTCGGGCATAGAACCCCTACGGGCGCGAGCAACCTGAACCCCGTGCCGTCTCTCGTGACGGCCGGCGTCCTCAGTTCCCCAGCGCCCTGGTCGAGAGGTACTCCCACAGCCGGTCGACCGCGATGTCCGCCAGCAGGATGTCCTCGACCTGCGAGCGCATCGACTCCCCGGACCGTTCGGCGTAGGATAGCCCGCCCAGTTGCTCGGCCTGGAACTGGTAGCGGGCGTTCATCACGAAACACCGGGTCGCGATGACCGCCTCCTTCACGTTCGACCCGACGACGTTGGCCCCGTGGCCTTCGAGCAACTGCGCGCGCCGGTCGCCCAGGTTCTCGGCCATCCGGTCGCCCTCGGCCTCGCCGACGACGAGTTGCCCGAACTCGTCGTCGTAGTCCGAGAACGTCGGCACGCCGTCCGCGAACAGCGCCCCGTTCTGGTACGCCGGTCGGATCTCGACGTCGCTGACCGTGAACGGCATGATCTCGTGGGCGTGGTGGTGCACGACCGCGTCGACGTCCTCGCGCTGGCGGTAGATGGCGCGGTGGACGACGGTCTCCTTGTACGGACGGGCGTCCTCGTCGTCGAGGACCGTGCCGTCCAGGGCCATCCGCATGACGTCCCCCTCGGACACCAGTTCCGGGCTCCGCGAACACGAGATCAACATCTCGTCGCTTCCCGGCTCGCGGACGCTGACGTGACCGAACCCGCGGAGGATGCCCAGTTCCGCGAGGATGCGATTCGCCGTGACGAGCTGCGATTTCAGGGTCTCCGACATGACTTGTGAGCTATTTTATACTCTAGGCGAGACTACATAATCCTGGCGTTCGTGACTCCGAATCGAGATCGGGGCGGGGACGAGACCGGGAGCGAGCGTGATAGTGATTAGCAGCGTCGTTCACATTCGGACGTGGGCAGGGCGTCGTTGGGTCTGGAACAGCTGGAGCACGCATACGAGCGAACATCTTGGCCGAGGGGAAGCCGCACCCTCCCCAGCCGCGGGGGTGGGCCGGCGCCCGCCCGCTGGGGCCGTCAAACGATGAGTCGACCGGTCACCGTGGAACGAACGTGATCGAGGTGAATCGACGGCAGCCGACAACTAGGGATGTCCTCGCCCTCCCCAGCCGCGGGGTTGGGCCGGCGACCGACCGCCGAGGTCGCCGGCCCGCCCCCGGCCACCGTCGGAGGCAAGCTCCGACGAGCCCCCGTTCGCGGTGCTCACGGGGACCTCGCGCGCGTTGCTCGCGCTCGCCCTCCGGCTCGGGCCGTCCCCGGGCGATTATACGACGACTCCCGAAAATCACTATGAGAACGGGGAGCGCGAGACGGCGAG
>CAYTAG010000040.1:17153-19216 GCA_964435625.1 uncultured Halobacteriales archaeon | reverse complement strand
CCTGAAAGCCGACTACCGGTCGACCTGAAAGCCGACTACCGGTCGGTGGGTCACCCGCGCGGGCGTCCGGTCGGTGGGGCAGCCCCGGTTCCTTTCCACGCGGTGACGGTTCGCTTAACTGTGCGGCGCGCGAGTGTACCCGTATGGCCGAGCAGACGGTGCTCATTACGGGCTGTTCGTCGGGTATCGGGCGGGCGACGGCGCTGACGTTTCTCGACCAGGGGTGGACGGTGTACGCGACCTCGCGGGACGAGGACGACCTGGCCGACCTGGCCGAACGCGGCTGTGCGACCGACTCCCTGGACGTGACCGACACCACGGAGGTCCGCCGGGTGGTCAAGCGCGTCATCGCCGAGGAGGGCCACCTCGATTGCCTCGTGAGCAACGCCGGCTACGCCCAGTTCGGTCCGCTCGAAGAAGTCTCGGAGGCCGACCTGGCCCACCAGTTCGACGTGAACGCCTTCGGGTTCCACCGCCTGGTCCGGCGGGCGGTGCCGCACATGCGCGACCGGGGCGACGGCACCGTGATCGCGGTCTCCAGCCCGATCACGGCGATGGCGGCCCCGGGGACCGGCGCCTACACCGGGTCGAAGGCGGCCCTGGAGGCGATGTGCGACGCCCTGCGCCCCGAGGTCGCCGCCGACGGCGTCGACGTCGCCATCGTCGAACCCGGCATCGTCGACACGAACTTCATCGACCGGGTCGAGCGCGAGCGGGTCGGCCCCGAGGAGACCGACTACGACTGGCTCCAGGACGTCTACGACGACGCGACCGCCATCGGCATGGACGGGCCGTTCTCGATCTCGCCCGAGCGGGTCGCCGAGACCATCGTCGACGCCGCCTGCGCGACCCGACCGGAACCGCGCTACCAGGTGGGCCAGGTGGCCCGGATCATCCGCTACGGCCGCTTTCTCCCCGCGAAGTGGCGCGACCTCCTGTTCGGGATCGCCAGGCGGTTGGCGTGATCCGCGACCGCGAGACGCTGGCCCGCACTCCGGCCCACGAGACCGCGCTGGCCTGCGTGGAAGCCGGCGTCGAGGCCGCGCTCCCCGGGCGCGTCGTCCGCGAGCGCGTCGCCGTCGACGCCGGAACCCTCGCCGTCGACGGGACGACCTACGACCTGGACCGGTACGACCGGGTCGTCGTCATCGGGGGCGGCAAGCCGGCCGCGCGGGTCGCGGTGACCCTGGAGGATTCGCTCGGGGACCGCCTCGACGGGGGCGTCGTCGCGTCGACGGAGGGGTCAGAAGTCGAGCACGTCGAGGTACTGGAGGCCGGCCACCCGGTGCCGGACGAGCGTGGCCGCGCGGCCGCGCGACGGGTCCTCGACCTGGCAACGGGGGCCGACGAGCGGACGCTGGTCCTGGCGGTCGTGGGCGGCGGCGGGAGCGCGCTGCTGCCCGCGCCCGCGGGCGACCTGGACCTTGCCGACCTCCGGGCGGTCACCGAAGCCCTGCTGGCGGCGGGCGCTCCGATCCACGGGATCAACGCCGTCCGCAAGCACTGCTCGTCGATCAAGGGCGGCCGCCTTGCCACCGCGGCCGCCCCGGCGACGGTCGTCGGCCTCGTCCTCAGCGACGTCGTCGGCGACGACCCCGCGACGGTCGCCAGCGGCCCGACGGCGCCGGACGGGACGACCTACGCCGACGCCCTGGCGGTCCTGGACCGCTACGACGTGGACGCGCCGGGCGTCCGCGCCCACCTCGAAGCCGGGGCCGCCGGCGAACGGCCGGAAACGCCCGGTCCCGGGGATTCCGCGTTCGACCGCGTGGACCACCACGTCCTCGCCAGCGGGGCGACCGCGCTCGACGCGGCCAGCGAGGTCGCCAGCGAGCGGGGGTACCGCCCCCTGGTGCTGTCCTCCAGAATTCGCGGCGAGGCCAGCGAGGCCGCGCTGGCCCACGTCGCGGTGGCCGAGGAGGTCCGGGCGACCGGTCGCCCGGTCGAACCGCCGGCGGTCGTGCTGTCCGGCGGCGAGACGACGGTGACCGTCACCGGCGACGGCCGGGGCGGGCCGAACCAGGAGTTCGCGCTGGCGGCGGCCGTCGAGTTCGCGGAGGGCG
>CAYTAG010000040.1:0-17053 GCA_964435625.1 uncultured Halobacteriales archaeon | reverse complement strand
AGTGACGCCGCCCGGCCAAAACTTCGACTTCTAAATAATTATATTTTGGTTTCTAAAGTTTTGGCTGCCTGCCCGAGTTCCCACAGTCGCCCGCCAGACCGCGGTGTTCAGATAAACGGAGGTGACCGGCACGGCCGCAGGTCGGCGGTGACCGGCACAACCACAGGTCGGCGGTGACCGGCGCGGCCGCAGTTCGGCGGTGACCGGCACGGCCGCAGGTCGGCGGTGACCGGCACGGCCGCAGGTCGGCGGTGACCGGCACAACCACAGGTCGGCGGTGACCGGCACGGCCGCCGGCAGGCCCGGTTACTCCAGGCAGGCCGCCACGACCCGCAGCATTCGCTCGCCGCGAACCTCGTCGGCGAACAGCGGCACCCGCCGGACCTCGTGGTCGCGGAACAGTTCCTGGGCGCGGCCGAGCGCGTCCTGCTGGACGTCCCAGCGGCGCTGGCAGAACGCGCAGTCGTCGAGGTTCGGCCCGACCAGGCCCGCGACGTCGGCGCCCTCGACCACGTCACCCAGATCCTCCATGACGCGGTTGACGATCACCGTGCCGACTGGAATTTCGACGGCGCGGAGATCGTCCCTGAGTCGCTCGGCTTCGAGAACGCTCATCTCCTCGGGCACGAGGACGATCCGGAAGTCGGTTTGCGCGGGGTCCTGCAGGATCTCGCGCAGGCGCTCGATCCGGTCGCCCAGCGCCTGGAGGTCGTCGACGCCCTCCTCGACGTCGACGTCCTCCTCGCCGCCGAACATCCCGGTCATCCCGTCGAACAGCCCCTGGAGGCGCTGGCGGAACGCCAGCAGTTTGCCGACCATCGAGTCCAGCAGGTCCGGCAACTCGAGCAGTCGCAGGGTGTGGCCGGTCGGCGCCGTGTCGACGACGACGCGCTCGAACCGTTCGTCGTCGAGGTACTGAAGCAGCAGGCGCATCGCGGCCACCTCGTCGGCGCCGGGGGTCGAACCGCCGCCCAGCAAGTCCCCGGCTTCGCCGCCGCCGAGCATCTCGCCGACCCCGCCCAGCGGGTTCTCGCCGGTGCCGAACATCCCCGACTCCTCGACGGCCCGTTCGGGGTCGATCTCGACGCCGTACAGCGGCACGTCCTCGCGGATGCGCGCCGGGTCGGGCGGCACTTCCGTCTCGAAGGCGTCCGACAGCGAGTGCGCGGGGTCGGTCGAGACGACCAGCGTGGGCGTGCCGTCCCGCGCGCTGGCAAGCGCCGTGGCCGCCGCCATCGTCGTCTTGCCGACGCCGCCCTTGCCGCCGTAGAGGACGTACTCCGGCCCGTCCGGTGGCGACGCGCCCTCCTCGATGCGCTCGACCGCCTCGACGTCGATTTCGCTCATACCGGCCGTACCGCCGGGAGGCTTGTGTGGGTGTCGGTTACGTCGACAGCGCCGCCCCGTCGGCCTGCCTGACGTCCTCGATGCTGGGCGTGACGAAGAAGTGCCGGGCGAGTTCCTCGCCGCCGCGGACGAAAAAGCCCGCCACCGCAGTCTCGCCGGGCGGCAGTTCGCGGCCGTACTCCAGGTGGCCGTCCTCGGTGACCCGCCAGCTGTCGGCCTCGTAGTCCTCGTGCAACCCGACCGCCGAGCGGGGCACGTCCTCGGGGATCTCCTCGCGGACCCGCACCGACACCGGCACCTCGCGCTCGGACTCGACGACGAACGCGATCAGGCACAGCGGCCCCTCCTCGCCCAGCACCGACTTGTGGATCCGCACACCGCCGCGGGAAACGCTCAACGATTGTGGCACTCCATCCCCCTCGCGTCGGCGTGCGTGGCCACAAGGTTTAAATTTAACGTTATTAAACCCTTCTGACATATCCGATGACCGACGTGAACGCGCGACGGACGGCCCCGGCGTCGCGGGACGAACCCCCTCGTCGGGGGCGCTCGGGCCGTCGGGCGAGCAAGTAGGAGTAACGTACGGTCAACCGGATCACCAGTCAGTCACCGTCGTGCAAGTATCCGGTCAGTACGAAGCAGCGAACGCAGGTACTCCGGTGCTAACCGACAGGAACGACCGGTGTGACCGTACCTTCCTCGCACCCAAGCCGTCGGTACGTTTATCGCGGAAAGGGGGCCTTACCACCGATGCCAGATGGTACGTACCTGTACGACGCGAGGTAGGCAACCGAGAACCGAGTTCGCCGTTCCGGGGAACTATACGCGACGTTTGCGGAACGAACGGGGGTCCGGGGGAGCCGTCGTCACGACGGCTCCCGGAGGGCGGTGACGATGCCGTCGAGACGGGAGTACGTTCGGGGATTGATGGCGGTCGGCGGCGTAGGTGCGGCCGTGCCGATGGCCGAAGACGCGGCCGCGGAACCGACGTCGTTCTCGGCGTTCGTCGAGCGCGACGGAACCGAGCTCGTCGTCGACGGCGAGCCGTTCTACTTCAACGGCGCGAACGCGCCGTGGCTCACCCACACCTACCCCTCCCGGGAGACCGTGGACAGGGTGATGGCGTTCGCCAGCGACCTCGGCCTGGACGTGCTCCGGACGGGGATCCACTCCGTCGACGTGGGCGGGACCGTCCACTCGCCGCAACCGGGCGAACTCGGCGAGGAGGCGTTCCAGCACGTCGACTACGTCCTCCAGCAGGCCGAGCGCCACGGGATCAGGATGGTGTTCAGCCTGGTCGACAACTGGGACTACTACGGCGGGATGGACGCCTACGTGTCCCACTCCTCGACGGCGAGCAGCCACGACGACTTCTACACCGACGACCAGTGCCGGCAGTGGTACCGGGAGTACGTCCGAAAGGTGCTCACGCGGGAGAACACCCTGACCGGCCGCCAGTACCGCAACGACCCCACAATCGCGATGTGGGAACTGGCCAACGAGGCCGAGGCGAAGCAGGCCGGCGTCGACGTCCTGCAGTCCTGGACGGCCGACATGGCCGCCTACTTCGAGAGCGTCGACGGCGACCACCTCGTCTCGACGGGCAGCGGCGGCAACTACAACACCGACAGTTCGGTCTGGGAGTACAGCGGTGGTCACGGCGTCGACTACGTCCAGAACCACCGGGTCCCCGAGATCGACGTCTGCTCGTTCCACCTCTACCCCGAGTGGCTCAACGAGAACACCAACGAGTACGGCCAGCAGTGGATCCGCGACCACGTCGTCGACGCCCACGAGACCATCGGCAAACCCGTGTTCCTCGGGGAGTTCGGCTGGGCGAAGGGTCGCACCCCCTCGCGGGCGTCGGTGTACGCCGACTGGTTCGACCTCCTCGACCAGCTAGACGCCGCGGGCGCCGCGGCCTGGCAACTGATCCGCGATGACCGCTCGGAGACCAGCAAGCACGACGTTCGCCCGAGCGACACGGGCACGACGAACGTTCTCGCGGACTTCGCGGCGACCCAGCGCGCCAAAGGCACCTCCTCCGGCGGCGGTAGCGACTCCCCGGACGAGTCCTCGCTGGCCGGCCAGCAGTTCCGCGTCGAGGGGGCGGGATCGGACGTCTGGAACCGGTCCGACGAGTTCCACTTCGTCCACGAGGGGGTCTCCGGCGACGCGACCCTGGTCGCCCGGGTCGCCGCCCAGGAGGCCACCGACCCCTGGGCGAAGGCCGGCCTCATGCTCCGGGACTCGCTAGCCGACGACGCCGCCCACGCGATGGTCGTCGTCACCCCCGACAACGGCATCGCCTTCCAGCACCGCGACAGCACCGGCGGCTGGACGGCCCACTCCGGGGTCGGCGGCGGGACGCCCCAGCTGCTGAAACTCGAACGCCGCGGCGACGTGGTCACGGGGTACGCCAGCACCTCCGACGGGTGGGTCGAGGTCGGCAGCGCCACCCTCCCGGCGACCGATCCCCGCCTCGGGCTGGCGGTCACCAGCCACGCCGCCGGCACGCTCTCGACCGCCCGGTTCGAGGAGATCTCCGGCCGGAGCGACGCCCGCCGCTCGACGTGGGCGAACGACGACGTCGGGGCGGTCGACGTCACGGGGAGCGCCAGGACCGTCGACGGCACCCTCTCCGTCGTCGCGGATCCGGCGACGGGGGTCGACGCCTCGACGGCGACGCTGAACGCCGAACTGGTCGACCTCGGCGGCGCCGACGCCGCGAGCGTCTCCTTCGAGTGGGGCGTCGCCGGCGACGGGTTCCCGAACGCGACCGAACCGAGGACCCTGGACGCCCCCGGCGCGTTCGGCGTCTCCCTCGACGGCCTGGCGAGCGAAACGACCTACGAGTTCCGCGCGGTCGCCGAAACCGACGCGGGCAGCGACGCGAGCGACGCGTCGACGTTCACCACCGACCCGGCGGACGGCGGCGACGCCGCACCGACCGTCGACGGTCTCGCGCTCCAGGACCGCAGCAACCCCGCCTGGACGCGGTACGGGGTCGACTGGGCCGTCTCCGACGCCGACGGTGACCTCGCGTCGGTCACCGTCGAACTGGTCGGCGCGGACGGGTCGACGCTCGATTCGGCGACCACCGACGTCGGCGGCGGCGGGGCCGCCGGCAACGACGAACTCCGGACCAAGGGCAGCGCCAGCGAGGTCCGGCTGACGGTCACCGACGCGGCCGGCAACGGCACCACCGAAGTCGCCGGGCTGTAACGCGACTCAGGGCGGCACCGGCGGCAGGCGAACGTCGAGTCCCGTCGTGCCGGCGGGGTCGGTGACCGACGCCCGGACCGTCCGCGACAGGTCGCCGGCCTCGACGGTGACGTCGTGATCGCCGAGGAACGCGGTCGTCCGGAAGACGCCGTCGCCGTCCGTCCGGCCCGTCTCGTCGGTCCACCACTCCTCGAACACGAGGTTCCGGTAGACGTCGAGGGCGGGCTTTGGCGACCAGTCCTCCCGGAACAGCGGCGCCTCGTCCGCCCAGTGGGCGCCGTCCCAGAACCCCCACATCACGAACCCCTCGACTGCGGGGTGGCCGAAGACGGTCCGGAGGAACGTCCGGAGGTGGGCCGCCGCGCGCTCGTCCGTCCAGCCGTCGCCGAACGCGTCGTACTCGGTCACCTTCAGCGCGACGCCGAGGTCCGCGAACCGGTCCAGCGCGTCGAGGATCGCCGACGGCGGCCGGGCCTCCTCGTAGCCGCGGTGGTGGGCCTGGAAGCCGACGCCGCCGAGGGGCGCGCCCTCCGCCAGGAGGAACCGGACGAGTTCCGCGTAGTCGTCGCGGTGGCCGGGGTAGTCCCCGGCGAGGACGTTGTACTCGTTGAGGTACAGCGTCGCCCCGGGGTCGGCCTCGCTGGCGCGCTCGAACCAGCGCAGCACCTCCGGGGCGCGGAGGGGTGAGGCGTCCGGGTTCACGACGTCGGTCAGCCGGTGGGCGTGGACCTGCTCGTTGAGGACGTCCCACTCCGCGACGTCGCCCGCGTAGTGGCCGACGACGTCGGAGACGTGTTCGCGCGAGCGCCGGGAGACGTACGCCGCGCGGTCGTCGTCGTCCGAGCGGACCTTCTCGACGACGTCGTCCGGGACGACCGGTTGCTCGAACCGCTGCCAGATCGCGGCGTGGCCCCGCAGGTCCAGCCCGCGTTCGAGCAACCACTCGGAGGCCCGGATCGCCAGGTCCCGCTCGGACTCGTTCTCCCAGGGCTTCCACTTGTTGCGGTGTTCGACGACGGCCGTGTCGAACAGTTCGACGAGCCGCTCGCGGTAGGGATCGCCCGGGGACGCCTCCTCGACGAGGTAGCGGGCGTCGACGCTCGTCCCGAAGTCGAACGCGTGCTCGCGCATCGTCACCGACACCGTCGCGTCGGGGACGGGGGTACCCCCGCGCCGGACGGTCACGGCGAGGTCGCCCGTCCGGTGGGTTTCGATCCGGGACTCGACGTCCCCGGGGGTGGTCGTCACGCTCGGCGTCCGCTCTGCAGTGGATTCCGCTGGCGACGCTTCGTCACGGCCCCGGAGCGCGGCACACCCGGCGGTCGTCGCGCAGACCGCGCTCGCTAGCCCCCGGCGAAGCAGCGCGCGGCGCGAGGTAGGTTCGAGGTCGGTCACGGTTAGCCGCTACAGGTGTGGTTCCCTCCTGTCAGGGACACGCCCACGCCCGCGCCGAGGTGGCCGGTCGACGTCGGCGGCGCGGCAGAGTCGTCGTCGGTCATCCGTTCGAGGCGGTACACCAGCATGGGACCGAAGTTCTCCACGAGGGCCACGTCGTGGGTCTCCCGGAGCGTCGACAGGAGGCTGTTCTCGTCGCTCGGCTGGTACTGGAACAGCCAGATGCGGTCGAACTCCTCGGCCAACGTCGCCACTTGCGAGCGGTTCATCCCGTACTCGCGGTCGGTCTCGAACTCGTCCGGCGACAGTACGCCGAACTTCTCGACGCCCGGCGTGTCCTGGTAGTACTCGACGTAGTTCTGGGTCCAGAACGTCTGGTAGAGGACGGCGTCGCCCGGTTCGGCCCCCTCGTTGATGCAGGCGGCGCTGCCCTCCCAGTCGGCGGCGGTGTCGGTGGCGTGGTACTGGCCGACCAGCACTGCCGAGCAAAGCAGGACGACTGCGACGATGGCGAACCGACGGCGGCGCCCCGAGACGTTGACGATGCCCGCCGCGACGAACAAGAACAGCGCGAGGCTCGCCGGGATGGTGAACCGCGGGAAGTACACCGGGACGATCAGGTACGAGATCAGGAACGGGACGGCGATGGGGACGACCAGCAACGACCCGAGTTGGCCGGCCGTCGGGAGGTCCCCGAAGGCATATTCCCGGTCGGCGGTGTACCGCAGGAGCGCCAGCACCAGGCAGGCCGAGTACACGATCACGATCACGGCCGCGACGGCCCGCAGCGACCAGGACCCGTTCAACAGCGGGAAGTGGTTGGGCCAGCCGACGTACCGGAGGACGGTGTGGGTGACGATGCCGACGTTCGGTTCGGGCACCCAGGCGATGATGCTCCCCTCCCGGGCCCCGGTCAGCAGGCCGAGGACGTGGGAGACGAGCATCGCAATCCACGGCAGCGACAGCAGGCCGACGGCCACCTGGGTGGCCGCCCAGCGGCGCCAGTCGATGCCGGCGCGGGTCTCCGAGAGGAACACGTAGAGGTACTGCGCCGCGACCACGAAGAGGCCGAAGACGTGCGTGTACAACAGCAGGGTCGTCGAGAGGACGTACCCGACCGCCGACGCCGCCGACCGGTCCCGGAGACGGACGAAGGCGTACCACGAGGCCAGCGTCAGCACCACGAACAGGCTGTACATCCGCGCGATGCGGCCGTAGTGGATCTGGAACGTCGAGACGGCGTACAGCAACGCCGCCAGCAGGCCGACGCGGTCGTCGTACAGTTCCGTACCGAGCAGATACAGCAGGACCATCCCGGTGGCCGACAGCACCACCGAGAACGCCCGGGCGCTGGCCACCGAGTTCCCGAACAGGTCCATCCAGAAGTGCAACAGCAGGTAGTACAGCGGCGGATGCGAGTCCAGCGACAGCGGGATGGTCAGGAGTTCCCCCGGCGGGAGGGCCCCACGGGAGGTGATCGAGTACAGTTCGTCGCCGTAGAGGCTCCAGCCGTCGAGACCGTACACGCGGAGCGCGACGCCGAGGACGACGATGCCCGCCAGCGCGAGCAGTCGCGTCCGCCGGGACAGCGACGGCGTCCCCAAGGAACCGAACGAGGGTGCCTGCCGGAAGCCGCCGTCGGGGTTGACCGGTTCGCCGGCCTCCGCCGGTTCGGCGTCGATGGCAACCTGCGGGTTGGCGTCGGCGTCGACGTTCCGGCCGAAGTGGGTCGTCTTCGCCCAGTGGAGTTCGCCGGTGTACGTCTGCTTGAGCGCGCGCACGTCCGCGAGCCACTGCATGAGCCAGTAGACCGGCAGCGTCAACCCGACCGTGGCTGCGCGCCTGAGCCGCGTCCACCCGTCCCGGTCCGAGACCGTCCAGTACCCGTAGCTGTAGAGGACGACGATGATGGCGGCGAGCACGAACCCCAGGACGAGGGCCGCCTTGGTGATGGGGTGCAGCGGGTAGCCGAACAGGTTCGCGCCGAGCAGGATGACGACCACGGCCGCGAGGTTGACCGGGCCGAGGTGCGGGACCGCCGACTGGGAGTAGACGTGGACCTTCTCCCGTAGCGTCTCCGGCGGATGTTTGACGTACTGGACGAACGTGTAGATCTTGCCCTTCTTCCAGCGGGTTCGCTGTCGGACCCAGGCGTCTAGCGACAGCGGGGATTCCTCGTCGGTCGGCGTGGACTTGACGTACCCGGCCTCGTAGCCCTCCTGCCAGAGGAACAGCCCCAGTTCGAAGTCCTCGGTGACGTTCTGGGGGTCCCAGGGCCGGTAGCCTTCCATGTCGTGCTCGCGGACCCACGCCCAGTCCGCCTCGTCCCAGGGGTCGCCGTACTTCTCCAGGCGGCGATCGCTCATCGTCTCCAGCAACTCGCGGGGGAAGAAACACGTCGTCCCGCCGAGCGGGATGGGGTACCCCCGGTAGTACTTCGCCCACGTGTTCACCACGTACCAGTAGCCGTACTCGGCGCGAAACAGGGTGTTCATCCACCCGTCGTCCTCGTTGACCATGTCCAGTCGGCCCTGAACGTAGTCGGCCCCCCGGGCCAGTTTCTCCGCGACCCTGCGGTACAGTTGCGGGTGGACGACGTCCTCGGCGTCGGTGATGCTGACGACGTCGCCGTCGGTCCACTCGAACCCGTAGTTCAGCGCCCGTGGCTTGTTGGCGTCGCCGGGGTACGAATCGGGCACCGTGATCGTCTCGAACGCCAGGTCGTCCTCGATCCGCCGGAGTTCCGCTCGCGTCTCGTCGTCGTCGTCGGGTTCGACCAGGACCGAGACCGTGATCTTGTGCTGGGGGTAGTCCGCCTCCCTGATCGACGCGATGGAGTGCTCGATGACCTCCTCCTCGTGATACGCCGGGAGTAGCACGTCGATGGTCGGCAATTCGTCGTCCGACAGCGGGGCCGTCCCCGAGGAATCACTGGCGACCGGCCCAAACCGCGCCGCGAACACCGACGGGACAAGTCCCCGGCCGACCGCGGTCGCTCGCCCGGCCAGCGATCCGAGCGAGGTGACGATCATCGGATAGTAGTGATACGCGTTGACCCAGATCCAACTGAGACAGATGACGATTGCGACCGCTTCGAAAAAGCCGGTGACTACGGGTGATACCATTGTACCGTAGACGACGCGTGATCTCCTTTGTTATAGTCACCCTTTTGATATAAATAGCGATCTATCACGTGAACCGTGTATAACTACCTGGTTGATTGCTCAGGTTACAGCACTCGAGTCCAGAATGAGTCGAAATTACTATCTATTCGTTTACTAATCTGCGCTGGAGGTGTTTCGGGTCCCCGCAGGCGATGTGCTCTACCGCCGGATCACTGCCCGTCCGACTCCCGGCGGTAGAAGAGGTACGTCCCCAGGCCGACGAGTCCACTGAACAGCGACAGCAACAGGAGTTCGGTGTCGACCCCGTCACCGGGGGGCGTGCCGTCGGTCGCCGTTCCCTCGGTCGCCGTTCCGGTCGCTCCGCTCGCCTCGGCGATCCGGTGGACGGTTCCGGTTTCACCGTTTGGGCCGCCGGTCTCGTTGGACAGGAGGTAGAGTTCGCCTTCGGCGTCCCGGCCGAAGCCGAAGACGAACCGCCCGAGGCGACCCCCGGGGTCGCCCTCGATCACGAGTTTCTCCATCGACCACAGGCCGCCGTCCGACGGCGGCGAGGCGACGAACAGTGACCCGTCAGGTTGCTCGTAGGTCCGACTGAAATCCCCGAAGACGTACCGCCCGGACAGGTCCGGGACCGCGTCCGACTCGTAGAAGTAGCCGCCGATGACGGCGGTGCCGACCGGCCGGCCGTGGTCGTCCCAGTGGGGAAACTCGATGATCGGGTCGAGCAACTCCTCGCCGCCGCGAACGTCCTCGGGTGTCGAATCGGGGCAGTCCTCCCTGGGTTCGCCGGGGTCGTCCGCGTCGAAACAGTGGGTCCCTTCCTTGACGTTCCACCCGTAGTTGCCGCCTTTCTCGACGAGGTTGACCTCCTCGAACCGCCGACCGCCGGGGTCGCCCTCGAACAACCGCCCCTCGGAATCGAACGAGAACCGCCAGGGGTTCCGGATGCCCCAGGCGTAGAACTCGTCGTGGCCCGGCCGTCCGACCAGCGGGTTGTCCTCGGGGATGGCGTAGCCCTGGTCGCCGTCGCGGCCGTCGACGTCGATCCGCAGGATGCCGCCCAGGCGGTTCGCCTCGACGTTCTGGGCGTTCCCGCCCGAGTTCCCGTCGTACCAGTCCTCGACGTGGCCGGGACCGGCGCCGTTGTGGCTACTCCCGTCGGCGAGACCGACGTAGAGGTACTCGTCGGGGCCGAACGCCAGCCCACCCCCGTTGTGGACCGGGCCGGGGACCGGGACCTCCATGACGATGCGCTCGGACCCCTCGCGGGCGCGAGTGGCGTCGTCGGTCGCCCGGAACTCCGAGATTACGGCGGTGTGGCCGTAGTCCTGGAACGGATTACCCTCCCGCGGCGGTGCGCTGTAACGGACGTAGAACTTCCGGTCGTCGTCGAACGAGGGGTGAAACGCCAGGCCGAGCAGGCCGCGCTCGTCGTAGTCCGCCCACGTTCCCTCGCCGATGTCGACCAGTCGGTCCCGGACGTCGAGGAAGGGGTCCTCGACCAGTCCCTCGTCGTACCGGTACGCGAGTCCGACCTGGTCGACGACGACGTGCAACCCCGTCTCGCCGGGTGCGGCTTCGAAGGCCACGGGGGAGGTCAGCCCCTCAGCGACCCGTTCGAGCCGTACCGTCGGCCCCCGGGGGACTGCGCCCTGTTCGGGGTACGGCGTAGCCGTCCCCTCGGGGGTCGGCGTCCCCTCGCCAGCGTCGATCCGGCCGCGCATCGACGATGGGTGGACCTCGCAGTAGTACGTCGTCATCTCGGCCGTGGCGGTGAACTCGACGGTCTGGGTCGCACCCTCCCGTTCGAGGACGTCGCTGCGGACGAGTCGGTCGCCGTCGTCGTTTTCGACGACCACGTTGTGGGCCGCACCGTCCGCGTTCTCCCATACGAGGGCGTAGTCCGTTCCTGGTTCGAGCGCGAGCGTGGGGTTCGTCTCGTCCACGATCCCCTCCGGCGACCGGCCCACCCACCCGTCCGTGCCGCCCACGAGTTCGATGGTCTCCTGGCCGGATGCGGTGCCTGCGGCCCCGAAAATCGCCCCGGCGGCCGTCGCCCCGAGCAACTCCCGCCGGCGAACGCCTCCTGAACCCGCTGGGCCACGCTCACGGCGTTCGGTCGGGGGCATCGCTACATACGCGCGGTCACGTGGTATTAAGTATAATTCGCTTGCCGGAGGGCGGACCAGCCAAACGTCGCGTTACTTGCTCGGGGGTGGACGTTGAGTTCGCTTACCCGAGTTCGTGCACCCGCCAGGTCACCAGCGACTCGAACGTGTAGTTGAAGAAAAAGCCGACGCCGATGCCGAAGACGTTCGCCGCCAGGTACCACAGGCCGGCCCACCGGACGAGCGCGTACAGCGTGGCGATGCCGACGACGGCGCCGCCTGACCGGACCACGTTGGACTTCAGGAGTCGCCAGCCGCGCTCCCGCAGTCCACCGCTGCCGTGGTCGTCGAACGTCCAGCGTTCGTTCAGCGCGAACATCAGCAGGATCGACGACTCCTTGGCGCCGACCGCGGCGACCACCGGTTCGACCGCCACCAGTTCGACCAGGAGCACGAGCACGGCGTTGTCGACGACCGCACCGACGGCGCCGACCGAGAGGAACTGGGTGAACCGTACGGGAGCGACGAGTTGCCGGACCCCGAAGTCCGACTCGGCGTCGACGTTGCTCGTCCCGGGGTCGGACGGGCCTTCGGCGCCGGAGTCAGACGGACGGTCGACGCCCGCGTCCGAGGGCCGCTCGCCGCCTGAATTCGACGGGTGCTGCTGGCGGTCGTCTGCCATTCGATCCCCCCAGGGACCCCGTCGGTACTTGGACGGAGTCGGCCAAATAACGACGGGACCCTTCTCGTCGGCAGGACACGTCAACGGCAGCCTACCGCCGTCACAGCGCCGGCAGCGGCTACATCCCGACGCCGTCACAGCGCCGTCGCCGGCCGCTCACTCGCTGGGCGAGTAGTTCGGCGCCTCGTCGGTGATCATCACGTCGTGGGGGTGGCCCTCGGTCTGGCCGGCCCGGGAGACCCGGACGAACTCGGCGCGCTCCTTGAACTCGGGGACCGTCTCGGCGCCGACGTAGCCCATGCCGGACTGCATCCCGCCGACGAGCTGGTGGAGTTCGCCCGCGAGGCTCCCCTTGTAGGGGGTGGCCGCCTCGACGCCCTCGGGGATGTAGTCCTCCTCGTCGACGTCCTCCTTGAGATAGCGGTCGGCGCCGCCCTCGCCCGATTGCATGGCGCCCACCGAGCCCATCCCGCGGTACTGCTTGTACTTCTTGCCCTGCATCGTGATGACGCGGCCGGGCGCCTCGTCGGTGCCCGCGAAGTACGACCCGAGCATCACGGCGTCGGCGCCGGCCGCGACGGCCTTGATCGCGTCCCCGGAGTAGCGGATGCCCCCGTCCGCGATGACGGGCACGTCGTGGCGGGCCGCGACGTCGGCCACCTGCGCGACGGCGGTGATCTGTGGCATCCCCGCGCCAGTGACCACGCGCGTGGTGCAGATCGATCCCGGGCCGATGCCGACCTTCAGGCCGTCCGCGAACTCGACCATGTCCTCGGCGGCCTCGCGGGTGCCGACGTTGCCGACCACCACGTCGGCGTCGACCCGCGACTCGATTTCGCGTGCGCCGTCGATCACGCTGGTGTTGTGGGCGTGGGCGGTGTCGATGAACAGGACGTCGGCGCCGGCCTCGTCGGCGGCCTCGGCGCGGTCGAACTCGGTGGGACCGACCGCGACGCCGACGCGCAGGCGGTCTTCCTCGTCGCGGGCGGCCTGGTCGTACTCGCGGCGCTGGAGGATGCCCGCCATCGTCATCAGGCCGACCAGGCGCTCGTCGTCGTCGACGACCGGGACCCGTTCGATCTTGTGCTCGTACATCAACTCCAGGGCCTCCCGAGCGGTGACGTCCTCCGGGGCGGTGATGACCTCGTCGGTCATGGCTTCCCGGACCTCGTCGCGCTCGCCGACTTCGAGGTACGGCCGGATGTCGGTGCCGGAGATGATCCCCAGCACGCGGTCGTCCTCGTCGACGACCGGGGCGCCGGAGACGCCCTCGCGGCCCATCATCTCGTCGACCTCGCGGACGGTCTGGTCGGGGCTGGCCGTGACGACGCTCGGCCGGCGGATGAGCAACTCGTCGGCGCGTTTGACCTGCTCGATCTCGCCGACCATCGCCTCGACGCTCATGTTGCGGTGGATCACGCCAAGGCCCCCGTGGCGGGCCATCTCGACCGCCATCTCGCTCTCGGTGACGGTGTCCATCGCCGCCGAGAGGACGGGCACGTTCAACGCGACGTTGCGGGACACCCGCGTCGAGACGTCGGCCTCGTCGGGTTCGACGTCGCTCTGCTTGGGCTTGAGCAGGACGTCGTCGAAGGTCAACGCCTCCGGTACCCGTAGCTTCTCCGAGTAGAACTCGGCCGGTGGAGAATCCCTCGCCATGTTGAGGGTGTGCCTGCGTGGGTGAAAAGGGTTGCGTGTGCGGTAGTCGCTGTGAACTGTTCGCAGCCAAGGCACACCGCAAAATTCGGCTATCGATCAGTTCCTGTTGGGACGGCTTGATCACGGAGTAGTCCTATCAGCCGCCGATCGTTCATTACGTAACTCAAGGTCGTTTCGGGAGCATGAAAGAACCACCAGAGATTTAATCCGTCTTGTACACATCTTATACGATAAGACCATGTCTGCGTCCGGTAGCGGCCCGGGCGATATTGCATCTCGCGGGCCGTTCAGTTTCCTCGCTGGGGATTACAGTGACATCATTGCTCTCTTTGAAGAATTCTCCGATACCCTTGACGCTCCCGATCTCAACGAAGTTTCAGAAGACATCCTCGACTTGCCGCCAGAAGAACGGTTCATTGAGTCGATAGAGATATTCAAAACCATCTACGGGCTGGAGAAATCAGAGCCGCTGAAATCGCATGGACCGGCGGACTTGGATGAGGATGTGCGTGAATTCTTCGATCAGTTTCCCGTGGATATTCTCTTCTCGAACGTAATGCAATTTCTCAAGCAGAAGGTCCAAGAGTCCCATAGAAAGGCCCTTGATCGGTTAGTAACTGATCGTAGTGAATCGGAAGGATATTTAATTGCATCCGTGTTTCTCAGCCGTCTTTACGAATCCTTTGAAGTTATGGAGGAAGGGTACTATCAAGATAAAGATTCGATAGCTCAAGCCTCCCCCATGATTACTCTCTTTTCTAGACTCTATCTCATTGCAGCAGGGGAGCAAACCGAATTCACCGAGGATTTTCTTCGTGATTTAATCAGGGCAAAATATCACCTATCGAGAATGTCTGGGGAGGAACCTGAGTACAATCCGGAGGAATTGACCAGGGAGGAGATTATCCCCTCTATTCGGCGAGAGGGAGCCATCGTCGCGTACGAGAATCAAGAGATTTCCGTAGGGAGAGGTGCAGAGCTCGCGGGCGTCTCTACTTCGCAATTTGAGGAAATTCTCATCCGGAACGGTATCGTACCTCGGTACGGACCAGAAGAAGGTACCGAGCTATTAGAGGGCCCCGGTCTTTCCAAATCGGACTGGTAATGTCGTCAGCTATCGTCCTGGACAACGTTGTCTTGAGTGGTTTTTATACGGCTGGTTGGTTCGATAACTTGGCGTTCTGGAAACCGGATTACGAGATCCTCGTTTCGGAGGTCGTCTGGAAGAACGAGTTTCACCAATACGACGATCCACCGAGTTGGATAGATCTGGTCAAGTTCGAAAAACAGCTCGAATCGGAGGTCCCCGGGGCACTTGGTTTTGAGGACTGGAGTTGCATTGCAGTAGCAGAGCAACATTCAGCAACGCTGGTCACGCGAGATAGGGATCTGAAACGGACGGCTGAAGAGAGGGGTGTATCGACGATGTGGACCGGGCGGTTCGTGATCGACACCTACGAGGAATGTGGAATTGGGAAGGACGAGTTCCAGGAAGGTCTAGAGGATTATCTGCAGGGCGCCTATTTGTCCGACTCGGTAGCTGAGACTATACGAGACGCGGAGAAACCTTAGCAGCAGGTACTATCCGACTGACGCTTTCATCATCTCTATGATCCGACTCCCGGTTGACTCCTTCAGATACGGCTCGTTGAGTAGTCTGATCCTTGGTCACCATCGTCAGGACGTTGACCTGCCGCTCAATGAAGTGGTACGCCGCCCACGAGCGTCGGAGGTCGTGCGAGTAGATCCCAAACCATTCGCCACCCGTCTCTTCAACGACACTCTCGTCGCCCTCATCAATCCAGCGGTCCCGAAGGGTCTTACCGAAGCTGCGCCAGTGAGATCCACTCCCCACAGCCCCAAATACCCGTAGCGCCGCGCTCGACGAGCCTTGCGAGTCGTGGAAACGCGTCTCACGCAACGTTTATCTCCGGAAATCGTCCACGTAGAAACATGGGCTCCACCAGTCCCACCCAGGCGCGTACTGCCTGTTCGACGAGCGACTTCGCCGTTGCCGCCGAGCCGTTTTTCGTGCTGGTGGAGCGACTTCTCCCGCCGATGCGGAAACTCGGATTCCCGGCCGAAGACGAGCGGACACGCCACTGCGCCGACGTCCACCGCGCCGACGTCCACTGCGTCGACGCGGCCCGCTCGCAACGCGGCGACGAATCCACCGCGATCGACGGGGACCGTCCCGGATAAGGGATGAGCGGATCCAGCCATCCCATCGCGGCCCGCCTGGAGCGGGCCGTCGACGGTCCGACGCGGTTGCTGGCGACCGTCATGCTGCTGCCGCTGGTCGACGGCATCTTCCCGGCGCTCGTGCTGGCCGGTGCCGTCGACTCGGTGGCCGGCATCCTGCAGGTCGGCCTGCTGGTGTTCGGCGGTAGCGCCACCCTGGCCATCGTCCTCGCGGAACTGGACGGTACCCGCCGCGAGCAGGTCCGGATCGTCCTCGCGGTCGGCGCGCTCCTGATTCCGCTGGCGGCCGTCCAGGCCGCGCTGGCGCCGACCATCGCCGCCGTGATGGATCTGGACGTCTTCGCGCGGTTCGCGGCCCTGGTCGTCGCGGCCGTCGCCGCCAAAACCGCCAGCGCGCGGGTCGGCGAACTCCTCCCGCGGCCGGCGGTGATCGTCGGCCTCGGGGTCGTCGCCAGCGTCCGGCCGGCCGGCGCCGAACTCGTCGTCCACCTCGACCCGACGGCGGTCGTGCACGGGACCGCTGCAGGCGCCGTCGGCGTCGGGTTCGCGCTGGCGGTCGCGCTGGCCGCGCCGCGGCTCCGCGAGGCGGTCCTGCTGGACCGGTTCCGCTTCGGGAGCGCGGTCGCGCTCGGCCTGCTGGCGCTGTCGGTCGTCGGGTTCCCGTTCGGGCGTGCCCCGCTGGCCGTCCTCGCGGTGACTGCGGTGTTCGCCTACGACCCGGCCGCCGCCGGGAGCCGGTCGGACGGGGACGGGACTGCGGGCCATCCTGCGCCGGACGGACGCTCCGCCGGCGAGGGGTCGTCGCCGGGGGTGCAAGCGGTCACCGACGGGGGCGACCGCGCCGCCGTCGACGGCGAGCGGCCGCCCTGGTTCTGACGGCCCGTCCCGCGGCGACGCGATCCCGGGGACGGGAACGCTTACCTGGCTGCCGCCCGGACGGGCCGGTATGGCCGAAAACAGGGTCGTGCAGGGGCGGATGGTCACGCCCGGGAAACTCGCGGAGCTGATCGAGGGCGAACCGGTGATGGAAGCCGAAGCCATCGAGGACGCCGACCGGGCGTGCCCGGAGTGCGGCGGCGACGTGCTCGCCGTGGGCTACATGCCGTCGGTCACCGAGTTCGTGACCGGCTACAAGTGCCAGGAGTGCGACTGGAGCGACGCCGACCGGGAGTAACCGGGGTGACCGGCACCGCCGGCGGGTCGAAGGTGTCCGGCACGGCCGCCAGGTCGGCGGTAGCCGGCACAGCCGGCGGGTTGGAGGTATCCGGCACTAACCACCGCGGGTGGGACTGAAAGGGGCCGGGCGCTCG
>CAYTAG010000039.1:0-19278 GCA_964435625.1 uncultured Halobacteriales archaeon | reverse complement strand
ACCACGTGGTCGAGGAGGAACTGGAGGAGTACGAGCCGTGGCAGGCGCTCGCGGCGGTCCTCGGCAAGGCCACGGGCGTCAAGGGCGACAACCGCGTCCACGGGTGGGTCGTGGCGGTGCGGTCGGTCGAGTCCCGCGACGGGATGACCGCCCGCGCCCAGGAGATCGACTGGGAGACGTTGCAGCGGATTCAAAGTCGGATCACCGCCTCCCACGAGAACGTCGCCCGCGTCGTCTACGACGTCACCCACAAGCCGCCCGCGACCATCGAGTACGAGTGACGGCACTGTTCAGAGTAGCCAGTTCCGTTGTCGGGACCGCCTCGAAAGCCCCCGGTGGCTCGACTTGCGCGCCTCGCTGCGCTCCTCGTCACTCCTTCGCGTCGCTCAGTCGTTCCTGCGGTGCTTGCGTCGTCGGGCTTCGTCGAGCCCCCGGCCCCTTTCAGTCCCACCCGGGGCGGTTGTGCCGGACACCTCGATTCTGGCGGGCGTGCCGGACACCGCCGGCTTGACGGATGTGCCGGTTACCACAGCCGCGGCGGTCGTGCTGGCCACCTTCGCTAATCTGAACACTGCAACGAATAACCGGCAGGCGCCTTTTCAGTCCGAGGACCCTACCACCGGCGAATCCCCCATGTCCCGAGTACCCCCCGACGAGCCCCGGTACGCGGTCGAACGCGATGACCACAAGGAGGAGTACCCCGTCCACGAGCGCAACGATCGGAAGTACCTCGGCGTCCTGAGCGAGGGCCGCGCCCCCACCTTCTTCGACCCCCAGGAGGGTCACGTCTACCGCGGCGAGGTGGACCGCGAGCGCGAACGCGTCTCGCCCGGCGACGAACACGACCGGACGCTGGACCCCGAGGAGACGCTGGGCGAGTTCCTCGAACGCGTCGGCGACGAACTCGGCTGGGAGTCGTTGTCCGCGTACGCCCGCGAACACCTCGAAGACGACCCGGACGGGCGCCGCTAACGTCCGGCCGGGCGATCCGGCGGACCGTCCGGCCGGGGGAGTCGGTGGCCCCGTTCTGCCCGCGACATTACTTCGGATTCTGAAGTAATATCATTTGGAATCTAAAGCATTAACGTTTGGAAATCGAAGAATTGGCCGCGGCGGTGACGTCGGGAGCGCCGGAGGGCGGGGAATCGGTCGTGGATCGCGGGGAGTCAGAACGCCAGCGACGGCGCGAGGACGAACTCGACGTACAGTCCGACGGCGCCCAGCGCGAACGCGATGAGGCGGTAGATCTGGGACTTCACCGAACGGACCTTCAGGCGCTGGAAGTCGTTGGGGACGTCGCGGTCGTACTCGATGCCGAGGGCGGGATAGAGGACATCTTTGTAGTCCTCGATGACCCAGATCATCGCCGCCATGTGCAGCATCGGCGCGGCGGCGAAGATCAGGATGCCGAGGCTGACCGTCTCGGTGACGAGGAAGTACCCGATCACGGTCGGGATGCCGCCGACACAGAGGCCGAGGTTCATCCGGCCGGTGAACTTCCGCTTGTCGTGGAACAACCCGCCGAACCAGTCGTTGAAGTAGTTCAGGCCGCGCGGGGACTCCCCGTGGGGGCCGGGCGAGAAGTTGTAGAGGATCGCCAGGCCGACCAGCACGGCGAGGATGATCAGGAAGGCCCAGTTCGTGAAGTACGCGATGGAGATCCCGAGCGCGAACCCGACCAGCACCATCAGCGATCCGAGCCGGAACTGGAGGGTCGAGTCGACGGCGAGGTTGATGTCCGGCGCCGCCAGGTCGATGGACTTCACGCCCTGGTCGACGAACAGCAGGAAGGCCGCGGCCAGTCCCCACAGCGACCAGTCCCAGTTCGCGCCCGCGGACGCGACGGCGATTGCCATCCCCATCGTCAACCCCGAGATGGGAACGATGGAGAACGGCCAGTACTGGGTGACGAGCGTTCGACCGACGTGGTACCACAGCGGTGAACTCCGCGAGGTCGCCGATCCGTGTTCGGTTCCCATGTAAAGACAACGAAATTACACTATCGGTTAAATCTTTCGGTCCATTTACAAAAGTATATAGGTAATTCTCTATAGCTTAGACTACGCGACGGATCGGCGGCCGACGGCCGCCGAGCAGGACCGGCCGGGTGATCGATGGGCCGCCGGTCCAGGTAGTCGGGGGATCGACGGGCCGGCGTCACTCGGAGCGGTCCCGTCCCGTCAGCAACCGGCGGGCCACGCCGGCGACGGCCGCGAGGCCGACGAGGCCGGGGATGGCGTCCACCGGGTCGAACCCGTCGTCGTCGGGTTCGTAGGAGATGCCCCTCGCGTCGGCGTACATCGAGAGCGTCTTCAGGGTGACCCCCTGGTTGAGCACCTCCTGGGAGTAGTTGAAGACGTTGCTGTTGGTGAACATCAGGAACAGGCCGACCGGCCAGGAGCCGTCGTCCCGCTGGGTGTCCAGCAGGAACCGGACGCCCGCCTCTATGGCGGGGTGGTCCGGCGGGACCTCGGCGGTCAGCAGGCCCATCAGCGCCCTGGCCGTCTGCATCTGCTTGACGTCGTCGGCGCCCCAGGAGCCGTCCGAGTTCTGCTCGTCGATGATCGCGGTCACCGCGCGGTCGATCTCCGGGCGGTCCATCCCGATCCCGACCGCCTCCAGGCCGGCGATGGCCCGGCTGGTACAGTACACGTCGAGCGGGTCGCGGGCACACGGCCACAGGCCGTCTTTGGACGGTTCCGGGTCCTCGCGGCCCGGCCGTACGTGGGCCGTCCCGCCCTGTCGTTCCCACAGCCAGCCGACGGCGTCCCGGACGGCCTCGCTGTTGTCGACGGTGTAGCCGTGGGCGCCCAGCGCGATCAGGCAGTGGCCGGTGATGTCGACGACCTCGTGGTCGTTGAACAGGATCTCGATCCGGTCGAAGCCCTCGCCGAAGCGCTCGCGGAGTTGCTCGCGGGCGTCCTCGTCGAAGGCGATGTCGTTGCGCTTGTGCCAGGTGCCCCAGCCGCCGTTGGGGCCCTGGACCGAGATCAGGTAGTCGATCTCGTCCTGGATGGCCTGGGTGTCGTACGGCCCGAACCCGAGGACCCCCGCGGCGGTGTCGTCCCAGTCGGTGATGGCCTGGCCCCGGTAGCCCCACCCGCCCCAGGGGTTCTCCGAGAACGGCGGCCGCGGCCGGGGCCAGTCCAGCGGTTCGTTCTTGCGCTTGCCCCGGGGCGCCGATATCTTGATGTCCCAGAGATGCTGGGCCGCGGATTTCACCCGGCCGTCGTCCGGACTGACGCCGCTGGCCACGAGTCCGTCGATGGCCCACCCCGAGTCGAACACGGGCATGAGGTGGTGAACCAGCCGTCCCGAGGGCCGCTGGCGCTCGACGAGCCAGTCCAGCGGCTTCGAAATCTCGAAGTCGTCGACGTCGTAGCCCGCCTCCGCGAGCGCGACCGTCGAGAACATGACCCCGCGCACGGTCGACCCCCAGACGCCGTTGGGCGCCCGTCGTTCCAGCAGCAACTCCGTCGTCAACTCGACCAGTTCGTCGGCGGCGTCGCTTCCCTCGTCGGTCACGGCCATGAGGTTGGCCATCGCCAGGAACAGGTCCTGCAGCGGCCGCTGGATGAACGCGCCCCTGGGGTTGATCTCCCCGTCCTCGAAGGCCCGGGACAGTTGCAGCATCCCGAGGATGGACTCCGTGGCCTCCGGCGGGAAGACGTCCTCGCGTTCGTAGTCGTCGCCGAGCAGGAGGTACAGCAGCTTCACCCGCGTCATCCCGGTGTGTAGCTCCTCCGCGAAGCCCTCCGTGTCGGCGTTCAGGATGTACCCCTCCCGCTCGTTCTCGGCCTCGACGTCGGCGACGACGTCGGAGTAGTCGTCCTCGAGCAGGTCGAACAACAGCAGCGAGAGGAAGTTCGGCCGCGGGTCCCCCCAGCCGCCGTCGGGGTTCCGCTCCTCCAGCAGCCAGTCCACGGCGGCCAGTTTCTCCTCCTCCTTGACGCCGTGGTACTCCAGCACCAGCGCGTACTGGAAGGCGACCCGCTGGTCGGCCGTGCTCCTGGTCTTCGAGACCCAGTACCCGCCGGGTTCCTGCATGTCGAAGAGGTGCGAGCGGGCGTCGTCGATGGCCGCCTGGAGTTCCCCGGCGTCGATGGTGGACCCGTCGGCGGCGGCCGTACTGCCGAGCAGGGGCGTGCCGACGGTCGCGGCCAGCACCTGGCGGCGCGTCGGTTCCGGCGTCGCGTTGGGAGAGTCGTCCGTCATGGTCACCTCAGGTCCGGTTCACCACGAGGGCTGCGGCCACGATTGACAGCACGGTCATGGCCCCCAGCGCGGCCAGGGACACCCAGAGGTCCCCCGGGACGCCCTTGTCGAGGACGACGTAGTCCATGGCCTTGATGAGGTACGTGACGGGCATCGCCCGCGCGGGGTACTCCAGGTACCACGCCAGGTCCTCGACGGGGAGGAAGGTCCCGCCGAGGATGAGCTGTGGCGAGATCACCACGGGCATGAACTGCAGGACCTGGAACTCGTTTTCCGCGAACAGCGAGAGCACGATCCCGATGCCCAGGCCCGACAGCGCCCCGAGGATCTCCACGAGGAAGAAGAACTCGATGCCGTGCTCGAACTGGGCGTCCAGGAAGAAGACCCCGGAGCCGAGCAACACCAGCGACTGGATGGTCGCTAGCACGCCGAACCCGAGGACGTACCCCACGACGAGTTCCGTGCGCCGGACCGGCGACACGCGGATGCGTTCCAGCGTCCCCGTCTGGCGCTCCCGGAGGAAGCCGATGGCCGTCAGCAGGTACGTGAGGACGAACACGAACACGCCAAGGAGTACCGGCGCGAACCGCTGGGCCGGCCCCGGCGAGGGGAACACCTCCGAGAACAGGAAGATGATGAACGCGGGCGCGCCGACGACCAGCCCCAGCGTCCGGCGGTCGCCTCGCAGCGTCAACAGCAGTCGGCGGGCGACCGGCAGCGCCAGCCTCACGCTTCGGTCCCCCCTGCGGTGGTCGCAGCGTCGGCCTGCCCGGCGGCGTCGTCCTCCTCCAGCAGTGCCAGGAACGCGTCCTCCAGGTCCTCGACCCCGTCGCGTTCCAGCAGCGCGTCGGGGTCCTCGAACGCGAGGACGTCGCCGTCACGGAGGAACAGCACGCGGTCGCAGTTGTGCGCCTCCCCCAGGTAGTGCGTCGAGACGACCAGCAGCGAGCCGTCGTCACGGCGGTCCCGGAACCGGTCCCACATCTCCGAGCGGAGTTTCGGGTCCAGTCCGACGGTCGGTTCGTCCAGGAAGACCACGTCGGGGTCACCCACCAGGGTACAGGCCAGGCTCGTCCGCCTGACCATGCCGCCGGACAGTTCGCCGATCCGGGACCGCTCGCGGTCGCGCAGGCCGACGAACGCAAGCGCCTCGTTCACGGCGGCCTCCCGCTCGGGCACCCGGTAGAGGTTGGCGAAGAACTCGACGTTCTCCCGGACCGTCAGGTTGCGGTAGACGGCTTCCTCCTGGGGCATGTACCCGAGATCGGCCCGGTCGGCCCGGTCGAGGTCCCCGGAGGGGGTGCCGTTGATGCGGGAGTCCCCGCCCGTCTTCCCGGTGAGGCCGAGCAGACACCGGATCATGGTCGTCTTGCCGGCGCCGTTGGGACCGACCAGGCCGACGATCTGTGGCCCTTCGATGTCGACGTCGATCCCGTCCAGCGCCGTAATCTTGCCGAACTCCTTTCGCAGTCCCGACGTAGATATCGAGACCGCCGTGCCTCTCGCCATGGATACACCAAGGATGAAGGATCGATTAACACTTCTGCGATGCATACTCGGGCGCCTTAAACCGGCCCGTGGCGATCCGGGAGTAGCGGGGGCGAGAAACGGATCTGGCCGCGCCTGGCGACCGGAGTCGTCACGAGCATGCGACTCCCGGCCGGTACGTGCGGTCCCGGCGCGTCGAGCGGTGCGGTCCCGGCGCGTCCGTGTGACGGCACCGCGCCCGTTTGCGCGCGCCGAACGAGCTTCCAGACGTGTCTACTTTCATATGTTTTCACGACAACCGGCGGCGTGGCACGGCGACCGACGGTCGGGATCGGACTGGCGAAGCCCTGGTCCCGTCTCCGGAGAACTTATCACGCCGAGTAAATTCACCCGGACGAGGCGGTCCGGGGACGACGTGGTGACCGAACCACGGGACGGCCCGGCAGTCGATGGCCAGAATCGGCGCGTCCGACCGGCCGTTAGCGGGTCCGGAGTGGAACCTACACCTGTTTCGAACATTAAATTTCGAAAACAAGTCGAGAAGGGGGTGGGCGCCAATATGACAGTGGGCTAAGTATTAAGTCGGTCGGGCGTAGAGTTATTGTCATGGCACAGACAAAGCCGAGTCCGTTACATCCCGACGCCGAGGACGCCAGGATCTTCGACGCGGACGTCCACCTGAACGTCCACATCGACGACCTCGTGGAGGGCGGGTACGTCGACGATCCCATCGTCAGGGAGAAACTCGAGAAGTACGGCTCGCCCCCGGTACTCGGAGGCGTCACCGGGACCAGCGCGAAGTACGCCAAAGAGGTCGACGAACGCGCCGACCACATCCTCGGGCGGGCGATCACGGCCGACGAACTCGACGACGTGGCCGACGAACTCGGCGCCGACGAGATGTTGCTCACGCCGGGGAACTACCTCCCCATCCCGCACGGTCCGTACCCGGAGGTCAAGCGGGCGGTCACGAAGGCGTACAACGACTACCTGATGGAGGAGGCGGTCGACCCCGACCGCGGCATCTACGGTGCCCTGATCGTTCCGGACTGGGACGTCGAACACGGCCTGGAGGAACTGGACCGGTACGGCGACGAGGACGCGATCATCTCCGCGTTCAACTGGTTCTCCGGGTACCGCCCGTGGGGCCACGAGTCCCACGACCCGCTCAACGACAAACTGGTCGAGCTGGACCTGCCGCTGCAGATGCACTTCGGCGGGTTGACCCACCATCCGACGTCGCTGAAACACGACTCCAAGCGGACCTACGTCGAGCACGTCATGCTCGACCGCGACGAGGGCGCCATCGCGGAGGTCCTGAACATCGTCTTCACCGGGCTGTTCGACAAGTATCCCGACCTCGACATCGTGATCAACGAGAACGGGACGACGTGGATCCCCCACCTCGCGTACCGGGCGGACAACTGGTACCAGAACAGCCCCGAGGACATCTGCATGGTCCCGCGGATGAAGGAGATGGGCAAGCAGTACCTCGACAAGATGCCCAGCGAGTACATCTTCGAGAACATGTACACGACGACGGTGCCAATCGCGTTACCCGACGACCCCCAGCGCGCGAAGTCGCTGCTCGACGTCTCGCGCGCGGAGGACACGTTCGTCTTCGCGACGGACTGGCCCCACAGCGCCATCGACGGCCCGAACTGGGTGTTCGACAGCCCGGCCATCGACGGGGACCTGCAACGCAGCATCTTCCACGAGAACGCCGAGGACGTCTACCGGTTCCCCTCCTGAACCATGCAGAAGATCGGAACAATCGACGAGTTCCCCGAGGGCCGGGGGACGAAAGTGGACGTGGACGGGATCGAGATCGCCGTGTTCAACCTCGACGGCGACCTCTACGGGATCAGCAACCTCTGTCCGCACCGGCGGTTGCCCCTCCACCGCGCCGGCGAACCGAAGCGACGACCCGCCGACGAGGTGGACGAGGACGTCGATACCATCGGGGAAGTCGACCCGGAGGAAGGGTGCATCCGATGTCCGTGGCACCGCCTGGAGTTCGACCTCGAGAGCGGCGTCAATTCCCAGACCGACCAGCAGGTGGGCACGTTCGACGTCGAGGTCGACGGCGACGAGGTCTTCGTCGAGATCTGACCGTCGACTTCGTTTACGACGGCCGGAGACGGGTTTCGACGGCCCGGCTGTAGTCGAAGCCGGCCCCGTCAGGCGTGCCGGCCGATCTCCCAGTCCAGGTCGGCCAGTTCCTCGTTGGCCCACTCGCGGGGCACCTCTTCGAGCGTCGTGGCCATCGTCTCGTTGAAGCAGTTCAGGAAGCCGTACAGACAGCAGATCCCGACGATCTCCAGGATCTCCGAATCCGAGAAGTGTCCCCTGAGGTCCGCGAAGTGTTCGGCCTCGACCTGGTTGGGGATCTTCGAGGCGTCCCTGGCGAGCCGCAGGGCCGCCCGCTCGCGGTCGGTGAACCGGTCGTCGTCCTCGAAGTTCCGGACGGCGCGGATCTTGTCGGCGCCGACGTCGGCCTGCAGGTCGAGGTGACAGGCGGTGTGGGCCTGACAGAAGTTACACCCCCGGACGTACGACGAGAGGTGTCCGACCATCAGCTTGAGTTCGTTGTCGACCTTGCCGCCGTAGACCGCCGACCGGAAGTCGACGAAGGTCCGGGCCATCTCCGTCCGGTGGGCCATGATCTGCAGCCCATGGGGGAGGTACTCCATCTCCTCGCTCTCGAAGCGTTCGAGGAACTGCCGGGTCTCCTCGTCCACCTCCGACGGGTCGACTGGATCGAGTCGTGACATAGCGCTATACGTTCACGATTACGTACATATATTCTTTTCCATTTTTTGATGGATTCCACGCCTGGGCCATCGTCGTTTCGTCGCCGAGACAACTCCGCTGGCCGCCGGATTCGTTCCCCGGTCCGGGACGACCGCGGTGGCGTCGGGGTGTCCCGTGCCGATAATGTTGCTGTATTATAGTAAGTAAGTAGAATATTTCAAAAGGTTAATGGGCTTTCGGCAAGAAGTCACCTCAGGTGAAATATGGGCGGAACTACAGACGGGGCGTTCGACCGGAGACAGTACCTGAAGGCGACGGCGGGTGCAGTGGCGGCGGGTAGCGTCGGACTGACCGGGTGTCTCTCCTCCGGCGGCGGCGAGGACTTCCCGTCGGAGACGATCACCTGGATCAACCCGAGCAGCGGGGGCGGCGGATACGGGGCGTTCGCGCAGGGCATCTCCCAGCACGCTCCCGAGCACCTCCCGAACGACGCCGAGATGAGCGTGACCAGCGTCAACGACTGGATCCAGGGCACCTCGCGGATCCACCGCGAGGACGCCGACGGACACACCATCGGCTGGATCGACGTCCCGGGGGCGGTCGGCAACCAGGTCGCGAAGGACGTGCCCTACGACCTGAAGGAATGTACGCTACTCGGCCGCGTGGCGTTTCATCCGTTCTCCATCGCCGTCCCCGCGGATTCGGAGTACGACACCGTCGAGGACATGCAGGCGGCCGACGAGGTCACCTTCGGGTCCCCCGGCGGCGGGGTGGCCTCGATCCTCGGCGCCGTCGCGACGGACACGCTGGAGATCCCCATGGAACTGATCACGGGATACAGTGGCAGCAACGGGTCGATCACGGGGATGCTGCGGGGCGACTTCGAGGCGGTCTCGCTGCCGCCGTCGACCACCTCGATGACGAAGGCGCTCAAAAACGACGAGGTCAAACTGATCGTCTCGTTCGGCGAGGAGACGTCTGCGCTGGACCCCGACGCACCGATCGCCTCGGAGGTCGGCTACGACGAACTCACCGGCACCGGTCTGAACCGACTCGTCGGCGGCCCGCCTGGGATCGACGACGAGCGGGCGGACGTCCTCTCGGAGGCACTGCAAGAGACGGTCGAATCCGACGAGGAGTTCCGACAGTGGGCCAGGGACAAGGCCGAACACGCGCTGTTCGAGACGCTCGCCCCGCTGGGACGGGAGGGTGCACGCGAGGTCCTCGACGAGGGCTTCGAGAGCATGAACGCCAACGAAGACATCCTCGAAGAACAGCTGTAGGACCGCGAGTCCCTCCAACACATGTCGGGTAGCGTACAGGCGATACTCGCTGCATTGTCCACCGTCTTCGCCTGGCCCACCGTCCTGTTCGTCCTCGTCGGTTCGATCATCGGCATCGTCGCCGGCGTGATCCCGGGCCTCGGCGGTGCCATAGCCATGGTACTGTTGCTCCCGTTCACGTTCGTGTTGTCCCCGGCCCAGGCGATGGTACTCCTGGCCTCGGTGCTCGGCGGGACCGCGTTCGGCGGGAGCCTCACCGCGATCCTCGTCAACATTCCCGGGACGCCGCCGAACACTGCGACCTGTTTCGACGGCTATCCGATGACGAAGGACGGACGGGCGAAAGAGGCGATCGGGATATCGGCCACCGCGAGCGCCCTGGGCGCGGTGTTCGGGCTGGTCATCATCGTCGCGCTGGTCCCGGCCGCCCGCGAGATGATCTTCCTGTTCCAGCCG
This sequence comes from uncultured Halobacteriales archaeon, assembly GCA_964435625.1. Taxonomy (GTDB): domain Archaea; phylum Halobacteriota; class Halobacteria; order Halobacteriales; family PXRE01; genus PXRE01. Next base: position 9,082 of record CAYTAG010000039.1, on the reverse strand, counting down.
CCGGAGTTCTTCTGGCTCGCCGTCGGGGGACTGACCGTCGTGGCCACGGTGGGCCGGGGGAACCTCTACAAGAGCCTCGTCTCCGCCGGATTCGGGCTGATGCTCGGCTTCGTCGGCTTCCAGGGGCAGGTCACCGCCGCCCGGTACACCTACGACGTCGCCTACCTCTGGAAGGGCATCCCCGTCCTCCCGCTGCTCATCGGGATGTTCGCCGTGACCGAGGCCATCAGGCTGGGACTCCGGGACGATTCCATCGAGGTCGAGGACGCCACGGACGCGACGGACGACCCCGGGGGCTGGCTGGACGGCGTGAAACACGTCCTCGCGCACCCGGTCCTGTTCCTCCGGGCCGCCGGCTCGGGGACGATCATCGGAATGATCCCCGGGGTCGGCGGTATGCTCGCGAACTTCATCGCCTACGCCCAGGCGGTCAAGACCTCCGGCGACCCCGAGAGCTTCGGCCAGGGGAACCCCAACGGGGTGCTGGCCAGCGAGGCGTCAAACGACGCGAAAGACGCCGGCGCCATCCTGCCGACCGTCGTCCTCGGCATCCCCGGCAGCGTCTCGATGGTCGTGTTGCTCAGCGGGTTCGTCCTCCACGGCATCACGCCGGGCCGGCAACTGCTGAACCAGGACCTGGACATCCTGTTTACGATCATCATCGCGTTGTTGCTCACGAACCTCATCGTCTCGGTCCTCGGGGTGGCCAGTTCGCGGTACCTGATCGAGATCACGAAGATCCGGACGGACCTCCTGGTCCCGTTCATCCTCGTGTTCAGCGTCAGCGGGGCGTTCGTCATCAACCAGAGCGTCGGCGACGTCGTCGTCGCGGTCCTGTTCGGCCTGATCGGGTTCGCGGTCGTCGCCTTCGAGTACTCCCGGATCGCGATCATCCTCGGGGTCATCCTGGGGCCGATAGCGGAGACGGCGTTCCACCAGTCGCTGTCGATCTCCGGCGGCGACCCCGCCATCTTCGTCACGCGACCGATCTCGATGATCCTCGTCGTCCTCGTGGTCGCCTCCGTGGTGGTGCCGCCCGCCCGGCAGGCGCTCGCCGATGGAGGAACGTAGTTCGCAACTATGTCACCGAAAAAATTTTTAATTCCCAATACGTGGCGGTCGACGTGTCGTTCGATCCCGGAATCGGTTCTCGACCGCCAGCCGGGGACGTCACGGACTGACCAGGGGTTCCCACCATGAAAGAGGAGGTCGACGGGACGGTTCGGGTCTCCGGCGAGGCCGACGACGCCGGCCGCGGCCGGCGGTCGCCCCTCGCGCGGGTCCTCGGGATCGACTCGAGGTACGTCGACTACCTGTTCTCGGTGGCGCTGCTCGCGGCCGCGGGACTGCTGTTGCGGACCACGTTACGGTACGATCCGCAGTCGCGGCTGATGCCGCTGGTGGTCCTGGTGCCGACGCTGGTCCTGCTCGGGGTGCTCGTCTCGACGCAACTGCTCTCGCTGGTGACCGACGCGGTCGTGGACGTCTCCCGGCATCCCGTGATGCAGGGCCGGATCGACCACTCGACGCTGGCGGACGACGACCACCTGGATGGGGCCGACGAGGAGACCGACGAGGTCGCCGAACGGGTGGACCTGCTGGGGGTCCTGTTCTGGGTCCTCGCGCTGCCCGCCTGTTTTTACGTGCTGGGGATGTTCGTCGGGACGCTCGCGTACGTGGGGGCGTTCTACCACCGGCACCTGGACGGCGGCTGGCGACGGACCGTCGGCTACACGGCCCTCGTGTGGGCGACGTACGCGGTCGTGTTCGCGTTCCTCATCGAGACGCCGCTGTACCAGGGCCTCCTCGGACACCTCCCGTGATCCGTCGCGTCTCCGCGTCGATGCAGGAATCCCGTGATCCGCCGGGGCAACTCCGCGTCGATGCAGGGAGGTTAAGGGCTGTGGCGGGCTAGAACGACCATGAACGCCATCTTCTCCGGACCCGACGACGACGGCCTCGCGAGCGCGCTGGAGGCGGCAGGCGTCGACCTGACGCGGGTCGACGGCGTCGCCACCCGGCCGGCGCTGGAGGAGGCCGGCGTCCACGACGCGGACCTGTTCGTGCTGACCGATGTCGGCCAGGCGACTGCCGTCCCCATCGCGACGGACCTCAACGGGGGGCTCCGGGTGGTCGTCTACGCCACCGACTCGCTGCCGGAGTTCGTCCGCGGGATGGACGTGCTGAAGGTCGACCCCCGGTTGCTGGACGCCGAGACGGTCGCGGCCGAGTTGGTCGAGCAGTGACCGCGGTTCCGGCCCGTCGGTGCCCAGCGACCCGGACCGTTCAACACCGTTCATCCGTTCGAAAACGGTCGAAACCGAATTTACGGTCACCGCCGTTGAAGTTCCAGCCGCGCGACCGGATAGCTGCAGCGGTGCCGACGCCGGAGCCCACCGCTCCCGGTCGTCAGAAATTCCCCTCACGTCCGATCCTGGAGCGGGTCGGGCCGGGCGTCCGCGCGGCTGTCCTGCCTTCCCTTCGGGCCGTCGTCGAAGAGGGTGTCTTCTGCTCGCGGCCGGGGCCGCTTCGCGGCCGCCGGCCGTTTCGTGGTGAATCCTCCCGTCGTCGGGGACCGGGCTGTGGCCCCTTTACCTGCAGCCGTGCGAGCGGCGCGACTCCCGGCCTGTGGCCGTACGAGCAGCGCGGATCCGTGGGGGAGTTCTAAGGGGGTGCGGTCCTTCGGGCCGGTAATGGTCGACGTTCGCTCCCCGGCGTGGGTCGTCGCGGGGCTGGCCGGCGCCGGGGCGGTCGCGGGGTCGTTCGCCCTCGGCGGCCGCACCCCCCGGTTCGTCGCCGGGCCGGCCTACGGGCTGTTCAGGGACGCGATGCCGGGCGCGCTGATGGCCTGGGCCATCGAGCACCTGGGGACGCTGGCGCAGCCGCTTTCGTTCTTGCCGGTGCTCGTGCTGACGGTCCTGGCGTTCGTCCTCCTGGCGCGGGTCGCAATCGCCGCCGGCCGCGGCTCGCGGGTCCCCTACACCGCCGCCGTCGCGGCGGGCGCGGCCAGCTGGCTGCTCTCGGTCGTCCTGACCGGCGCGCTGGTCGCCTCGCTGGGGGCGGCGCTGCCCCCGCTGGTCGTCCTCCTGGCCGCCGAGCGCCGCTGGCGGGTCCCATCGGACCGCCCGACCCAGCAGTCCCGCCGGTCCGTGCTGGCGTCCGTGGGTGCGCTCGCGGGGTTCACTGGCCTGTCGCTGGCCCGCGGCTGGACCATCACCGGCGCCAGGCAGGGGCCGCTGTCGGAGATCCTCGACGGCGAGGCCCAGCGCGAGGCCGACTGGCTGCTCGCGCTGGCGGAGGACCGCTCGCTCGGCGCCGGCGGCCTGGAGCCGCTGGTCAGCGAGGACTTCTACCAGGTGGACATCAACGCCGTGAACCCCGACCCGACGGCCGACAGGTGGTCGCTGTCGGTGACCGGCGCCGTCGATGAGTCCCTGGAACTGGACTACGAGGACCTGCTCGCGATGCCGATGGAACACCGCTTCGTCACGCTGCGTTGCGTCAGCGACAACGTCGACGGCCGGCAACTGGACGGCGCCCTCTGGACCGGCGTCCCCGTGGCGGACTTGCTGGACCGCGCGGGCGTGCAGGGCGACTACGTGATGCTGCGGTCGGTCGACGGCTACCACGTCGGCTTTCCCCTTGACGCGCTGGAGCCGGGGTTGCTGGCGGTCGGCATGAACGGTCGAATCCTCCCACGGGGCCACGGCTACCCCGTCCGGGCGCTGGCGCCGGGCCACTGGGGCGAGACCAACGGCAAGTGGCTCACCGAAATCGAGGTGCTTGCGGACGAACAGAAGGGCTACTGGGAGAAGAAGGGCTGGCACGGCACCGGGCCGGTCAACACCATCGCCAAGCTGTACGAGGAGGACGTCACCCACCTCGACGACGGCCGGGTCCTGCTCGCCGGCCACGCCTACGCCGGCACCCGCGGCGTCGCGCGGGTCGAGGTTTCGACCGACGGCGGCGAGACCTGGGACGAGGCCGACCTCTCCGAACGGTTGCCCGGTCGGCTGGACGTCGGCGGGGGCGTCGAGGACTCCGGCGTCGCCACCGACGCCTGGCGGCAGTGGGTCTACCGCTTCGAGCCGACCCGCGACGAGCACGAGGTCGTCGTCCGGGCGACCGACGGCGAGGGCGACATCCAGCCCCGCGAGCACTCCCGGCCGTTCCCCAGCGGCGCGACGGGGTGGGTCAGTCTGACCGTGGATGGGTAGGCGGACCGATGGTTTTCTAGAACGAAGCCCTCGCTAGTAACAGCCAGAAAGCCCCCGCGCGCTCGACTCCCGGGGCGGGCGAGAGCAAGCTCTCGCTGCGTCCCCCTCGTTGCACTCGCGGGACCCTCGCTGCGGTCCTCGGCCGCCGTCGGAGCAAGCTCCGACGAGCCCTCGTTCGCAAGCTCACGAGGACTCCGGCCTGCGGTCCTTACGTCGGCCGGGTGCGTCGAGCGCGCGGCCCCTTTCAGTCCCACCCACAACTCGGCCAAACCACCAGCCTCCCCAGCCGACTGCGTTACTCAGTCACTAGCGAGGGCCTTCGGCCCTCGCTGGTTCCCTGCGTTACTCATCCGCCGTCGGAGCAAGCTTCGACGAGCCCCCGCTCACACAGTTCGCGGGGACCTCGCGCGCATAGAGGCCCGCGGTCGCCGAGGGCGGCACACGGGCCAGCGTGCGCCATGGTCTTAAGTTAGGCTCTCGGCGCGCGCGAGCAACGCGCGCGAGGGCCGGGGGCGGGCCGGCGGCCTGGCGGTCGGCCGCCGGCCCAACCCCGCGGCTGGGGAGGGCGAGGACATCCCTAGTCGTCGTGTGCCGTCGAGTCACTGCGGAAACACCGTCAAGTCACGTCAGTACCCACCTTCGATTCAAGGTACTCACGTCAAGTCACGTCGAAACCCGCCGTCGAGTCACTTTAGAGCCGATCGGGACGAGCACCGCCCGCCGACACGGAACGCTAGCGCATATATGAACATATGCACATATATTCATATAACCAGCGTCCACGATATCGAACAGACCCACGATAGCAAACCGATCCCGAGAGAACCGTCGTCGTTCGTGCTAGCGTTCAAGTGCGCGGCCGTCCCAGGCCCGCACATGAAGATCTACACCCGTCGCGGCGACGAGGGGAAGACCGACCTCCGCGGGGGCCACCGCGTCGAAAAGACCAGCCCCCGGGTGGAGGCCTACGGCACGGTCGACGAGGTCAACGCCGTCGTCGGCCTGGCGTACCCGACGGGCTACGACGACGTCGACGAATGGCTCGGGGAGGTCCAGAACCACCTCCACATCGTCCAGGCGGAGTTCGCCACCCCGGGCGACGCCGACTCACCGACGATCCACGACGAGCACGTCGAGGACCTCGAAGCGTGGATCGACGCGGCCGACGAGGAACTCGAACCGCTGGGGTCGTTCATCTTCCCCGGCGGCTCCGAGGCCGGGTCGCGGCTGCACCACGCCCGGTCGGTCTGCCGGCGGGCCGAACGCCGTGCCGTCGCGCTCGCTGGCGAGGAGGACGTCGACGAGACGGCCGTCGCCTACCTCAATCGCCTCTCGGACGCGCTGTTCACCTGGGCGCGGCTGGTCAACCAGCGCGAGGGCGTCGAGGAACGCAGCCCCACCTACTGAATGGCCCGGACGGACCCCGACGCCGAGGCGGTCGACGGGACGAGCGACGAGACGACGGACGAAACCGGAACGGACGACGCCGGGGACGCCAGTCCCTCGCTCTCGCTCGCCCACCGCCTCGCCCGCCGGGCGAACCGCGCGTACCACCGGCGGCTGGGCCGGCGGACCCACGACCCCCGCGGCGTCGACGTGGTCGCCGCCGACTGGGACGTCCTGGTCGTGCTGGACGCCTGCCGGTACGACGTGCTAGCTGAGCGAGCCGATCAGTTACCCGGCGACCTCCAGCGGCGGCGCTCGCGGGGCAGCCACACCGTCGAGTTCCTGTGGAGCAACTTCGCCAACCGCCCGCTGCACGACACCGTCTACGTCACCGCGAACGTCCAGCCGTACGTGTTCCGGGAGGCGCTGGATCTCCACGAGGTCGAGCACGTCTGGGTCGACGGCTTCGACCACGACGCCGGGACCGTCCACGCGGGGACGACGACCGACGCAGCCCTGGCGGCCGCCGAACGGTTCCCCCGCAAGCGCCTGGTCGTCCACTACATCCAGCCGCACTACCCCTTCGCGGACGCGCCCGAGTTCGACTACGGCACGATGGCGTTCTGGGACGCCGTGGCGGCCGGCGATGTCGACGCCACGGCCACGCAGTTGCGCGAGTGGTACGGGGCCGACCTGGACCGCGCGCTCCCCGAGGTCCGGCGCCTACTGGACGGCCTTGACGGCCGAGCCGTCGTCACCAGCGACCACGGCAACGTCTTCGGCGAGCGCGTCGGCCCCATCCCGGTGCGGGAGTGGGGCCACCCCTGGGGCGTCTACGCCGACCCGCTGGTGACGGTGCCGTGGCTGGTCCGTGAAGGCAGCGAACGCCGGGACGTCGTGGCCGAGGACCCGGCCGAGGAGACGGTGTACGACGAGGAGCTGGCACGCGAGCGGTTGCGGGCGCTGGGGTACGCGTAGCCGTCGGGCGAGCAGGATCGAGCAGCGCGGGAACGGGTCGCCGCTCAGAGCATGGCGTCCAGCCGCCCGAGGAGGAACCCCACGACGATCCCGACCAGCAGCAGGAACGGCCCGGGGGAGACGCTCCCCCGGTGCACCAGGAAGCCGAGGCCGAGGACGGTGACGCCCATGACGCCGACGACGAGCAGCGTCACGAGCGTCCGCCTGGCGACGGTGCTGATCCCGCCACGGTCCCGGGTCCCGCGGTCCGGAGGTTCGCGGTCCTGCTGTCCACCCTGGGGGGTCCGGGCCCTACGGTCCCCGTTCGACGGGGCGCCGGGTGGTCCGTCGTCCCCGGCAGGTGGGGCGTCCGAGTCTGCCGGTGGTGGTTCCTGCGCCCGTGAATCCGCGTCCGGCCGGTCGGATGTCCCCGTCTCGGGGTCGGAACGTTCGGCCATGCCCGTCGAGTACCCGGGGTACCTACTTCAAATTAGTCGCCGTGGGCCGAACCATCCGCGATGGGCCCACCGCCGGGTCGCGTCGACGAGCGCGGAACCGGGATCACGGGCGTCCGGCTACCGTTCGGGCGCGTTCTCCTCGATGAATTCGATGATGTTCTCCAGGCCGGCGCCGGGGCCGAACACGTCGGCGACGCCGAGTTCCCTCAGCTTTTCCTCGTCGTCGTCGGGGATGATCCCGCCGACGACGACCAGGGTGTCCTCCTTCGCGCCGTACTCCTCCAGGCCCTCCATGATCCGCGGGATCAGCGTGTTGTGTGCCCCGGACAGAAGCGAGATGCCGAGCACGTCGACGTCCTCTTGGACGGCGGCCTGGACGATCTCTTCGGGCGCGCGGTGCAACCCGGAGTAGATCACCTCGAAGCCGGCGTTGCGGAACGCCCGGGCGATGACGTGTGCGCCCCGGTCGTGGCCGTCCAGCCCGACCTTGGCGATGAGACACCGGATCGTGCGCTCGTCCTCGGCCTCGTCGGCGTCGACCCGTTCCATGTGGCTCCCTTCGGCGGCGCGTCGTTTTACTGTAACGGAAAACGGCCGCAGGGCCCACGATTCGGACAAGTACAGTTGTATTGACTTCGGGCAAGTTGAACTCAGTAGAAGGGATCAGCGCAATCCAGCACCACTCCGTGCTGCGGGCAGACGTACTTGCAGTGGCGCTCGTAGAGGTCGGCACCACATTGGGGGCAGGTCGGCCGCGCGGAGGATTCGCTCACGTTCCCGTGGTGGTGGCAATTCGGCTTAAAGTTCGCGGGGCGAGATCAGTCCGTCAGCACTCGCTCCAGCCGCAGTTCTTGCAGGTCTTGCAGCTCTCGGCGTAGTACAGTTCCATCGCCCCACACTCGGGACACTCGGGGCTCTCGCCGGCGTCGATGAGGTCCTGGGTGGCGTCGGTGCCCGCGTCGACGCCGTTGTCAGTCGGGCCGTCCGCGTCCACGCCGGTCGCGACGTCGGCGGCGGCCGCGTTCGCCTCGGCGGTGGCCGCGTCCGCTTCGCTGGCGCCCGCGTCGTCGACCTCGCCGGCCGTCTCTTCGAGGGTCTTCTGCTCGGGGTACGGGCGGTCGATCTCGTCGTCGAGGTACCGCCGGAGGGCGGTGCCGATGGCGTCCGGGATCGACTGGATCTGCTCGCCCTTGTCCCAGGCGACCTTCGGCGAGCGCGTCCCACAGAGTTCGTCGACGATCTCCTCGGGGTCGACGCCCGACCGGAGGGCCGTCGAGATGACCTTCGCCAGCGCCTCCGTGAACGAGTTAGTGAACCCGCCGGAGTGGCCGATGTTGGCGAACAGCTCGAACGGCTCGCCCGTCTCGGGGTCCTCGTTGATCGTCACGTACAGTTTGCCGTAGCCGGTCTCGACGCGCTGGCTGACGCCGCTCAGGGCGTCCGGCCGCGGCCGCTTGTCGGCGTACTCGACCTCCCGGTCGGCGGCCCCCAGTAGTTCCTGGATCTCCTCGTCGACGGCCTCGCGGACCTCCTCGCTCTCGACGAACGCCTCGACGCCGCCGAACACGTCCCGGATTTGCTCGACCAGTTGCTCGGCGGCCTCGCTCTCGTCGGCGAACTCGGCGTTTTTCGCGCGCGTGGTCAACACCTGCTTCGACCGGGTGCCGTCGCGGTAGTACGTGACGCCCTTGCCGCCGTGCTCGTAGACGTACTCGAACACCTCGCGGGCGTCCGCGACGGTGTCCTCGTTGGGCGCGTTGACGGTCTTGCTGATCGCCGAGTCAACCCCCTCCTGGCAGGCGCACTGGACCGCGGCGTGCGCTTTCGCGGAGAGGTCCTGGGTGGTAACGAACAACTCCGCGATGGCGTCCGGCACCGTCTCCAGGCCCTCGACGCCGTCGAACTCGTTTTCGGCCATCTGCGCCTGGGCCTCCCGCTTGACCGCCTCGACGTCGACGTCGTTGGCCTCCAGCGTCCGCAGGAAGTAGTCGTCGAACTCGACCAGCATCTCCTCGCCCTGGACGTCCTCGCCGACGTTCTTGTAGTAGGCGACGTTGTAGATCG
>CAYTAG010000038.1:0-19443 GCA_964435625.1 uncultured Halobacteriales archaeon | reverse complement strand
ACGGAAGTCGAGCGCCCGGGGGCTTTCTGGCTGGTGCTGTCCAAGTGACCGTCGACAGAGAGCGCCCGGGGGCTTTCTGGGCGGTGGTGACCAAGATACCGCCTCCAGAGAGCACCCGGAGGCTTTCGAGGTGGCCCCCCATTGAACTCGATTTATCTGAACACTGCCAGGCCCCGGCGTCCGCAACTTTAAGTCCGAAGCCGGGACCAGCGTCGCCATGCCAACGCTGATCGAGGACGACCGCGCCATCGAGGGGTTGCCGATCAGGCTGGTCATCGCGCTCGTCGTCGGCGTCGCCAGCCTCGGCGTCATGATGAACATGCTCGGCGGCATCCAGGGGTTGACCGTCGAGGAACTGGACGCGAAACCGGAACCCGAGGTGGTGGCCGCCGGCGAGGAGACGGTCACCCTGCAGGTCGTCGACACCAGCGGCGACCCCGTGTCGGACGCGACCGTCGTCGTCTCCGGCGGCACGGCGACGCTCTCGGAGATCAGGACGGCCTCCACGGGACCGAACGGGACCGCGGAGGTGACCATCGACCCGAGCCTCGGCCCGAACCAGGACCAGGGCACCCTGTCAATCGAGATCAAACCGCCCGCCGGCAGCCAGTACGCCGACGAACGCGAGAACACGGAGATACTCGTGATCGCGGAAGACGGCTAGGCCGCTCCCCGTTCGAGGACCGACCGGAAATGGGCTGGCGCTCAGACGCCGTCCCAGTCGATCCAGTCGTGCTCCCAGCCCTTGCGCCGCTCGTTGGCCCGCTCGGCGCGCTCGCGGTCCTCGCGGACGGTCCGGTTCCGCTCGATGGCGCTGGTCTCCTCGCCGGAGACCAGAAGCGGCTCGAACCGGACCGGCCCGAACCGGTCGCGGACCTTGCCGTCGCGGTCGACCGCGACGAGGGTCTGCTGGCGGTTCCCGGAGGGCATCACCAGCCGGCCGTCCTCGCCGAGCTGGTCGAGCAAGGACCGCGGCGGGCGGACGGCGGCGGCCTCCAGCAGTACCCGGTCGTAGGGAGCGTACTCGGGGAGTCCCTCGGCGCCATCGCGGCGGTCGACGAGGACGCCCTCGTACCCCGCGTCCGCGAGGTTCGACCGGGCGGTCAGGACGAGGCGGCGGTCGATGTCGACCGCCTGGACGTTGCGCTCCCCGGCGATCTCCGCGAGGACGGCGGCGGTGTAGCCGACGCCCGCCCCCACGACGAGGACGCTATCGTCGGCTTGCGCGTCGAGCGCTTCGAGCAACCGCGCGACGCTGGAGGGCGACAGCACCCGCGAACCGAGGTGCTCGTGGTCGCGGTCCTCGTAGGCGCCGCGCTCGTCGTCGACGAACGCCTCCCGCGGGACCGTCCGCATCGCGATGCTGACGCGGTCGCTCTCGACGAAGTCCTTGGCCTCGTGTTCGAGGCTGTCGACCATGTCCTCGCGCAGTACCGCGGGATCCATGCACGGGCGTGGGCACCCGACGCTATTGAAACGTGCGGCTCGCCGCGGTCCACGGCGGCACCGGGCGCCGCTAATGGGGACGCCGAACCCCGGCGAGTACCTGCGGTGGCCGCGTCGCTACCGGACCCGTGATCGACGCCCGAGGTCGTCGAGAAACCCGTCGTTCACTCCGATTTGATTTCCCGGAACTGATCGAGGAGGTCCTCGGTGGACTCGCCGGCGTCGAACTCGACGTCGCCGCGGTACTCCGTCCGCTCGTCGTCGAAGCTCGCGTCGACCGAGCTCGCCTTCCGCTCGCGACGCTCGTGTTCGTCCTCGTCGTAGGCACCCATTGACATGTGAACCACAGCGATACTTGGTAACTATTGACTATCAATGTAACGGTCGAACAGGGGGGATTCCGGGAGGGTCCGTCGCCCCACGTGGGTCACAGGGGCGAGTGCCGAACACAACGCGTAAGCCAGCAGGGAGGGTACGGTCGTACGTGGCGAGTCCGCTACGGTTCCGGCACTCGACGGAGGCCTGGAGCGACGACCGCGTCGAGCACGACCTCTACCGGCCGCTGGACGGCAACCTCGGCGCGGGGCGGTCCACGCCCCGGTTCGACCCACCGCCGGGACACGCGGCCGTCCGGTTCGACATGGACGACGGCTCGATGGCGCTGTTCTGCTGGAACGACGACGGCGCCTACTGGCTGGGCAACACCGAGACGCCGAGCGCCCTCTGGCGGACCGAGAAGTTCACCTTCGACGAGGTTCCCTACCCGATCTCCCGGTGGGCACAGCGCGTCCTGCTGGCGGACCTCGCCGAAGAGGACCCCTGGCTCGCGGACTTCGAGTACGTGGCGTGGTTCTTCCTCCCCGTGTTCTTCTCGAAGGACGGCCGAGAGACGTCGCGGCGGTTCTTCCGGGAGCACGCCGCCGGGTTCCCGGACGCAACCCGCGAGGAGGCGCTGTCGTTCTACGAGTCGGCGCTGCGGACCGGCGCCCTCGACGACTACCGGTACACGATGGCGAGCAAACTCGGGACCAGCGAGTACCTCGACCGGACGCGCATGGACGCGCTGATGGGCGAGTTCGACGCCGCGAAGGTGCTGGTCGAGGCCGGCTACGGGATCGTCCCCGAGATCGAGGTGACGACCGGCCACTTCATCGACTTCCGCGCCGAACGGGACGGCCGCGCCAGCCTCGTCGAGGTCACCCGTCCGACGCCGCCGAGCCGTCGGTCGGCCGGCAGCCCGGTCGTCGCGGTCCGGGAGACCGGCGGCACGAAGGCCGGGGGACAACTCCAGGAGCACGGCGGCGGCGTCGTCATGTTCGTCGACTGCACCTCCTTCCGGGACGACGAGTGGGCCCAGGTCCGCGGCGAACGGCCGGGCGTCGGCCACCGGCCCGCGGTCGTGTTCCGCTGCCGGCCCGACGGCTCCGTCGAGGGGTACCGCAAGGGGTCGGTCCCGCTGGACCTGGACGGCGTCGTCGAGTGGGCCTAGGTGAAACCCGAACCGCTTTCCCCGCGTCCCTCCAATCCGCGGCATGGTCGTCGCGGACTTGCACGTCCACACGACGAACTCGGACGGCCGGCTGACGCTGGAAACGCTCCCGGAGGCCGCCCGCGAGGCGGGCGTCGAAGCCGTCGCGGTCACCGACCACGACCGCCTGCACCCGGACCTGGACGACCCCGTCGTCGAGCGCGACGGCGTGACGGTCGTCCACGGCATCGAGTTGCGCGTCGAACCGGGAAGTGGAGAGCGGATCGATCTCCTGGGCTACGGCGTCGAGCCGACCGACGCTCTCGCGAGCGAGGTCGAGCGAATCCAGCGCGACCGCGTCGAGCGCGGCCGCGCCATCGTCGAGGGCCTGGAGGACCACCTCGGCGTGGACCTCGACGTGGCCGTCGAGCCGGGGCTGGGCCGGCCCGACATCGCCCGCGCGGTGGCCGACCACCCCGACGCCGACTACGGCTACGAGGAGACCTTCGAGGAGTTGATCGGCGACGGCGACCCCTTCTTCGTCGCCCGCGAGGTCCCCTCCTTCGAGCGCGGGGTCGAGTTGCTCGGGGAGGCCTGCCGCCTGGTCGGCCTCGCCCACCCGCTACGGTACGACGACCCGGCGGCCGCGCTCGGCCTGGCGGCCGACCTGGACGCCGTCGAGCTGTACTACCCATACGGGCGCGAGATCGATCCCGCGCCGGTCGAGCGGGCGGTCCGCGAGCACGACCTCCTGCCGACGGGCGGCAGCGACGCCCACGAGCGGACACTGGGCCTGGCGGGACCGTCCGCCGGGGACTACCGGCGGTTCCGTGCGGCCCTGGAGCGGACGCCCGACTGACGCCCGTCGGACGGACGGCGTGCGGAGCGCAGGCTTGAAAATCACCCGACTCCTAGGGGTGGTGTATGCGCTGTCACTACTGCGACGGGGAGGCTGCCGTCACCGCCGAGACGGGTGGCGTCAAGGTAGGACTCTGCGAGAAGCACTTCCGCGAGCGACTGCAGGAACTCTCCGAGTCCGAGGAGATCGCGGACCTCGAGGAGAAGATCGACGTCGAATCCACGGAGTAGCCCACGCCGTCGGGACGCCACCGAAGGTGAGAGGTAGACTCGCGGAAGAGTGCGCCGGGGACCGCGGCGCCTACCAGCCGCCGTCGCCGCCGCCGGCCCGGCCGGAGTCGACGTCGATGGCGTCGACCGGACAGACGTCGACACAGAGCATGCAGTCGATGCACTGGGACTCGTGGGTCGGGTCGGCCTTCCGCTCGCTCTCGGGGTGGTCCGGGGTGTCGACCCACTCGAAGACGTCGACCGGGCAGTCCTCCAGACAGGCGCCGTCGGCGATGCAGAGGTCGAAGTCCACCGCGACGTGGGTGCCGTGGATCCCGAGTTCATCGGGTTCGTTCACCGGCCCCCAGACGTCGTGGCCCTCGTGTTCGTCGACGACTTCGCGGTTCTCGTTAAACTGCGGATCGATGGCCATGTGACCGGGTGAACGGACAGCGTCAACTTAAATGTATGTGGCGAACCGGTTCGCGTCCCCCGGTTTTAGGTCGGCCTAACGCTCGTCCGGGGGGTTCGGCCGGTGGCGGGCAACGCTACGTCCTCGACGTGCTTCCCGCTCGGGCGCCGGGAAGCCGACGCGTCCGGGGACGCGCTCGGTCCGCAACATCGCCGGAAAAGTACTACATTTTATAGGGACCATCGACGAACTGAAACCAGCCGACGAGATGAGTCGAGCACTCCCATTCGACCGACCGCCGGCTATCGTCCTGAAGTACTACCTCTACGAGGCGACGGTCACGTTCGGGTTCTTCTGGCCGGTGTTCACCATCTTCCTGCTCGGTCGGGGGCTCAACTTTACGGAAATTGCGCTGTTGAACAGCCTCTCGGCCGCGTTCATCGTCGTCGGGGAGATCCCGACGGGCTACCTGGGCGACCGCATCGGTCGACGGAACAGCCTGATCGTCAGTTCCGTCCTGTACACCGTCTCGGTCGGCGGGTTCGCCTTCGCACGGACGTTTCTCGGCTTCGTCGCCATCTGGCTGGTGTGGTCGTTCGCACAGACGTTCAGGTCGGGCACCAACGAAGCGTGGCTCTACGACGTCCTCAAGGACCGCTTCGACGAGGAACGGTACACCCACGTCCGCGGTCGCGGCGGCGCGGTGAACATGTGGACGAGCGCCGGCACGATGCTCGTCGCTGGTGTACTCTACGGCCTCGACCCGCGACTCCCCTTCGTCGCGGCGGCCACCCTGAACGCCCTCGGCGTCGTCGTGCTGGTGACCCTGCCGCAGAACCGGATCTACGAGGACGACGACGAGGACGCGTTCACCGTCAGGGAGGCGCTCCCCGTGGTCCGCGAAAGCCTCAGCGTCCCGCCGGTCCGGTCGTTCGTCCTCTACATGGCGCTTTTCTTCGGGGTCATCACCGGCGTGGACGAGTTCATCCAGCCGGTCACCGTCGACGTGCTCGGCTTCCCCGAGGAAGTGCTCGGGCCGCTGTACGCCGCGTTCACGGTGCTCGGCGCAATCGGAAGTCAGTACGCCGGCCGCATCGAGGACGCCCTCGGCGTTGGACGGACCATCGTGCTCGTCCCGCTGGTCGTCGGTCTCGCGCTCGTGGCTCCGCTGCTGGCCCCCATCGCGGTGTTGCCCGTCTTCTTCGTAGCCAAGGTCGGCCGGGCGGTGATGTCCCCGATAGCCAGCGGGTTCGTCAACGACCGGACCGGATCCGTCGGCCGGGCGACCGTCCTCAGTACCGTCTCCATGGCCTACGCGCTGTTCAGGATTCCCCTCCAGCCTATCGGCGGTCGGATCGCCGACGTCTCCGGACCGCTGTTCGCAATCGTCGCGCTCGGGGGGCTGTTCCTGGCAGGCTTCGCGCTGGTTCACCTCGTCGAATCGCCCGCAGGCACCGCCTCCGCCGACGTGGCCGTCAGTCCGCAGGACTGACGGCCACGCCCGGCCTCAGGCGCCGATGAGGTCCCCGATCGACCGGGAGTCACCGTCGCCGGTCAGGCTAACCGCGTCGTACGGGAGCATCCCCTCGACGCCGCCGATCACCTCGACCTCGCCGCGTCGTGCCGCGAGCGGTTCGGGGTCGAGTTTCGTCCCGCCCCCGTCGACGAGACGGCAGTAGTACGTTTCGGGCTCGAAGTCCTCGCTTTCGAGCAGCAACCGAACGACGGACGGGTTGGTCGCCTGGACCTTGATGCCGTCGTGTTCCTCTTTGGTTCCCAGTATCACGTGGAACTGTCCGTCGGCTTCCAGTTCGATGTACCCCGGTCCCCCTTCTTCGGGGACGAGGTCTAGCACCTCCGTTCTGTCCGCCATGCCCACATCAATTCGTCCGATACTCATAGATTTTTTCATGAATCGATTCGTTATTTTCCCGCGACCGCCCCGAGGGCGACTGGCCACCACACGGCCGGACGCCGTCCGTATAATTATTGTGACTCATATCCAAAAAAATTATTGTGCATCTACACGAATGTGGCCGTCGGAGGTGAGAAAACAATGTCCTGGGCAACCGAATGGGTCAACGAGCAGTCCGAGACCCAGAACGAGTCGTACGTCGACGCGTTCACGAAAGACTGGTAATTCAGTTCAACTGAACGTAGCTTTTTTTTACATTGAGCGCAGGGGTTCATAGGAGCATGGCAGATATTGACAGCGAGCTGGAACGAGCCGGGGGGGTCGTCGAGCAGTTCGACCCGGCCGAGATCGACGGGCGCGACCCCGACGAAGTCGCTGAGGTGGTCGAGTCCGTCAGGGCGACGGTGGCGTCCCTGGAGACCGACCACGCCATCGCCGAGGTGTTCGGGATGGCCGCGCTGCATCCGTCGGCGCACGTCCGCTACGCGATGCTGGAGTTGGCCGTCGAGAACCTCGACAACGTGTTCGCCCAGGAGTTCCTGGTGGACATGTGCCACGACGACGAGGACTTCGTGGCCTTCCAGGCCATCCGGCTGCTCGGCGAGCACCGCCTCCAGCGGTCCATCGACGACATCGTCTCGCTGATCGGGTGGCCCAGCGAGCGCCTCAAACAGCCCGAGGGGAAAGTCGGCGTCGGCGGGGCGACGGTCCTGGAGACCCAGACCCGGATCTTCGGCTCGGACCACGTCGGGGAACTGGAACGCCTGGAGGACCACTACCAGGAGTTCGGGCACCTCCCGCCGGACAAACTGAGCAAGCCCCACCCGTTCGTCAGGATCGAACCGGACGGCGACGCGGACGGTCCCGCGGACGGGGAACCGGTAGACGCCGATCCGCCCGACGGCATGGTCGAGATTCCGGGCGGCCGGTACACCGTCGGCGTCGACCGCGAGGACCTGCCGGTCAACCGGTTCACCGCCGGGGACTACACCGAGCCCTACGAGGTCGAGATAGACACCTACTACGTCGACGAGTACCCGGTGACCAACGCGGAGTACGACGAGTTCGCCGCCGAGATCGGGGACCTCGATCACGAGTACTGCCACCCCAGCGAGCCGGACGACAAGGACCACCGCCGGAACACCCTCCACGACGACCGGCACGGGCCGGACCACCCCGCCACCGGGACCGACTACTACGACGCCTACGCCTACGCCAACTGGGCCGGCAAGGACCTCCCCATCGAGGAGGAGTGGGAGATCGCGGCCCGCGGTCCCGACGGCAACGTCTTCCCGTGGGGCGACGAGTGGGACCCCGACCGGTTGAACTGGGCCGGCAACGCCTTCGACGCCGAGATCGACACCTGGGACGAGTGGCGCGAGGTCATCAAGACGGCCGACAGGATGGCCGGCGTCCCCGAGACCACGACGACCCCCGTGGACGCCTTCCCGGAGGGGCGTAGCGACTTCGGCGTCTACGACATGGTCGGCAACATCTGGGAGTACACGAAGACCAACTACTACAGCCGCCAGGAGATGCACCCCATCTTCGAACACCGGCGCCGGAAGGCCCACGGTCACCTCATCGAGGGCATCCAGGCGTTCCCCACCACGCGCGGCGGCACCTGGAGTTCCATCCCCGAGATGACC
Organism: uncultured Halobacteriales archaeon; assembly: GCA_964435625.1. Taxonomy (GTDB): domain Archaea; phylum Halobacteriota; class Halobacteria; order Halobacteriales; family PXRE01; genus PXRE01. The sequence goes on along the minus strand of CAYTAG010000038.1, from coordinate 11,485 downwards.
ACCGCCGTCTACCGGAGCAGCGACCTGATGACCGACCGCCACAACGAGATCGGGTTCCGATGCGTCTGGCGTCCGTAGGCCCGGCCGGGGCCGACGGTTCCGCGGAGGCGGCCTCCCCGGAACACGGTAACCGAGTGGACGGCCAAGACGGGCCGGGCGCCGCGAGGAGTCCGGCGACGCCGGCAGCGACGGGGGTGTCGTCGTGAACGTCCGTCCGTTGCTCAGGCACCCGCGGGCCTACGATCCGTCGTTCGGTCCGGCGGGCGAGCGACTGGCCTTCGTCTACGAGGCGACGGGCGACCCCCAGGCCTTCGTGCTCTCGACGCCGGACGCTTGGCCCCGGCCGCTCACGGCCATCGACGACCGGGTGATCTTCGCCAAGTGGTCGCCCGCACGCCCGGTGCTCGTCGTCGGGACGGCCCCCCCGGGCGAGGAGTCCGTGGCTTACCACCGGCTCGACGCCGACGGGTCGACGCCGCTGACGGACGCCCCGGAGGCGACCCACCGCTGGGGCGGCTGGAGCCACGGCGGCGACCGCTTCGCGTTCACCGCGAACCGGCGGGACCCGTCCGCGTTCGACGTCTACGTCCGAGACGTCGACGACGAATCGGCCGACCTGGTGTACGAGGGCGACGGCTGGTTCGACGTCCTCGGGTGGAGTCCCGACGACGGGTCCCTCGCGGTCCGGCGGACCAGGTCGGCGAGCGACGTCGACCTCTTCCGGCTGTCGCTGCCGGACGGCGAGGTCGGCCACGTCACGCCCCCGGAGGAGGCCCGCTACCGGAGCGTCAACTGGGGGCCGGAGGGCCAGGCCCTCTACCTGGTCACCGACTACGAGGCCGACACCAGTTACGTCGCGCGCCTGGACCTGGAAAGCGGCGACCTGGCGCCGGTCCTCGACGGCGGCGACTGGAACGTCGACGGGATCAACCTCCACGCCCCGAGCGGCCGGTTCGTCTACGGCCTGAACGTGGACGGGTACTCGGAGTTCCGCGCCGGCCGGCTGACCGGGCCGACCGAGACGGAGGCGCTGTCGGTCCCCGAGACGCCGGACGGCGTGATGGGCGAGGTGGCGTTCGCACCCTCGGGCGAGCGCGTGGCGATGACCGTCTCCACGCGGGCGGCGGTGCCGAACGTCTACGTCGTCGACCTCTCGGCCGGGACCTGCCAGCGGTGGACCGGGAGCCGCCTGGTCGGCCTGGCGGACCGCTCGCTCGTCCGGCCGACGGTGATTCGCTACGAGAGCTTCGACGGCCTGGAGGTACCCGCGTTGCTGTCGGTGCCGGCGGACGCGGACGGCCCCCGGCCGGCCGTCGTGGACCTCCACGGCGGCCCGGAGAAACAGCGCCGGCCGGACTTCAGCGGCCGGGTGCAGGCGTTCCTGGACGCCGGGTACGTCGTCCTCGAACCGAACGTCCGCGGGTCGGCCGGGTACGGGGCCGAGTACGCGGGGCTCGACGACGGCCGGAACCGACCCGACGTCGTCGAGGACGTCCGCGCGGGGACCGAGTGGCTCGCCGACCACCACGCGGTCGACCCCGACCGCGTCGCGCTGTTCGGCTCGTCGTACGGCGGCTACCTCGCCCTGCTGGCCGCGACGACCTATCCGGACCGCTGGGCGGGCGTCGTCGAGGTGGCGGGGATCACCGACCTCCTCACCTTCCTGGAGAACACCAGTCCCTCGCGGCGGCCGCTCCGGGTGGCCGAGTACGGGTCGCCGGAGGACGACAGCGAGTTCCTCGCGGAGATTAGCCCGGTAAACCGCGCGGCGGACCTGGCGGTCCCGTTGCTGGCCGTCCACGGCGAGAACGACGCCCGGGTACCCGTCGAGGAGACGTTGCAGTTCGTCGAGGCCGCCCGCGAGGCGGGCGCCGAGGTCGAATCCCACGTCCTCGAAGACGAGGCCCACACGATCACGGACGCGGAAAACCGGGTTCGCGTCCAGCGGTGGGTGCAGTCGTTCCTCGACCGGACCATCGGCGACGCCGCCTGACCCGTCTGCCGGCCCTCGCTGGTTCCGGTGGCCTACAGCCACCCGGGCCGGAGGTCGTAATCCGTCTTCGAGAGGACGAACAGCGGGACGAACGGGGCGAGCAACAGCAGGCCGGGCAGGCCCGCGAACCACACCGTCATGACGACCACGTTGAGCGCGAGCAACGCCCCGAACCCATAGGAGACCACGACGTAGGCTGCGGCCCACGACAGTTTCCCGTCCGTGAGGTCCGCCCGACCCCGGCTCCTGACGTTCACCAGCCCGAACAGGTCACAGAGAATCCAGAACCCGTCGCCGTGGATCAGCGGGTTCAGCGAGAAGAAAACGTGCCCGAAGACCGCGAGCAGGACGAGCTGGACGAGCGGGTCCCCCGGCCGGAGGACGTAGAGACCGACGAAGGGGAGGGCGGCGACCAGTTCCAGCAACGGCCCGGCGAGGTTGATCCAGATGCGGCGGTTCCGTGGGAGCATCCACGACCCCGTGGTGTCCGTGACGACGGCCGGGACGACCCCGTTGACGAAGTCCAGGCGGATCGACGCCTCGAAGTGGCGGCTGCTCGGCAGGTAATGGCCGTACTCGTGGACGCCGACGTACAGGAACGACAGCAACGTCCCGACGACCATCGTCTCGGCGTCAAGTAGCGACGGGAACGACCCCCGGAGCGCGATCCCCGTGGCCGCAGCGCCGACGACGGCGAAGACGCCGACGAACAGGAGCACGCGCGGCCACAGCCTGACGTCCGCCGGGGGGACGAGCCTGACGACCGGTTCGTCCTCGCGGAGGAATCCCTGCTCGACGTAGCGGTCCAGGAGGTCCAGGGCCTCCTCCGCCGACGCCGACGACTCCGGGGCGAGGACGGCCTCGCCGCCCTCGACCTGCCGCCGGAGGCCCTCCCTCGTCAACTCGTCGGCCGCGACTTTTTCGAGGAGGTCGACGACCGCCTCGTTGACCTGCCGGAAGTCGCCGTCCCCGGACCGGAGGAAGTACGACCCCTCGACCTCGCAGGACTCGAACCCGTACTCGGGGTCCTCGATCAGAACTTCCCGGTTCATCCGTCGAGCACGAAGTCGGCCAGCGCACCGGCGACGTCGGTCACGCCGGCGGAGTCGGCCAGCATGAACCGGCCGCCCGGGTTCGTCTCCAGCACCACGAACGAGCCGTCGTCCCGGCGCCGGAGGTCGACCGCCGAGTAGTTCGTCGGGGACGCCTCGACCGCCCGGCAGACGGCGTCCCTGACGTCCTGGGGGAGTTCGACCGCCTCCGCGTCCGGGTTCCCGGGCGACGCCTTGAACGAGAAGTCGTCGTCGTCGGTCACGTACCGGAACGCGCCCCGGTACTCGCCGTCGACCACGTACGCGCGGACGTCCTCGCCCGGGACGAACTCCTGGAACAGCACCGGCGTGGCGAACTCGTCCAGCTGGTCGGCCTCCTCGGCGGTCAGCAGGTTCACGCCGCCGAACCCCGCGACCGGCTTGTAGACGACCGTCCCGTGTTCCCGGAGGAACCGCTTCGCCGCCGCCGAATCGACGGTCGTCAGCCAGTCGGGGGTCGCCAGTCCCAGGGACTCGAACAGTTCACAGGCGTACGGTTTCACCTCTTCCCACCGGAAGGCGTCGGCGTTCGGGACGACGGTGGTCCCGTGGTGGGCGAGCGTCTCGAAGATGCTCAGGAACGCCCCGCGGTACTCGCGCAACTGCGTCATCGCGGCGTAGGGGTTCTCGCTCTCGCTGACGGTCCCGTCGACCCTGTCCTCGACGACCGGCAGGAACAGGCAGTTCACCTTGACGTAGGCCCCCTCGACCTCCCCGAACCCGTACTCCCGGGAGCCGATACGGACCGTCTTCGCGGCCCCGTCCAGCGTGATCGGCTTCTCGCTGGGCCAGTCGTCGACGTCCACGACCTCGACGGTACCACCCCGCTGTTCGACCGCCTCGCGCATCAGTCCGAACTCGTGGCCGTAATCCCGCCCGACCAACAGGACCGTCATAGCGACCGAATGTGTAGAACGCCTAATAGTTGTTTCGGAGCGGGAGGACCGTTCAGTTCACGTCGTTCGGATTCGAACGAATGTAAGCTGGCGAATATTTATGTGTCAGTAGTTTCAAACGGCAAGCGGACATGTCAGACGAACACCTGATCGACGACCTCGAGGACCGCGACGTCGAAGACCGCGAGAGCACCCACCTGACCAGCTGGCTACACGACCACCTGTAGGGTCTTGCCGACTCGGGTGCCGCCCACCGCTTTTTCGAGTGCCGCAGAACGCGACGGCGAGCCGCGGTGCACACCCGGCCGTCCGATTCGCACGCCGGGCGGTAGTTCCGCGTGCCCGTCCGCCCCGCCGCCAACCCTTTAGTCGTCGCCCCGCGGACTACCCGGGCATGGAGAAGGTCCGCATCGACGAGGTCGACGACCGGATGGGACCGGCGGACGTCAAGCGGCCGCTGTCGCGTGCGCTGGACGCCGAGCACGTGGCGATCAACTACTACGAACTCGACCCCGGCGAGAGCTTCGCGTTCGGCTACCACAGCCACGCCGACCAGGAGGAACTGTTCTACCTCCAGGCGGGGACGGTCACCTTCGAGACCGCCGAGGGCGAGGTCGAGGTGTCCGCCGGGGAGGCGATCAGGTTCGGGCCCGGGGAGTCCCAGCGCGGGGTCAACACCGGCGACGAGCGCGTCGTCGCGCTGGCCATCGGCGCGCCCCAGGAGTCCGGCGACCTCCACCTCCTCCGGGAGTGCGTCAACTGCGGCTACCGGACGCCCGCGACGGTCGAACTCGCGGACGACGGCGAGGCCGTCGTCACCATCTGCCTGGAGTGTGGCATGGAAACCGGGCGGTACACGGATTAAGGAGTCGGTCTTGGACGGCGTGGTAGTCCGACGGGGAGACGAGTACCCGAGACTGTTTGCGGTGGCGTGCGCGCCACCGCAATCCGCACTCGATAGCTCCCGGAGTCGACGCTCGAAGTTCCGCTACGGTTCGTAAACCCGGCCGCGGAACGTCGCCACGCGGTCGCCCTCTTGGGTCCGGACGACCACCTCGTACTCGCCGGTCCGGCGGCCCTCGTGGGTCCGCTCGGCGGTGGCGACCAGCGTCGTCCCGACGTCGACCGCCTCCAGGTACGAAACGTTCGTCTCCAGCGCGAATGCGTCCTTGCCCTCGGCGTTCGAAGCCGCGGCGAACGCGGCGTCCGCCAGCGAGTAGACGGCGCCGCCGTGGGGCACCCCGTGGAAGTTCAGGTGCTCGTCGGCCAGTTCCAGCACGGTCTCCGCCCGACCGGCCGCGACCGTCCGCACCTCCATCCCCAGCAACTCGCAGAACGGGTCCGCCCGGATCAGCTCGCGGCGCTCGTCGGTGACGTCTCCCATGTTCGTGGGGACGGTGACCGGCGACATGAACGTCGGGGGTGGCCTCGCTCGTGGGACGCCCGGCGCGATGCAACGCGGGACTCCGGACGGGACCGCTTCGACGGCGGTCGCCGGCCACGCCGCGGCGCCAATTCTTTTCTCGCTGACGGGCGAGTGGCGAGCATGAACCGCACACAGCGGGTCGGCGTCGTCCTGACCGGCGGCGGCCTCCTGGGCTACGCGGTCGGCCTGTCGGTCCCCTACGAGGGCCGGGCGTTCTCGGTGACGGCGGTCATGGTGGGCATCACGCTGCTGGCCATCGGCAACGCGACCGACCGGGAGGTGGTGGCGTGACCGTCGAGGCCGTCGTCTACACGGCCGACGGCGTCGAACTGCACGACGCCGGGACCGAGGCGGCGCTGGCCGCGGCCCGCGGCGCCAGCGGGACGACCTGGGTCCGGGCGAGCGAAGCTACCCCGGACGAACTCGACCGGGTTGCGGCCGCGTTCGACCTGCACGAACTCTCCATCGAGGACGTGCGCAACGATGTCCGGGCGAAGACCGAGGAGTTCGACGCGTTCACGTTCCTGCTGGTCAAGACCGCGCGGCTGACCCGCGGGGAGACGACCTTCGAGGAGGAGGTCACGGACGTCCCCGTCGGGCTGTTCGTCGGGGACGACTGGCTGGTGACCGTCTCCATCGAGCGGATCGACGGCGTCGACCGCGTCTGGGAGGCCGTCCAGCGCGAGGAGCCCCGCCTGCTGCGCCAGGGGCCGGACTTCACGGCCTACCGGGTGGTCGACGTCGTCGTCGACGGGTACTTCGCGCTGCTGGACGAGGTCGAGGGTCGCATCGAGCGCGCCGAGGACGAACTCGTCGACCCCGACCAGGAGACGCTGCACCGGATCAACGAGGTCCGCCGGGACCTGCTGTCGATCCGGAAACTGCTGTGGCCCACGCGGGAGGCGCTGGCGACGTTCGCCCGCGGGGACCCCGATCAGGTCAGCGAGGACACCGAGAAGTACTACCGCGACGTCTACGACCACGTCGTCCAGTTGGTCGACCTCGTGGAGACCTACCGCGACCTGGCCGCGGGCGCGCGGGATATCTACCTGAACGCCCTGTCGATGTCGACCAACGAGGTGATGAAGAAACTCACCGTGGTTGCGACCATCGTCCTCCCGCTGACGTTCGTGGTGGGCGTCTACGGCATGAACTTCGAGGGGAGTCCGTACAACATGCCCGAACTCGGCTGGACGTACGGGTATCCGGCCGTTATGGTGGGGATGGGGCTGGTGGCGGGGGTGATGTTGGCGTACTTCCGGCAGGAGGGGTGGTTGTGAGGAGAGTCGAGAGGGCATTGCGTTGGTGCATATTCGTCAGGTGGCCACATCTGGTTGACTCTGGAAGAATTCCCAAGTCTGACGCGTTTCAGTAACCGTGCTAAATCTATAGGGCAATAGTTAACACTAGGTGACGATTTGGCCAGCACGAAGATCCCCGATGAAAGCCTTAGCCGCGGGAGGATATTAAACTGTTAGCTGGGTTGGCATCAACCTTCCTCTTCGAACACCTCATTGAACACGTCTTCGTTCGTGTTGTTGGCCTCGGCGGCAAATATGGCCCGGTTCGCCTTCGGTTTGCTTTTAGCTGTCTCGACATTATCCTCGTCGAAGGCGAGGGCAGATACGACTGACTCTGGGAGGTCCGGCCGGAGAGCATCTTGATGCCGTTGGGTTTTCTCTGTCTGGTTTGTATTGTCGTATGCAGCCCGAAGAATTGGAACCGACCGAAGAAACTCGAACTCACCGAGTGTCTGCACTCCTTCTTCACTCAGACCGTAGAACTTGTTAGGGTTGTCGCGAGCACTTAGCCCGGCCTCTTTAATCGCCTCATTACTCACTTCGTAGATTGCCACGACGCCCCCCTCCACCAGGTTTTCGGCAGCTTCTTCGATGGTTGAGTAGGACTTGCCGGGGATCATGTGGTCGAGCTCTGCCATCGTCGGAAGATGCTCCGGGTGACCGAGAATGGCTTGGAGGATCTGGTGCCGGGTGCCCTGCGAGATCAGTTCCATCACCTCTCGCTTTCGCTCCATAGGCGGCACTGGTCGCTGGGACTGCTCTTCGGCCATATCCACACTTAAACCACACAAGCATAAATACCTTGGCCAAACCGGTCCGGTTAGGAAAAGGTTTTTCCGTATCGGTCTCGTTGCCTCAATCAAGGGGGGAAGGAATGAGCGACACAAGCGTCCCCGACATCAGTTCGGAAGTCTATGCTGCTGTTGACCAAGTGCTTAAGGAACACCCTCCTCTCAACCCCTCGCAGTGGGACAATATCGCCGAATACGTGAACGACGAATATGACCCCCTGAAACGCCCGGATGCCCTCGGATATCTCATTCTTGGTAGCTATCGGCGGGGTTACCGTGAGCGCCTGCGGGCGGCCCAACACGAGATTCAAAAGTCTCGAACGTCCACCTATCCAGTAGTGCTCGGAGATACGCCCGAGATTGACCTTCTTCCGGATGATCTCAGTTTCTTCTTACGCTTCCACCTCCTCGCAACCGGTGCGGACGAGATTATCGGCGTCTACGAGAAGGATTCTGGCGGCGAGTCGCCAGAACTCGGGAAGGTGACTGCTACCTATTTCGACATTGTTCGGGTTCTCCCGCGCGGATATACCGGCCTCACGAGCGATGCGCTGAACACCCCCATGGCTATCAAGGAAGCGGCCACCGAAATATATCAAGCGGAAGAGCTAACAGACGCCCAGAAACGGAAAGAATTGCACGGTTTGCTTGAGACGGCCCGTCAGGGAGGTATCGACATCACAGAGGATGAGATTGTGGAGCATCTTAAGGAACGGGATGCAGACTCGTCTGGGTATAGCTGGGTTCATCTCTGTGAGTTTCGCCGATTAGAACGGGTTGGACGCTGTCACACTTGGCAGCTAAACAGAGAATTGCGCGATATAGCACGCAGTCTCCCTTCTCAGCACCCACCTGATTGACGCGTGACGACCAAAAATAGTAGTAACGACAATGTCTAGATCACAGTAACATCCACGGAAAATGGAATGCTTCCTTCTCTTATAGGGCATTTAGAGTATCTATTGATGTATTAACTGTCAGTTGGTTACCACGTTCTTCATTATATCATCCCAAGAGGTTGCTTGCTGGACTTATCCTCTGTATTCAGCACACAACTCTTTCAGGCCTCCGGGGTGAACCCAGTTATTTCTATCACGAAAATTCCGACGCCAGAACTAACACCAAACCGACCATGCCATCGGATCACAATGAACCAGCCACCCGAGTACTGTCCCTACTGCGGAACCGCAGTCACCGCCGTCGACACGCCGATGGCCGGCAAGGTCGACACCCCGATGATCTACCGCTGTGAGTCCTGCGAGGACTACGTGTTCTACAATCCGACGCCTGGCGGGAGCGCGGCCGTGGTGGACGGGGAGAGCGTCCTGCTGGTCGAGGACTTCCGGTCGCCGGGGGAGTGGAAACTCCCATCGGGCCGGATGGAACTCGGGGAGTCCCCGCGGGAGGGTGTCGCCCGCGAACTTGAGGAGGAGACCGGCCTCGCCGTCGACCCCGAGGACCTCACGTACTTCTACGACGAGGCGGGCGAACCGGTCGAGGAGCAGTACATGGTCGGCATCGACTACGCGGTCCCGCGGTCGGAGACGACCGGAACAGTGGAGGCTGGCTCGGACGCGACCGACGCCCGCTTTTTCACCCCGGCGGAGTTCGCGGCCTCCGAGCACTCCATCAAGTACACCCACGTGGATCGGTTCGGGACCGACAGCCTGGAGTGGTTGCTGGAGCGGGCGCGCGAGGCGCTGGACGTGGGAACGGAATCGCCGTCCTGACCTGCCGTCGATGGTCGTGGTGATGGGGCCGTGCGGTCGGCGCGCGCGTTGCTCGCGCGCCACCGCACCAGTCCACACGTGGACCTTCCAGCCCAAGAATCGCCAAAGGACGGACGTGCAATCGGAGTGAAAACGCGACTAATCGGTGCGATCAAGGGGAACCACGGCAGGGGGACCGGACGACCGACGAAAAAATCGAGGAAGTGTATTTACGTCGGACAGGGGCAGTGGTCCGGCGAACAGTCGAAGACGCATTCGCAGTCCCAGGACTGACACTCGCCGTTTGGACCGTACCACTCACACGAGCATTCCTCGCGCTCGCAGTCGCCACAGCTGGCGCTCGTTTCGACGTCGTCGGTTCCCGTTTCCTGGGCGCCCGCCGAACCCGCGAGGGCGAGGCCGGCTACTACACTGGTACCAGTTGCCTTGAGGACATGGCGTCGTTTCATCGGATACCTCCATCGTGACATTGGAATATACGAATACTTTAATCTTGTTTTGGGCATTCAATTACTCCGGAGGACGAACCTATTTAGATCTAGATATTTGAACCATTTGACAGTGGAGATTTCCCAACCGAGGTCCCGGTTTGAAGGATCTTTCGGTCGTCAATACCGAATCCCGGAGTCGCCCGATCAACTTCCGGGCAGGATGTCCCCCAGCGCACCGCCGATGGCCATCGGGACGGCGGCGACGACGACCTGCGCGAACGCGACCGTCGGGTCGGCCCAGTCGACCCGGCCCCAGGCGGTCGCCAGCGCCGTCGCGGTGACGAGCGCGATGGCGAGCACGCCGACGAGCCGCCGGGGGACGACCCCCAGCAGCGGTTCGTGGACCTGCACGTCCTGGATGTCGGCCACGTAGAGGATGCCGACGACCATGGCGATCCCGAACAGGGCGGTCCCGGCGAAGTACGGGGGGTGGGCGGCGACGTACTCGCCGACCGCGAAGGTGCCGTCCTCGACCATCATCGGAATGCCGAACAGGACGCTCCCCAGCAGCGCCTCCGCGGCGTCCGAGCGGTCGAACCCCCGGATGACCCGGCCGAACGTCGCCGGCGCTCGCACCGTCCGGATGGCGTGCCGGCGGGTCTCCCGCACCTTCTCGCGCTCCTCGGGGCTGTCGGACATCTCCTCCAGTTCGTCCAGGTCCTCCAGCAGCTCCGCGAGTTCCTCGACGTCGTCCCCGCCGTCGGGGGCCGCTGGCCGCTCTGCCGGCGTCTTCCTCGACCGGTCCCCGTCCATGTCCCGGCCGTGGGGCGGCCCCACGATAGAGGTTGCGCCCGCCGCCACCGGCCGGCTTTTTCCTGCGGGGCGCCTCCGTGGGGGTATGCCAGCCGCCATTGTCACCGGGTCCTCCCGCGGCATCGGCCGCGCGGTCGCCCGCCGGTTCGCCGCCGACGGCTACGACGTGGCCGTCAACTACGTCGCCAGCGCCGAGAAGGCGGATGCGGTCGTCGACGAGATCGAGGCCGAGACCGGCGCCGCGGCGGTCGCCGTCCGGGCCGACGTCAGCGATCCCGACGCCGCCACGGCCCTCGTCGAGTCGGCCGTCGACGCCTTCGGCGGGGTCGACCACCTGGTCAACAACGCCGGGGTCGACCAGCACGTCTACACCGAGGACCTGGACCTCGCGGACTTCGACCGCGTGATGGACGTGAACGTCGACGGCGCGTTCAACGTCACGAAGGCGGCACTCCCGCACCTTCGGGACTCCACCGCCGACCCGACCCCCTCGGTCACGAACGTCTCCTCGATCCTGGCGCACACCGGCGCGGCAGTGGAGTGCCACTACGCGGCTTCGAAGGCCGGCCTGCTGGGGTTGACCAAGAGCCACGCGCGGGACTTCGCGCCCCGGATTCGGGTGAACGCGGTGGCGCCGGGCCACGTCGAGACGGACATGACCGCGGATCGGAGTGCGGAAGAGAAGGAACGCGAGCGGGAGGCGATTCCGCTGGGGTTCTTCGGTGAGCCTGCGGATATTGCGGAGGCGGTGGCGTATCTGCGGGACGCGCGGTTCGTTACGGGGGAGACGTTGAACGTGAACGGCGGGGAGGTGATGCGGTAAGGCCTCGAATCGGCGGCTCTCGAAGTCCGGTCGCTTCCAGCTATCGTTTCCGATTCTGTAGCGGCGTTGGGGAACGAGCGCACCTTAGTCGTCGTCCTCGTCGCTGAATCGAACTGCCGCGAGCGCACGCCTGAGCGTTTCCACGTCACAGCCGGACGCCTCGGCCACTTCCTCGGACGTCGGAGCCTGC
>CAYTAG010000037.1:0-19563 GCA_964435625.1 uncultured Halobacteriales archaeon | reverse complement strand
CGGCGACCTCGCGCTGGGTCTTCTTCTCGTTGCAGAGCAGGGAGGCGGCGTAGATGGCGGCGGCGGCGTAGCCGGTGGGGGACTTGCCCGAGAGCAGGCCCTCCTCGGCGGTCTTCTCGATGATCTCGTTGGCCTTCGCCTGGACCTCCTCGCTGAGGTCCAGTTCCGAACAGAAACGCGGAACGTACTTCTTGGGGTCGACCGGTTTCATCTCCAGGCCCAGCTCCTGGGAGATGTAGCGGTAGGTTCGCCCGATCTCCTTGCGGTCGACGCGGGAGACCTCCGAAATCTCCTCGAGGCTCCGCGGAATCCCCTCCTTGCGACAGGCCGCGTACAGCGCGGAGGTGGCCACCCCCTCGATGGACCGACCCCGGATCAGGTCCTCCTTGAGCGCGCGCCGGTAGATGACCGAGGCGACCTCCCGGACCGAGCGCGGGACCCCGAGTGCGGAGGCCATGCGGTCGATCTCGCTCAGGGCGAACTGCAGGTTACGCTCCCCGGCGTCTTTGGTGCGGATTCGCTCCTGCCACTTGCGCAGCCGGTGCATCTGGCTGCGTTTCTTGCTGGAGATCGAACGTCCGTAGGCGTCTTTGTCCTTCCAGTCGATGGTCGTCGTCAGCCCCTTGTCGTGCATCGTCTGCGTTGTCGGGGCGCCGACCCGCGACTTCTCCTGGCGTTCCTCGTGGTTGAACGCACGCCACTCGGGTCCCGGATCGATCTTCTCGTCCTCGACGACCAGGCCACAGTCGTCACAGACGAGCTCGCCGCGATCCGAACTCTTGACGAGGTTGTCGGACCCACACTCGGGACAGTCCCGTACTCCCTCCTTCTCCTCCTCGGATCGTTCCGACTCGCGCTCCCGCTGGCGGGTAGACCGTGTCATCGCACTTTTATAGTAGCAGGACCGACGGCCTTAAACCCTTGGTAGGTAATTTATGGCTTCAGCGAAAACAAAATCGGGAGAGAATCGGGTAAAACCGCCGGAAGGCGGCCGAACGGGTCCGTTCTGACCCGCGAACCGTATCGGAACACGTTTGTGCGAGTACCGGTCACCTCACGTCAATGCCGGTCATCGAGTGCGACGTCGAGGCCGCCCGCGGCGTGCTGGAGCGCGCGCGCGCGACCGTCGAGGACGGCAACACGGAGTACGAACTCTGGCGCGCGGAACTCGACGACGCCGTCGCGGTCGCCTACGACGGGAAGGTGGTCCTGCAGGGCAAACGGCCCGCGAACGTCGAGGCGCTGTTGCGGCGCGAACTCCTCGGGGAGTCGGAGGGGTCGAGCGCGTCGGGCGCGGCCGAGTGCTACTTCGACGGCGCGAGCCGCGGAAATCCGGGTCCGGCGGCGGTCGGCTGGGTCGTCGCCGACGACGGTGGGATCGTCGCCGAGGGTGGCGAGCGCATCGGGCGCGCGACGAACAACCAGGCCGAGTACGAGGCGCTGATCCGGGTGCTGGAGACGGCCCGGCAGTTCGGCTTCGACGCGGTCGACGTGCAGGGCGACTCCCAGTTGATCGTCAGGCAGATCAAGGGGACCTACGACGTCAACGACCCCGACCTGCGGGAGAGACGCGTCCGCGCGATGGAACTGCTGGACGGCTTCGACGACTGGTCGATCCGACACGTCCCGAGGGAGGTAAACGAGCGCGCCGACGAACTGGCGAACGAGGCGTTCGAGAATGGCTGACCTCACGGAGGACGTCCGCGCGACGGTCGAACGGCTCACCCACCAGGCGCGCCACGCCGCCGACGAGGAGACGGCGGCGGCCCACCGCGCGCGCCGGGACGAGTTGCTCGCGGAGTACGGCTACCTCGCGCGCGTCCGGGAGGAGGACAACCGGGAGGTGCTGGTGCTGTACCCGAACGAGTGGGTGGAGGACGGAACGGTGCGGACCGACCGCATCGAGGACACCGACCGCGCGGCCGAGATTCCGTTGTCGGGGCCGGGCGACCCCGAGGACTGGGACGCCGTCGAGGCGCACAACCGCAAGGTCGTCGCCCGGGTCAGGCGGCGCCACGGCGACGTCCACGGGGACAACGCCGCCGCGTTCGCGGACTTCATGGGCAACCACTACGCGAAACGCGTCGAGGAGGCCACCCCCGGGGAAGTCGAGGAGTTCCTGACGGAGTACTTCCCGCGGAACGCCTGGCCCAGCGACCAACAGCGCGAGACAATCGAGGAGTCGGTCGAACTGGTCGCCGAGGCCGCCGGCGACGGACGGACGCCGGACTGACCGGTCGCCGTCGGGGGCGGCTCACTATCTAGATGAATACGGGTCGCTACGGGTTCGATGCCCGGAAGGAAGTGCCCGCCACCGGTGGCGGGCGAGGTGCCCGGTTTACTTCCGTTCTGTCGGGGACGACGGCCCGGTTACAGCTGCGCTTCGACGAGCTCGCGGACCTCGCCGGCGCGTTCGTCCTCGGTGACGAACTTCGAGAGCTGCCAGGCCAGCTGGTCGAGCACGGCCCGGCGACCCTCCTCCGAGAGGGCGTACTGGTTGGTGCGCTTGTCGAGCTGGCTCTTCTCGACGAGACCCATCTCGACGAGGTCGTCCAGGTTGGGGTACAGCCGCCCGTGGTTGACTTCGGTGCCGTAGTACTCCTCCAGTTCACGCTTGATGGCTAGCCCGTACATGGGCTCCTCGCTCAGAATGACCAGGATGTTTTGCTGGAAGGCCGTGAGGTCGCGAGCGATACTTCTGTCGTCGAGGGCAGCTTGTGCCTCTGACATTATTTAGCCTCATGTCATCGAGACACATAACTCTTTCATCCAAATAATTAGTGTATTCTTTTTGACCAATAGTGTTCGATGCGGTGAATCGCAAGCGAGCGCCGGGATGGCCCGATTACGAAAGGGATTTGCCCGGTCCTACCCCAGTTGGGGGTGTCATGGCGAACCTCTGGGAAGACCTCGAACCCGGACCGAACCCGCCGGAGGAGATCTACGCGGTCGTCGAGTGCCTGAAAGGCGAGCGCAACAAGTACGAGTACGACAAGGACGTCCCCGGCGTCGTGCTGGACCGGGTCCTCCACAGCAACGTCCACTACCCCAGCGACTACGGGTTCATCCCGCAGAGCTACTACGACGACGGGGACCCCTTCGACGTCATGATCCTGGTCGAGGACCGGACGTTCCCCGGTTGCATCATCGAGGCGCGGCCGGTCGCGCTCATGAAGATGGACGACGACGGCGAGCAGGACGACAAGGTCATCGCCGTCCCCAGCGAGGACCCCCGGTACGACCACGTCCAGGACCTGGGAGACCTCTCCGAGCAGACCCGCGAGGAGATTAGCGAGTTCTTCGAGACCTACAAGAACCTCGAACCCGGCAAGGAGACCGAGACGCTGGGCTGGGAGGACAGGGACGCCGCGAAAGACGCCATCGAGCACGCGCTGGACCTCTACGAGGAACAGTTCGCGTAACTCGTTCGATCTGCCGGCCCGCGCCGGGCGGTTCACCGTCCGTCGACGGCGGATCACCGGACTGCCGACAGCAACTCCGACAGCGGCGACCCCGTCGCGCCGGTGACCAGCAGCCCGGCGCCGGCCAGCAACGCTAACGCGGCCGCGAGCGGGTACCCCAGGAGCAACCCCAGGACCACGGCGGCGAACACCAGCAGCGACCCGATCCCGATGCGGAAGTCCGGATGGATCGGCTCGGTCGACATGGCCCCCGCTTCGAAACACCGCCCCATAAGTCTTCGTCTCGCGCCGCTGGGCGCGGAATAGCCCTGGGTAATCGTCCCGTCGCCGGCAATGAGTTATGATTATGGGTAATCTTTTGGCCGGCGCGGCCGTACCTCCGGACGCGATGACCACCGAACGAACCGGCGGCGTCGGCCTCTCGCATCCGACGGTCGTACCCGCCGACCGGCAGGACGGCGATCACGACGCGAGGACCGACCGCGAGCACTGCCCCGAGTGCGGTCGTCCGGTCGCGGACCGCGACCGGGGCGGGCGGTGACGTCGCGCCAGCGAACGCCCCGTTGGCGAGTGAAGAAGGTTCTTGTATTCGAAAGGAGAACGTAGTTCCATGGGTCTGATCGACCGAATCCGTGGCGACGACGCACCACGGGTCGCCTTCTTCGGGATCGACGGCGTGCCGTACAGTCTCATCTCGGAGCACTTCGAGGAGTTCCCGAACCTGGCCGCCGTGGCCGAGGAGGGGTCCGCCGGCGCCATCGACAGCATCGTGCCGCCGGAGTCCTCGGCGTGCTGGCCGGCGCTGACCTGTGGCCGCAACCCCGGCGAGACGGGCGTCTACGGCTTCCAGGACCGCGAGGTCGGCTCCTACGACACCTACGTCCCGATGGGCCGGGACGTCCAGGCCGACCGGGTATGGGACCGCGTCCAGGCCGAGGGCCGGGACGCCACCGTGATGAACGTCCCCGTCACGTTCCCGCCCCAGCGCAACGTCCAGCGGATGGTCTCGGGCTTTCTCTCCCCCGGCGTCGAGAAGGCCGCCTACCCGGACGAACTGCGGGAGTACCTCCAGTCCATCGACTACCGGATCGACGCCGACGCCAAACTCGGCCACGACGACGACAAGTCGGCGTTCGTCGAGAACGCCCACGAGACCCTGGAGGCCCGCTTCGAGGCGTTCCGCCACTACGTCGAGGCCGACGACTGGGACCTCTTTTTCGGCGTCTTCATGACGCCCGACCGCGTCAACCACTTCCTGTTCCGGGACTACGAGCACGACGGCGAGTACCGCGAACAGTTCCTGGAGTTCTATCGCACCCTCGACGAGTACCTCGGGCGCCTGCGGGAGTCGCTGGCCGACGACGTGACCATGATCGTCGCTTCGGACCACGGGTTCACGACGCTGCACCACGAGGTCCACTTCAACGAGTGGCTCCGCCGCGAGGGGTGGCTGGACTACCGCGACGACGACCACGAGGAACTGGGCGACGTCAGCGACGACACGCGGGCGTACTCGCTGATCCCCGGGCGGTTCTACGTCAACCTGGAGGGCCGGGAACCCCGCGGTAGCGTCCCCGAGGACGAGTACGAGGAGACCCGTGCGGAACTCAAGGAGATGCTCCAGGACCTGGAGGGGCCGGACGGCACCCCCGTCGCGGCTCGGGTCGTCGAGAAGGAGGAGGCCTTCAGGGGCAGCCACGACGACATCGCGCCGGACCTGGTGGTGGTCCCCAACCACGGCTTCGACCTCAAGGCCGGCTTCAAGGGCCACGACGAGGTGTTCGACACCGGGCCACGGAATGGAATGCACAGCTTCGACAACGCCACGCTGTTCGTCGACGATCCCGGAGCGTCCATCGGCGACGCGGACCTCTACGACGTGGCGCCGACGATTCTCGATCTGATGGACGTCGAGTACGACCGCGCGTCGTTCGACGGCGCGAGCCTGGTCTGATCGTCCGCCTCGGAGCGGTCCGGTCGTTCCGTCGGCCGGGCGTTTTCGTCGGTGACGGGTTTTCGGCGGTGGTGACGGTTTTCGTCGGCACTGGCGGGCATCGTCTCGACTGCGGCGCGTCACCCGGCGACCCAATTCTGTAGTTTCTAAAGTGTAATCCTGTATTTTCTAAAGAGTAATTCTTTGGAATGTAAAGAATTGGCCGCGTCGGTCGACGGCTACGATTTTGGTCGGGACCGGCGTGGTAGGTGCAAAGGATGGTTTGGCCGCTCGCGGCTACTCACGCTCGTCCGAGCCGGTTCCACTCGTCTCTTGCACTTCGGCTACGTCCTCCGCTCCACTAGCGGCAGCCGACAACCAGGGATGTCCTCACGCCTCCCCAGCCGCGGGGGTGGGCCAGCGGCCGACCGCCGGGGTCATCAAGCGGTGATTGGACCTGTCGATGCGGAGGGTGTGATCGAGGTGGATCGACCGGTCAGTGCGGCCGGGTGTGATCGAGGTGAGTCGACGGTGGATGTGAAAGTGTGATCGAGGTGGATCGACCGGTCAGTGCGGCCGGGTGTGATCGAGGTGAGTCGACGGTGGATGTGAAAGTGTGATCGAGGTGGATCGACGTTTGGTTTGAATCGGGTGTGATCGAGGTGGATCGACGGCACCCGACGACTAGGGGTATACCTCACGCCTCCCCAGCCGCGGGCTCGGGCCGGCGCCCGACCGCCAAGGGCGCCGGCCCTCCCCCGGCCCTCGCGCGCGTTCCTCGCGCGCGCCACCGGTGGATTGCTGGGGTGGCGTACCGCGGCGGTCGAACGGAGCGCACGACGTGCGGACGACCGGACGAGTCCGCGAATCAGAACAGGTCTTCGAGTTCCTCGTTCTGGAACGTCTCGGAGGGATCGGGCTGCTGGGCGGGGAGTTCCTCCTGGGCCTCCGAGGCCCGCTGGAGGAAGTCCTGGACCCGCTGGGAGCGTTCGACGCCACCCAGCAGGATGATGGCCGCGAGTTTGTCGCTGTCGACCGGGTAGTCGCCGCCGCGGACCTCCAGGCTGCCCGTCTCGTCCTCGACCCACTTGCGGGCGCGCTCGACGCCCTTGCGGGGGATGGCGTCCGGCCGCCCGGCGACGACGACCAGCGCGGCGTCCGCGATGCTGGCGTTCGGCAGACTCGTGTTCGTCAACAGCGCCCGGCGAACGACGCTGGTGACGGCGTTGACGTTCTCGGCGCCGTCCTCGCTGGCCTCGACGGTGCCGTAGCCCAGCGCCGCGATGCCGCCCTTCTGGAGGGTGTTGATGATCTCGCTGGAGTCGACGACGCTCTCGGCGACGTCGGCGCCCGCGTCGATTTCCCCGGCCGCCAGGAGCAGGCCGAGGCGGCGCGCGATGGCGTCGTTGATCGCCTCGAACGCGCCGCTGACGCTCTCGCCGGACTCGTGCCAGGCGTCGTTGTCGATCAACAGCAAGGCGTCGGTCACCTTCGTGAGCGTCTTCAGCGACCGCCCGGCGTTGACCTGGTAGAGGCTCCCCTCGTTGCGACCCGGGAGGATGCCGAAGGCGTAGACCGGCACGTCGTAGATGCGGCGCAGTTCGCGGGCCAGTACGGGCGCACCGCCGCTGCCGGTGCCCCCGCCCAGTCCGGCCACGACCAGGATCGCCTCCGCCTTCGCGGTGATGCGGTCGTCCAGGGCGTCCATCACCTGCTCGGCGTCCTCCTCCATGATCTCGGCGCCGAGTTCGTTGTCGCCCCCGACGCCGTGGCCTTTCACGCGGTCCTGGCCGATCAAAACGGTGTCCAGATCCAGTGACTGCAGGTCCGGTTTCGCCGTGTTGATCGCGAGTCCGCCCTGTACTGCTCCGAAGTCCATCCGGTGATCGAACTCAGCGATCCGCTGGGCGATCTTCCCACCCGCCTGCCCGACGCCGATCAGGGCGACCTTCATATCCATTCACTGTTCGCCCCGAATGAAGAACCTAACGCCCGCAGCGTCGGCGGTAGCTAACGTTTAAACCGGAAGGGGCGACCACGCCGGCCCATGACCGATCCCGAGACGCTGGTCGACCGCCTCGACGCCGTCGAGCGCGCCCTGACCGACGGCGAGACCGACCTCGCGGCCCTGGAGGACGAGGCCGACCTCACGGGCCGAGTCGACGCGCTGGCCGACCGCCTCGACGTCGTCGAACGCCGGGTCGCCGACCTAGAGGCGGCCACGCAGGCGATCCGCGGGTACGTCGGCAACGTGAAGGCCGTCGACGACGAGGTCGAACGCCGCGCGGACCTCGCGCTCGCGCGCGTCGAGACCGTCGAGCGACTCCTCGAAGACGAGGGGATCGGCGAACCCTTTCAGCCGGCCGATCCCCCGCCGGTGGACCCCGGGGCCGGCGAGGGCTGGCGCGACGCGGGCGACGCCGCCCCGTTCGATACCGCCGCCGGGGATAGCGACGCGACGACCGACCCCTCGCCCGACGCCGCCCCCCTCCCCGACACGGACGATTCCCCGGGTGACGCGGTTGCCGGCCCGCCCGACGGGGCCGACGAGGACGGCCGCCCCGACGACCTGCGCGCGGCAATCGACCGATTGCGGGAGGCGTTGTGAGTGCTCAGGGCCGTCCTCGCCGTCGTGCTCGCGGTCGCCCTCCTCGGCGCCGCGTTCCCGGCGGTCGAGACCGCTCGCGTCGAACGGTCGGCGACCCTGGCCGAGGGCGAACTCGCCGCCTTCGAGACCGCTGCGCGCGACCTCGTGGGGACCGAGGACCCGGCGCCCGACCCCCGACGAGCCGCCAGGCGGACCGTGACCGTCGACGTGCCGACCACCAGTTTCACCACCGCGCGCGTGACGTTCGTCGCCGTCGGCGGGGTCCCCGACCGCGGTGCAGCGGGCGGACCCGACCGGCCCGCGAAGGCGGCCGACGGCGCCGTGATCGCCTACCGGCTCGACGGGACGACCCACCGCCGTCAACTCCCCGTGGCGGTCCGCGTGCTCGGTCCGGACGGCGACCTCCGGCCGGCCGGAGAGCCGCTCGTGTTGCGCGGACCCGCCAGGGTCACGCTCCTGTTGCTGGAGCGCGACGGGGACCCCGTCGTCGCCGTCACGGACGGTGATCTCGATGCTGGATGAGCCCTCGCTCCCCGGACTCGGGCGGTTCCGACCATCGGACGATCCGGACTGCACCTGCGATCCGACGTTCGATGGGGACGACCTGATCGTCGACGCCGACGGCTGTCCGGGGGGAGGCGTCCTCGCGCGCGAACCGGTCTGCCGGGCGACCGTCGTCGGGGCGCTCGAAGACCGCGACGCCGGGGCGATCCGCACCAGGGCCGACGGCCTCGAACGGGCCTACGAGGGCCGAGCAGCCGCGCTGCTGGTCGCGGCCGGCCGGTTCGTCGACCGGGCCGGGTACCACGACGCCGCGCTGGCCGACCGCTGCCGGCGGGACCCGCTCGCGGCCGCCCGGGACGCGACCGGCCGCGCCGGCGTCGTCGCCGAGATCGCAGCCGAGACCGGTCTCGCGGAGTGCGCGACGGGCGTCGAGGACTACGCCGACGCCCTCCGTCCGTACGTCGCGCCGACGCTGACCCGCTCGCGGGTGGCCGCCAGGCCGCCGTCGGACGCCAGCCTCGATTCGCGGCGTGACCTCCCGACCGGCGCGACCGCTCGCGTCTACGAGCGGGACGGCCGGGACCTGCGGACGTACTTCCTCGAACCGGTCGAGTCGACCCTCGACCGCGACGCGACCCGGACGCTGGCGCGGGCGCACGAGCGACTGGCGACCGGCGGCGTGGTGGGCGGCGACCGCGCGCCGGGCCGGGCCGTCCGCCAGGTCGCCAGCAAGGGCGCTCCGGTCGAGCGGCTGTCGGCCGTCCTCCGCAAGCACACTCGCGGGCTCGGCGTCCTGACCGACCTGTTCGCCGACGAGCGCGTCTCGGACGTGTACGCGACCGCCCCGGTGGCCGAGAACCCGCTCCGAATCGTGGTCGACGGCGAGACGATGCGCTCGAACGTCCGGCTCACCGAACAGGGGGCCACGACGCTCGCGTCGCGGTTTCGCCGGGAGAGCGGCCGCGCGTTCTCGCGGGCCAGTCCGACGCTGGACGCGGTCGCCAGCGCCGCCGACCGGCGGACCGTCCGGATCGCCGGCCTGACCGACCCGGCCAGCGACGGCGTCGCGTTCGCGTTCCGGGTCGACGACGCCGAGGCCTGGACGCTCCCGGCGCTGGTCGCGAACGGGACCGTGCCACCTGCGGCCGCGGGGTTGCTGTCGCTGGCCGTCGAGCGCGGCGCCGCGACCCTCGTCGCGGGGCCGCGCGGCGCCGGCAAGACGACCACGCTGGCCGCACTGCTCTGGGAACTCGACGCCGCCACCCGGGTCGTCCTCATCGAAGATACGCCCGAACTACCCGTCGAACCCCTCCAGGCGCACGGCCGCGACGTCCAGGCGATCCGGACGACGGCGGGCGAGGCGGCCGGCCTCGACGCCGTCGAGGCGCTCCGTACTGCGCTCCGACTGGGGGAGGGCGCCCTCGTCCTGGGCGAGGTCCGCGGCGAGGAGGCGCAGGTACTCTACGAGGCGATGCGGGTCGGGGCCGCAGCCAACGCCGTCCTCGGGACGGTCCACGGCGACGGCGCCGCGGCAGTCCGCGAGCGGGTCGTGACCGACCTCGGGGTTCCGGCCTCGTCGTTCGCGGCGACCGACCTCGTCGTGACCCTCCAGCGGATCGAGACGCCGGACGGGCCGACCCGCCGGGTCGCCGCCGTCGAGGAGGTCGTCGACGCCGACGACGGCGTCGCGTTCGCGCCGCTGTTTACCTTCGAGAACGGGTCGCTGGCCCCGACGGGCCGGATCGACCGCGGTGAGAGCCGACTGGTCGCCACGCTCTCGAAACCGGGGGAGTCCTACGCCGACGTGCGCGAGACGCTCCAGGACCGGGGCGACCGGCTGGCGGAACTTGCGCGCGCCGGTCTAACCGCGCCGGACGACGTGGCCGACGCGGCCACGCCGACCTGGAGGCGGTGACCGATGGCCCGGAGTCGACGTGAACGGCGGCGCTGGCTCGCCGCACGGGGGTTCGAACTACTCGCGCGATGCTATCCGTGGCCCGTCTCGACGAGCGAACGCCTCCGACGGTCGCTGGCGTTTCTCGGGTGGTCGACCGACCCCGGGGTGGTCGTCAGGGCGGGCTACGGGGCCGCGCTGCTGGCGGTGGCGCTCGCGGTGCCTGCCGTCGCGCTGTCCGGACTCCCGCCGCTTGCGGTCGGGTCGGTCGCGCTCGCGGCCGCGCTGGGAGCCGCCCACGTCGTCCACGCGGCCCCGGTCACGCTGGCGCGCATGCGTCGGACGAGCGCGCTCGGCGCGGCACCGGACCTCGTCGGGCGTGCCGTCCTCCGGATGCGGATCGCTCCGACGCCGGAGGGGGCCGCGGCGTTCGCCGCCGGGACCGGCGGCGGTCCGCTCGCGGATAGCCTGGCCGAGCACGTCCGCTGGGCCGCAGGGACGCCGACCACCGGGTTCGGCAGCTTCGCCGACGAGTGGGCCGACTGGTTCCCGTCGCTGCGCCGGGCGGTCCTGCTCGTCGAGGCGGCTAGCGACGCGCCCCCAGGCGAACGCGAGCGGACTCTCGACCGCGCGCTGTCGGCGGTTCTGGACGGAACCCGCGACCGGATGGCGGCGTTCGCCGGGGAGATCCGCGGCCCCGCAACCGGCCTCTACGCGTTCGGCGTCCTCCTGCCGCTTGCGCTGGCGAGCGTCCTGCCCGCCGCGGGCGTCGCCGGCCTCCCGATCTCGCTGCCGGTCGTCGTCGCCGCTTACGACGTCCTGTTGCCCCTCGGGTTAATCGCGGCGTCGGTGTGGCTACTCTCGCGTCGTCCGGTGGCGTTCCGTCCGGCTACGGTCCCGGTGGACCACCCGGACCTGCCCGACCGGCGGTGGCCGTCGCTGGCGGTCGGCGCCGCCGTCGCCGCCGTCGCCTGGATCGTCGCGGGCAGGCTCGTGACCGGGTGGGCCGCCTCGTTTGCAGCCGCCGGGGTGGGCACCGGCGTCGCGCTGTTCTCGTGGTTCCGCCACGAGAAGGCCGTCCGCGATAGGACCCGGCACGTCGAGCAGCACCTCCCGGATGCACTGTACGTCGTCGGGCGCCGCGTCGACGAGGGGACGGCGGTCGAGGCGGCGGTCGCGCACGCCGCCGACGAGGTGGCCGGCGCGACCGGCGAGGTCCTGGCGGACGCGGCCCGCCGCCAGCGCCAACTCCGCGTCGGCATCGAGGAGGCCCTGATCGGGGAGTACGGCCCCCTCGCGGACCTGCCGAGTTCCCGCGGCCACAGCACCGCCTCGATGCTCGGGCTGGCGGCCAGGGAGGGTCGGCCCGCCGGGGCCGCCGCCGTCGCGATGGCGGACCACCTGGAGGAGCTACGGGACGTCGAAGCCGAGGCCCGGACCGGCCTCTCGCGGGTGACCGGAACGCTCGCCAGCACTGCCACCGTGTTCGCGCCGATGGTCGGCGGCGTGACCGTCGCGCTGGCCGACGGACTGACCGCGGTCGGCGACGGGCCTCCACCGGTCTCGACGCCCGGGCTGGGCCTCGCGGTCGGCGCGTACGTCCTGTTGCTCGCGGTGATCCTGTCGATTCTCTCGGTCGGACTTTCGCGGGGGCTGGACAGGGCACTGGTGGGCTACCGGTGCGGACTCACGCTCGTGAGCGCGACGGTCGTCTACCTCGGAGCGTTCCTGGTCGCCGGCCTGGCCGTCTGAAGGTTTAAATCGGAGGGGGCGACCACCCCTGGCCATGCTGGAGGTACCGGTCGACGCCTGGTACGCCTGGATCGGACTGGCAACCGTCTCCGCCGCCATCCTCGGGATCGCGATGGCGGTCCCGACCGCGCCCCCACCTGACGCCGGATCGGCCGCGGACGCCGTCGACGCCGTCGCCGGGGCGGTCGACGGGGCGACCGGCAACCACCCCCTCTCGGCCTCGGCAGTCAGGTTCGCCCCACACGGCGTGAGCCTCCGGACCGACGGCGGCGTCGCACACGCACGCATCGCGTACGGGCCGGTCACGCCGGTCGTCGGTGACGACCGGCTACGGAAGGTACTCGACGGAACGCCGCCGGATCGCGTCTTCGACTCGCCGACGGGACTGGCCGAGGCGGCGAGTCGAGCCCGACGACCGCCCTACCGGTGGCAGTCGACCGACCGGATCCGCGTTCGAACCGTCGTCTGGGGTGATGCCCGTGTCACGCTGGTCGGCATCTGAGCGGCCGACGGGGTCGACCGGGACCCGCCGGGCATCCGAACGGATCCGCGGGCAGGTCGAACCGTTCGCGGCGCTGGCGGCGGTGTTCGCGGTGGGGCTCGCGGTCTCGCTGTACGCGACCGTCCTGTCGGACGTCGACCTCGGCGGTTCGGCGGACGGGACCGCCGAGACGACCCTGAACGAGGTCCACCGGAACGTCAGCGAGGGCAACGTGGTCGTACCGGGCAAGATGGAGCAGGCGCCGACGGTCCCGCCGACGGGGTACGACGCGAACGTCACGTTGACGGTCGGGGAGGAGACCTGGCGGGCCGGCCCCGTTCCGCCGGAGTCGGCCAGCAGCGCGTCCCGGCAGGTGAGCGTCCGTCTGGCTCCGGGGAACGTCCGACCGGGTCGTCTGACGGTGGTGATCTGGTCGTGAGCGACCGCGCCGTCAGCACGGTCGTTGACGTCGCCGTCTGCCTGCTACTCGTCTCGACTGCGGTCCTGACGCTTGTCGGTGCGCCGACGCCGGCGACGGACCCTGCAGCGGGCACCGCGGCCGAGACGGCGAGCGTCCTCGGTTCGACGACGGCGACCGTCGACTACTCGCTGGGGCCCGACCTTCGCCGTGCGGACGGCGACGTCGCGTTCCCGGTGACCGACGGTCCGGCGCTAGTCCGGTCGGCCAACGGGACACTCGCTGAACTGCTGGCCGCCGGGGCGGTGGGGAACCTGACCGTCGACGGCGCCAGCGTCTCGCCGGTCGGCGCCGGCTTCCGGGCCGCGATCCGCAACGCTACCCGGCCACTCCTCTCCGGGTCGGGATGGCAGGGGCAGGTGATCGCCGCATGGGAGCCGTACCGCGGCGCCCACCTCGAAGGACGGCTCGTCGTCGGTTCCACACCGCCGCCGGACGTCGACGTCCACACTGCTCGACTCCCGGTTTCGGAGGGGTTCCCGGCGGTCCGCGACGAAGCGACGGCGACAACCCGCGACGGCGGCTTCGCCGCCGTCGCCGCCGCCGTCGCGGATGGGATCGTCGACGGGTTGTTCCCGCCAGCCGAGGTCCGGACGCAACTCCAGGGGCCGTACCCCGAGGGACGACTGGCGAAACTCGGGTACGGCCGGTTCGCGTCGCGCTACGACGTCCCGGTGACCGACGCGCTCGACGTCCGGCGAGCGAACGATGCACTCCGGCCCGCCCTCGCCGAGGAGGTCGAAGCCGACCTTCGGGCGACCTTCGAGACCCCGGGAGCCGCCGCGAACGCCGTCAGCGTCGGGACGGTCACCCTCACCGTACGGACGTGGTCGCCGTGAAGTCGGCACTCGACGACCGCGCACGGGTCCCGTTCGCCATCGTCGGCGTCGTGCTCCTGCTGGGCAGCGCCACGTACGTCACGACGCTTCAGGAGCGCGGGCCGTCGTCGGGTCGTCCGGACGCCGAACTCGCACGCGAACGGCTCGACGCAGTCCTCGACGCCGAGGTCAGGGGCGCCATCCAGCGGGCCGCGGAAGCGGCCGCCCGCGAACCCGTCGTCGAGCCGGCGGACACGCGCGCCGGCCGGGTCCTGAACGAATCGACCCCGTTCCGCGATTACCTCCGGATCAGGATCTACCACGAGGTCCGCCGGACGCTCGCGGACCGCCAGGTCTCGACGGGGACCGTCACCGGGGAAGCGTCGCTCCCGTCGACGCCGGACATCGAGGCGCTCCGGACGGCGAAAGGGCGGGTCGAAATCGACCGCGGCGACCAGCCCGGGACCGTGGCGGTCCGGGTCGAGAACGTGACGGTGCGGCTCGTCCGGGACGGGACGACGCTCCGGGAACGCCGGCGAACGGTCACGAAAACGGTCTCTTCGCCGGTGCTGGTCCTGCACGATCGGGTCGAGACCTACGAGAACCGGCTGAATCGCGGCCCGCTCGATGGGAAAGGGTTCGGTCGGCACCTCGCCGCTCGCCTCTACTCGATGGCGTGGGTGCGGGGATACCTCCAGTACGCGGGCGTCCCCATCGAGAACGTGATCGCGACCCGTCACGTCGAGGTCTCGACCAACGGTGCCCTGCTGGCCACTCAGCGGTCGGTGTTCGGCCGCAGTGACCCGGCCGGTCGAACCGCCACGCGCCGGGCGGTGGCGCACACCGGTCTCCAGGACGTCCTCGCGGTGACCGAGACCCGGGGAGACGCCTGGCTCGACGCGGTGCTCGACCCCGGGCCCGGCGTCCCGAAGCCGACCGGGTCGATCCCGTCGCCGGGGGCGCCCTCGTTCGATTCGCCGGGGCCGGACGCCGAATCGACGGTCGGGGTGAACGTGACCGCCGACGCTGCATTCGCGGACCTGCTCGACGACCGGACGACCCCCTCGCTGAACGCGACCGTCGGGAGGACCTACAGCGCCGACGTCCGGGTGCGGGCGGAGACGCGGGCCGTCCGGACGAGGTCGCCGCCCGACCCCGACCCGCCGGCCGGCAACTGGTCGCTCGTCGACGAGACCGTCGTGACGACGACGAGCGTCTCGAACGCCAGCGGTCCGGTCCCACCGGTCGCCCACGGCTGGGACCGGCTCCGGTCGTACGCGCGTCGCGTCGAGGAACGCAACGCCGTGACCCGGACCTGGGTCGCGGAGAACGACTCGACCGAACGACAGACGGCCGCGACCTGGACGAACGTGAGCCGGGTCGGCGTCGGGCTCCACGCTCGGCATTCGCCCACGGATCGCGTTCCGCGGCAGGGCGTCGATTCGGTGTACGAACCCGGCGGCCCGTTCGACGGCCCGAACCTCGCCGACGTCGAGGCGGCGGCGGTCGACCGGTTGGTCAACGGTCGGGGCGGTCCGGACGGACTGGCGAGACGGGCCGTCCGCGGCGACCTCGACGAATCGGTCGTCCGGATTCACGGCGACCGGCCCGCGGAACTGACCCCGTCGATTTATGATGATCTCGCCGCCTTCCGCGACCGAATTCGCGAGGTAAACGTGACGGTCCCCCGTGGTGCGGCAGCGGTCGGGGACGCGAACGCCGCGGCGGCCCTCGCCCAGGAACTACGGGACCGCCGGTCCGAACTCGTCGGCGTGCCGAAGGCCTACGACAACGTCGCCGAGAAAGCCCGGGTCGCGGCGCGGGCGGCGTACCTGGACGCCGTCGTCGAGGGAATCAGCGGTCGTTCCGAGCGGACAGGGGAGCGGATCGACGCTGTCGACGACGAACTCGGGGAGTTCGGCTTCGACGTCGACGCCGCCGCCGAGGTCATGTCGCTGGACCCCGACGACCCCACGAGGTCGCCGCTGTACGTGGGGACGGACGGACCGGTCGAGGGCGCCGTCACCGCGTCGCCGGCGTACCTCACGGTCGAATCCGTCTCGGAGGATCGCGTTCCTGCAGTCGACGGTGACTTCAACCCGCTGGTGACCCGCAACCACAATCTCCTTGCGGCGCCCTACGGTGACCTGGCGAGCAACGTGGTCGACGCAGTGCTCGGCGGGGGCACCGACACGGTCGGGCTGGAACCCGCGGCGCTCACGCTGGGGTCGGCAAACAGGACGCTCCGGAAGGGGGACGACGACGACCTGGCGGCCCGACGCGACGAACTCGAAGGCGCGGTCCGGACGTCGGTAGATTCGGCCGGGGAGCGCCTGGTCGAGGTCCTGGGCGACCGGACCGACCTCGGATCGAGTGAGAGACGGATGGCGGTACACGCGGCACTCGGCAGGTGGGACCGGGTTCACACGCGCGCGCTCGCGATGGTGAACGGATCGGTTGCCGGGGCCGTCGTCGAGGAGGTCGACGTGCGGGCGAACGTCACCGACCGCCGGGCCGACCGCCTCGCGGTCGAACTCCGCGTGGAACTCGCGTCGCTGATCGAGGAGGACCTCCGCATCGACCGCGGGCAGGTCGGCGAGGCGGCGACGATCACACGGCGCGTCGCCGGCAAGGAGACGGAGAAGTTGATCGAGACGGGAGCGAACCGGACGGTCCGAGAGACCTACAAGCGATTGGCGGGGGAACACTTCGTCAGCGTCCCGGCCGGGTTGCCCCTGGCGCCGGTCCCAGGATTCTGGTACGTCACCGCGAACGCGTGGAACGTGAGCACGCGCGGGACTTACGCCAGGTTTGCGGTCGGCGGGCGGACCGGAACCCCGGACGGACCGACGACCGTCACCTACGTCCGCGACGGCAGCGTCGTCGAACTGGACGTCTTCGACGACGGCGACCCGGCCGTACTCGGCCACGCGACGCGGGTGACCTTCGAGGCGACCGTCCCCGTGGTGGTCGTCGTCCCGCCCGGCGGACGAGGCGTGGGCGACGTCGACGACACGGCCGACGAACGGTCGAGCGGGTGGCCGCAATCGGGGCCGACGCGTCGACGGCGACCGAGAGTGACAACGCCTTATACCCTCGCCCGGTAGGCCGACGCATGCTCTACGAACTGGCCGAGGGGGCGCCGCCGGGCGACCCCGGAGCGTTCGAGGACGCGTACCGCTCGGGGCTGGCGGCGGTCGTCGACCGAGTCGGCCGGAAGCGGGCCGCCGACGCGGACCTCGACCCGGCGACGGTCGACGCGGTGGAGGCGGGCGAACCGGCCGACCTCACGGTGTCGGAGGCGGCGCACCTGCTCGCGCTGGAGGACGGCCGCCCCGACGCGGAGACGATCCGCCAGGAGTCCCTGGACCACCTGTTGCTGGGGATGACCAGCGCCGTCCTCGACGTCGAGTCGGTCGCGGCGAACCTGTCGCTCGACGTGTCGCCGACGGGCGTCCAGCAGCGCATCGAGGGCCGGGCCGAGATGTCGCTGTCGGAGTACGCCCACGTACACGCGCTGATCGAGGAACGCAAGCCGTGAGGCCGCCCGAACCGGCCGGTTATGCGGCTGGTTCCGGCCGGAACGCGGCCCCTACCCGGGGGAAAGTTCATTGCCGTTCGCCCACAGAACGTTACTATGAGTGGGGCAGCGGTCCCGCAGGCCGCCCTCCGGGACGCCACGGTCGAAGCGACGTCGTGGCTGGAGTCCAACCCCGAATTCGCGGCGGTGCTGGTCCTCGTGGTCGCCGTGGCAGCGTGGGGGGCGACCAGGGCGATCCAGTGGTTCCGACGACCCGACGGGGCGAAGTTCCTCGCCGCCCTCCGGGACGAACCGGAGGTGACGGTCCTGACGCATCCGAATCCCGACCCGGACGCGATGGGCACCGCAGCGGCGGTCGTTCACCTCGCCGAGCGGGTCGGCACCGACGCGACCATCCAGTACCCGGGCGAGATCCGCCACCACCAGAACCGGGCGTTCAGGACGGTGCTCGACCTCGACCTCGACCGGATCAGGCGGACGGCGGACCTGTCGTCGGATTCGGTCGTTCTCGTCGACCACAACCGGCCGCGGGGGTTCCAGGGGGCACGGAACCTCGAGCCGATTGCCGTCGTCGATCATCACCCCGGCAACGGGACCGGCGAGGAGTTCACCGACGTCCGGTCGAACTACGGCGCCTGTTCGAGCATCGTCGCCGAGTACTTCCGGGAACTGGACGCCGAGTTCGTCGGCCAGGACGAGTTCGCCACCGGGGAAGACGACGGCGGGGCGGTCCAGATCCCGCCGCGGGTGGTGACCGGTCTGGTGTACGGCATCCTCTCGGACACCGACCACCTCACCAACGGAGCCTCCCCGGCGGAGTTCGACGCCAGTTCCTACCTCTACCCCGGGGTCGACCAGGACGCGCTCGACCGCATCGCGAACCCGCGGATCGACGCCGAGTCACTGGAGGTGAAAGCCCGCGCCATCACGGACCGTGACGTCCGGGCGCCATACGCCGTTAGCGACGTCGGCGAAGTGTCGAACGTCGACGCGATCCCGCAGGCCGCCAGCGAACTGGTGAACCTCGAGACGGTCACCGCAGTCGTCGTGTTCGGCAACGACGGCGAGACCATCCACCTCTCGGGACGCTCCAGGGACGACCGCGTCCACATGGGCGAGGCCCTGGAGGAAGTCGTCGACGACATCCCCATGGCCTCGGCGGGAGGCCACGCCCGGATGGGCGGCGGCCAGATCGACGTCGTCCACATGGAGGGGCTGGCCGGCAACGGCATCGACCGGAGCCAGCTCGCCGAGCGCCTCTTTTCCGCGATGGGCGGCGAGGAGATCGACGGCGCCGAACCCGTCGACGCGGACTGACGCGGGGAATCCTTTTGCCGGATCGCCCCCAGGCGTCGACATGGCGACCAGAGCGGCCACCTGGGCGTACCGCGAACGGTTCGACGAGTTCGCCCGCGCGTACTTCCGGAAGTTCGGCGAGTCGGTGGTGGCAAGCGTCGGCGTCGGCACGTACCTCGGGGACCCCACCGACGACGCCGACGAGGCCTACCGCGAGGCCGTCGTCCGGGCGCTGGAAGGCGGGATCAACGTCGTCGACACGGCGATCAACTACCGCCACCAGCACAGCGAGCGGACCGTCGGCCGGGCGCTCTCGGACGCGGACGTCGACCGGGAGGCCGTCATGGTGGCGACGAAGGGCGGGTTCGTCCCCTTCGACGGCGAGCGGCCGGCCGATCCCGGCCGGTACGTCCGCGAGGAGTACGTCGATTCCGGCCTGATCGACCCGTCGGACCTGGTCCGCGGGATGCACTGCATCGCGCCCGAGTTCCTGGACGACCAGCTGGACCGCTCGCTGTCGAACCTGGGGCTGGACGCGGTCGACCTCTACTACGTCCACAACCCCGAGACCCAGCTTTCGGCCTGGTCACGCGAGGAGGTCTACGACGCCCTGGAGGCGGCCTTTACCAGGCTGGAGGAGCGGGCGGCCGCGGGCGACCTCCGGCACTACGGCGTCGCCACCTGGCAGGCGTTCCGGGTACCGCCGGAGCACGAGCAGTACCTGTCGCTGCCGGAGGTGGTGCGGCGGGCCCGGGCGGCCGCGCGGACGGCCGGCAACGACGCGACGCACTTCCGGGCGGTCCAGCTCCCGTTCAACGTCCACATGGCCGACGCGT
>CAYTAG010000036.1:8110-19823 GCA_964435625.1 uncultured Halobacteriales archaeon | reverse complement strand
CCCGCCGCGCGCTCGCCGGTGCGGGCCTGATCGGGCTCGGCGTGCGCCAGCGGCGTTCGACGGGCGAGCCGTCGACCGGGCGCTACGCGACCGACGAGGGAGCACCGACCGACGAGGACGTGGGTGGCCCGGACGTGACCTTCCCGGAGCGCCCGGACGAGGGCAGCCCCGGGCCGGGCGCCGGCGACCAGCGGCGCGGGACCGGCGAGGGCCAGGTCGGGATCGACGTCTCCGAAACCGACCGCGCCGACGAACCGGGGGGTCCCCCCGCCGCCGAGAGCGAGGACTCCCCGGCGATGGACGAACCCGGGGGTGGGGACGCCGTGACCGGCGACTCCCCGACCATGGGCGGCCCCGGCGACGTCGGGATGACGGACGAATCGGGCGACGCTGAGGTGACGGACGAATCGGGCGACACCGACGCGTCCGACGAATCCGACGGTGCCGGACTGGCAGACGAATCGGACGAGGACGAGACGGCCGAGGACGACCTCGGAATGGCCGACGGCGAGGACGACCCCGGGATGGCCGACGGGTCGGACGACGATGCGGACGCGCAGTGACGGGGCGGTCGCGCCGCCCCCGGGGGCCGAGGCGCCGGTCGTGATCCCGCGTGGCGGACGCCGACCGGAATGCGGGGTGGCCGCACGCCGGCCTCGCCGGGCACGTGAGACCGGCCAGTGGTGACTACCCGTTCACCGGGCCGCCGGCGAGTGGGAAGTACCTGGTGACGGACTGCCGCCGGAAGCGTCGCAACCCGGTCACCGAACCGGCGGACCGAGCGCAGCCCTTTTGAGAGTCCGACGCCTGTTAGTCCTTTAGCGACTACCGGGGCCGGAGAGCCGTCTCGGGACGCCGCCGTCTTCCACCGTCACGTCTCACCCCCTTCACCGCCACGTCTCACCCATGCCAACGCACGGATCCACCGCCACGAGAAACCGCCCGGTCGACCGGACGGGAGTCCGCCGGGCGGCCGACGAATCGGCGTCGACGACCGAACGGATCGCCGGCCGCGACCGACTACGCTCCAACGCATGAGCCAGGACGCACGTCGCGGTCACCCCGCCGCGACCGACCGGGGGGCGCTCGACCTGGCCAGCGGCGTCGAGGCGCTGCAGGCCAGCGGGGAGTTCCACGGTTCGGTCGAATCGCTCGACGGTCACTACTGCAACGACCACCTCGCGTTGATCTACGAGGACGAGGCCGAACAGTTCGCGTCCGTCGTCCCGTTCGTCCGCCAGGGCCTGGAGCGGGGCGAGCGGTGCATGTACGTGATCGACGACCTCTCCGAGGCGGCCCTCGCGGAGGCGATGCGGGAGTCGGGCGTCGACGTCGACGCCGCGCTGGAGTCGGGGGCGCTGTCGTTCCACGAGGTCGAGGACACCTACCTCCGGAACGGCGCCTTCGACCCCGACGAGATGATCGACTTCTACGCCGACGCCATCGAGGAGGCCACCGAGGGGTACGAGGCCCTCCGGGTCGTCGCGGAGACGACGTGGCTCCAGGCGGAGACGACGACGATGGCGGACTTCATGGAGTACGAGGCGAAGGTGAACGACCTCTTCGAGGGCGAGGACTGCATCGCCCTCTGTCAGTACGACCGCGACGCGTTCGATCCCACGGTCGTCCGCGACGTCGTCCGGACCCACCCGCACCTCATCTACGACGGGACCGTCTGTCACAACTTCTATCACACGCCGCCGTCGGAGTTCCTGGGTCCAGACGAACCGGCCCGCGAGGTCGACCGGATGCTCGGGACGCTGGTTGACCGGACCGAGGCGAAGACGGCGCTGGCGGAACGCGAGCGATACCTGCGCGAGCAGACCGACGTCACGGCCGACCCGGACCTGTCGTTCGAGGAGAAGCTGCGGGCGCTGTTCGAACTGGGCTGTGAACGGTTCGACCTCGACCTGGGCGCGCTGAACCGCGTCGACCCCGACGCCGACCGGCTCGAGATCGAGTACGTCAGCGGCGACCACGACCACTTCCGGCCCGGCGTCGAACTCCCGCTGTCGGAGACGTACTGTCGGGCCGTCGTCGACGCCGGTGAGGCGGCGACCGTGACGGTCCCCGCCCGGAAGGGCTACGACGACGTCACCGTCTACGAGGACTTCGGGGTCCGGTCGTACCTGGGGACGTACGTCCCCGTCGACGGCGGCGCGGACCGGACGTTCGCCTTCGTCGGCTCGACGTCGCGGGCGGAGCCGTTCTCCGAGGCGGATCGGACGTCCGTTGAACTGATGGGCCAGTGGGTGAAGTACGAACTCGAACGCCAGCAGCGCGAACGCCAGCTCCAGCAACACAAGGAGTACACCGACGACCTGCTGGACGCCATCGACGACGTGTTCTACGTCCTCGACGAGAGGGGGAACCTGAAGCGGTGGAACGAGACCACCCGCGAGGTGAGCGGGTACGCCGACGCCGAACTCGACTCGAAGGGTGGGCTGGAGTTCTTCGAGGGCGAGGACGTCCCGGCGGTCGCGGACGCAATCGAGGAGGTCTTCGAGACCGGGACCGGGCGGCTGCAGGCGTCGCTGGTGACCGACGATGGCGAGTCCATCCCCTACGAGTTCGCTGCCTCCGCGCTGGAGGACCCGACCGGGGAACCGGTGCTGACCGGGATCGGCCGGGACGTCACCGAGCGCGAGTGGTTCGAGGAGACCCTGCAGTCGCTGCACGACGCCACCTGGGAGATGGTCCGGGCGACGTCCGACAACGAGGTTGCCCGCCGGGTCGTCGACACGGCGACCGAGGTAATGGAGCTCTCGGACGTCGCGCTGTACCTGTCCGACGAGCGCGGCGACCTCTACCCCGCAGCGAAGGCGACCGAGGTCGGGTTCATGTGGGACGACCTCCCCCGCGTCCCACCGGACGACAGCACTATCGTCGGCCACGCGTACGCGACCGGCGAGAGCGTCCGCTGGGACGACGTCCGCGACTCCCCGCACTTCATCGACCGCGAAACCGAGATGCGGGCCGGTATGTACGCCCCCGTCGGCGACCACGGCGTGGTGTTCGCCGGCTCGGACGAGGTCGGGGCGTTCGACGACCGGACCCAGCAACTGCTGGAACTGCTGGCGGCCAACGCCGGGGCGGCGCTCAACCGCGTCGAGCGGGAGAAAGCGTTGCGGGAGGAGCGCGACCGGTTCGCGTCGCTGTTCGAGTCGATCCCCGAGGCCGCGGTGAACGTCCGACTGGAGGACGGCGAACCCGTCGTCGAGAAGACCAACTCGGCGTTCGAGGAGACCTTCGGCTACGACGCCGACCGGATCGTCGACGAGTCGTTGAACGACGTCATCGTCCCGGCCGACCGCAGGGACGCGGCCGAACGGATCGACGGCGCCGTCTCGGCGGGCCGGAACGTCGCCCGGGAGGTTCGTCGGGAGACCGCGGACGGCACGCGCGATTTCCTCTTCCGTGGCCAGCAGTTCGAACGCGACGACGGCACCGTCGAGGGGCTCGGGGTCTACGTCGACGTCACCGAGCGCAAACGGCGCGAGCAGGACCTGGAACTGTTCCGGAGTCTCCTCGACCGTTCGAACGACGCCGTGTTCGTGATCGACCCGGACGACGGACGGTTCATCGACGTCAACGAGACGGCCTGCCGCCGCCTCGGGTACGACCGCGAGGAACTGCAGTCGATGTCGGCCCGGGAGATCCAGAATCGATTGCCGGCCCTGGATCGGTGGGATCGACACGTCGAGAACCTGCGGGCGCAGGGCTCGGTGACCCTCGAAGGCGAACACGAACGACGCGACGGCACCACCTTCCCGGTGGAGGTCAGTGCCGCCCACGTCGACCTCGACCGGGAGTACGTCCTGGCCATCGCGCGCGACGTCACCGAACGCATGGAGCGCGAGCGGGCGCTGCGGCAACTCTACGAGACGGCCGCGGACGCCGACCTGTCGTTCGAGACGAAGGTCGCCCGGCTGCTAGAACTGGGCCGCGAGCGGTTCGGCTTCGACTACGGGATGCTCACCCGCGTCGCGGAGGATCACCTGGAGGTGGTCCAGGCGGACGGCGGGTTCGAGGAACGCTGGGACGCGTCGCCGTTCCCGCTGACGGAGACGTACTGCCGGAAGGTGCTGTCGGCCCGGGAGCCGGTCGGGGTCGTAGACGCCCCTGCCGAGGGCTGGGCCGACGACGCTGCCTACGAGGCGTCCGGGTTAGACAGCTACTTCGGGACCACCGTGACGCTCGGGGACGAGGCTTACGGGACGCTGTGTTTCGCGTCCGGGGGACCGCGGGACCGGTCGTTCACCGACGCCGAGTACACCTTCCTCGAACTGATGGGGCAGTGGGTCAGCTACGAGATCGAACACGAGCACCGTGAGGCACAGTTGAGCGCGCTCAACGAGATGAGCCGGGACCTGATGGACGCGGAGACGTACACGGAGATCGCCGAACGAACCGTCGAGCACGCCCGTTCGACCCTGAACCTCCCGCTGACCGCGTTCGTCACCTACGACGAGGAGACCGGGACGCTCTCGACGGCGGCCCGGACCCCCCGCGCGGCCGACGAACTGCCGACGGCGACGCTGTGCGATCCCGAAACGGGCGCGTTCTGGGACGCGTTCGTCGCCCGGGAGACGCGGCTACTCGACGACGTCGCGTCCGTGGCCGGCGCCGGCGACGACCTCACCGAGGTCGCCGCCGTCCCGCTGGCGCGGATGGGCGTGTTCGTCACCGCAACGCGGGCGCCGGGCGGCTTCAGCGACGCCGAACTGGACTTCGTCGAGACGACCGCGTTGACCGTCGAGGCGGCCTGCGACCGCAGCAAGCGCGAACAGCAGTTGCAGGCGCGCGAACGGACCCTGGAGGAGCAAAACGAGACGCTCGAACGCCTGAACCGGGTCAACGACATCATCCGGAGCATCGACCAGGCGCTGGTCGGCGCCTCGACCCGCGAGGAGATCGAGGCGGTCGTCTGCGAACAACTCGCCGATGGCGGCCCGTACGAACTGGCCTGGGTCGGCGAACACGACCCGGTGACCGGCGAGGTCGACCCCAGCGAGTGGGCCGGCGCCGAGAAGGGCTACCTCGAAGAGGTCACCAGCACCGCCGACGACGGTCCCTCCGGACGGGGGCCAGCCGGCCGGGCGATCCGGACGCGCGAACCTCAGGTCGTCAACGACGTCCTCGGCGACCGGTCGTTCGGGCCGTGGCGCCAGGAGGCGCTCAACCGCGGCTACCACGCGACCGTCTCGCTCCCGCTGGTCTACGAGGACACCCTCTACGGCGTCCTGAACGTGTACGCCGGCAAGCCGGGCGTGTTCGACGAACTGGAGCGGTCGGTCCTGGCGGAGCTGTCGGACACCATCGCCTACGCCGTCAA
The DNA here is from genome assembly GCA_964435625.1 of uncultured Halobacteriales archaeon. Lineage (GTDB taxonomy): Archaea > Halobacteriota > Halobacteria > Halobacteriales > PXRE01 > PXRE01. Next base: position 14,488 of record CAYTAG010000036.1, on the reverse strand, counting down.
CGCCGTCGAGAGCAAGAAGGCGCTGGTCGGCGATCAGGTCACCGAACTGGAGTTCGAGGTCCGGGACACGGGGATCGCCGCGGTCGACCTGGCCAGGGAGACCGGCTGTAGCTTCACGTTCGAGAGCCTGGTCCCGCGCTCGGACGGTGGCTTCCAGGGCTTTTTCTCCACCAGGGGCGCCGCCGCCGACGAGGTGCTGTCGTTCGTCGAGGACCGTCCGGTGGGCGAGGTCACGCTCATCGCCGAGCGCGACGAGGACGAACCGGTCTGCCTGTTCGAGATCGAGTTGAGCGACGAGAGCTTCTGCGGGTACGTCCTGGAACACGGCGGCAACCCCCGGACCATCCACGTCGTCGACGGGGTCGCCACCATCGTCGTCGAACTCGCAGCCGACGCGTCAATCCGCGAGTTCGTCACCACGCTCGGGACCCGCTACCCCGACTCGGAACTCGTGGCCCAGCGGACCCGCCAGCGACAGCAACGCACGCCGACGGAGTTCGACCTCGCGCTGACCGACGACCTCACGCCCCGCCAGCGGGAGGCCCTGGAGACGGCCTACTTCAGCGGGTACTTCGAGCGGCCACGCGAGCGGACCGGCAGCGAGATCGCCGAGGCCATGGACATCGCCCAGCCGACCTTCAACCACCACCTCCGGGCCGCCCACCGCAAGCTCTGTCGTCGCCTCTTCGAGGCCGAGCCAACGACCCGCTGACGTCCCGAGCGCAGTCCGACGCGAGGAGTCAGTTCCCGGCGAGTTCCAGGCGGCCGTCGCCGTAGACGGTGATCTCGTAGCCGTAGTACTCGAACCGGACGTGGCCGTCCAGTTCCCGGCGTCCACTCGACCGGAACAGCGAATCCAGGGCCTCCGGGTCGACGGCCTCGTACAGCGGCCGGTCGAGGTCTACCGGGTCCACCCCCTCGGCGTCCGCCACGGCCGCGATGACCGCCTGGCTCGTCCGCTGGCTCCCACCGTCGTTCGAGGTCGTCGTCGCGGGCTCGATCATGCGTCGTACCGGTCCGACGGCCGGGACCGGGAAAGCGATTGTACCTTCATACAAAGAGCGGTCGCCGCCCGGGGGCAATCTATCTAGATGGGGGTCGCCGTGGCTCCCGGCCCGGACGTCTCGCCGTTCGGCACCTGGCCGGAACTGCCGCGCCGACCGGGCGCACGGCGAGCGAGGCGACCGGCGGACCAATTCTTTTGCCCGTCTCCGCCGTAACCGCCGTATGCGGCTCGTCCAGATCTCGGTCCCGGACGACCAGCGCGACGCCGTCCTCGGGGTCATCCGCGACCGCGACCTCGGCCACACCGTGACCCACGAGGTCGACGGCCACGACGACCGCGCGCTCGTTCAGTTCATCGTGCCGGCCGACGCCGTCGAACACGTCCTCGAAGACGTGCACGCCGCGGGGCTCGACGAGGAGGCGTACACCGTCTCGCTGGACGCCGAGTTCTCCGTCTTCCCGGACTTCGACGACGTCCAGGAGCGGTGGGCGAAGACGCCCAACCGGATCGCCCCGCAGGCGCTGCGCTCGAAGGCCAAGGACATGCGGCTGAACACCCGCTCGTACCTCTGGATGATGTTCCTCAGCACGGTCGTCGCGACGGCGGGGCTGTTGCAGGGTTCGCCCGCGGTCGTCGTCGGATCGATGGTGCTGGCGCCCATCGTCAGCCCGATGTTGACCACCAGCGTCGGCGCCGTCCGCAACGACCGGGACATGCTCGTCGAGAGCATCCACCAGCAGGCGCTCGGCCTCGCGGTCGGCATCGGCGGCGCCATCGTGCTCGCCTTCCTCATGCGGGAACTGGGGGTCGTCCCGCGTGGACTGGCCGCCACGAACATCGACCTCGTCGCGTCCCGGGTCTCGCCGAGCATCCTCGCGGTCGTCGTCGGACTGGCCTCGGGGGCGGCCGCCGCCTTCGGCCTCGCCACCAAGGGCCAGGTGAGCCTGGTCGGGGTGATGATCGCCGCGGCGCTGATCCCGACCGCCGGCGCGGTCGGCATCGGCGTCGCCTGGGGGAACCTGCTGGTCGCCGTCGGCGCGACGTTGTTGCTCGTCGTGACCATCTTCGCCATCAACCTCGGCGGCGTCTCGATGCTGTGGTACCTGGAGTACCGCCCCGACGACGTCGACGAGAGCCTGTTCACCTTCGACGACGCACGGCGTGCCGCCGTCGTCCTCGCCACCGTCGGGCTGGTCGTCCTGGCGGCCCTGGTCGTCTCCGTCGGGTTCTACCAGCAGAGCGCCTTCGAACGGTCGGTCAACGACGCCACCAGCGACGTCCTCGACCGCGAAGCGTACGGCAACGTCAGCGTCACGTCGGTCAACATCGAGTACGCCTCGCTCGGGTCGCTGTTGCAGACGCCGACCGTCACCGTCACCGTCAGCCGACCGGACGGCGAGCAGTACCCCGGACTGGCCGCGGCCTTCGACCGGGCGATCACCGAACGGACCGGCCGCGACGTGAACGTCCGGGTCACCTTCGAGACGTACGACCGTTCCGACGGGGGATCCCTCCGCAGCGTTCGCTCCACGCGGCCCGACCTCCCCGGAAGCGCCGCCAGGATAGCATGACCGCGGACGGGACGGACCGTCGCCGCCCGTCGGTGGATCGACCGCTCGTCTTCGCGTCACTCGCGGTCCCGGTTCCGCCGGACGGTGCCGGCCGCCGTGGCCTAACGTTTTACGCCCGGACGGCCTACGAACGTCCATGAAGTTCGTCATCGTGGGGTACGGGCGCGTGGGGACCCGGACCGCCCGCATACTGGGCGAGGAGGGCCACGAAGTGATCGTCGTCGACCGGGACGCGGACGTGGTCGAACGTGCGCGCGAGGACGGGTTCGAGGCCTACCGGGGCGACGCCACCGACGAGCAGGCCTTCGACGCCATCGACTTCTCGACGGTCGACGCCGTCGGCGGTCTCACCTCCGACGTCAACGCCAACTTCGCGACCTGTACGGTCGGCGACTACCACGACTGCCGCACCGTGTTGCGGATCGACGAGGACTACCGCAAGGACATCTACGAGAGGTACGCCGGCGACGTCGACGAGGTCATCTACCCCGAACGCCTCGGCGCGGCGGGCGCGAAGACGGCGCTTCTGGGCGGGGACTTCAACGTCATCGCGGACCTGACCGAGAGCCTGCAGTTGACGACGGTCAACGTTCCGGACGCCTCGCCGGCGGTCGGCAACCGAATCTCCGAGATCGAGGTACCCGAGGACGCCCGCATCTACGCCCACGGCCGGGCCGGCGAGTCGATGACCATCCCCCTGCCCGGCACCGAAATCGAGGCCGGCGACCACGTCGCCATCGTCGCGGAGCGGGACGCCATCGAGGCCGTCCGCGAGGTGCTCATCGGGGACGCGGCGGCGTAGCCGTCGCTCGCCGGTGGAAATCGGGAGGGAGTGGTGGGAGCGGTCTACCGGGCGCGCGGGGGATGGGAGGATGGAAACTGAGGCCTGTGCGCGCCCACGACGGCGTACCGCTTCACTTCACATAAAAGTACGTCAGACGGGCGCATGACCGCGCCGGGGTCGGTAGCGTCCCCCGTCGACCCGCAGGCGGATCGCTGGCGCACGACCACTCCCCGGCGAGGCCGTCCCGACCGGCAGCTATTCCCCGCCGGCTCCCGTCGATTCCTCCATGGACGGACTCGGAGTCCCGCTGGTCACGCCGTTCGACGAGACCGGCGCCGTCGACGAAGACCGCCTCCGCGAACTGGTCGAGTGGGTGACCGCCAGGGGCGTCGGTTTCCTCGTCCCCTGCGGGTCGACGAGCGAGGCACCCCTCATGAGCGTCGACGAGCGTACGCGCGTGGTCGAGGCCGTCGCCGACGCCGCGGACGTGCCGGTGCTGGCGGGGACAGGCCACGCCGGCTACCGGGAGACGGTCCGGGGGACCCGGCTGGCGGCCGAGGCCGGCGCCGACGCCGCCCTGGTCGTGACGCCGTACTACTATCGGCACGACCAGGACGCGCTGGCGGACTACTACCGCGAGGTGGCCGACGCCGTCGACGTCCCGGTCTACCTCTACAGCGTCCCGAAGTTCACCGGCGTCGCGCTCGACCCTACAACCGTCGAGGCGCTGGCCGGCCACGAGAACGTCGCCGGGATGAAAGACTCCAGCGGGGACCTGGAAGCGCTCCAGCGCATCCGTCGCCGGGCCGGCGACTTCGACCTGCTGGTCGGTAGCGGCAGCGTCTTCGCCCACGGCCTGGCCGCCGGCGCGGACGGGGGCGTGCTCGCGCTCGCCAACGTCGCTCCCGGCGAAACGAGCGAGATTTACGGCCACCACGAGGCCGGCGACGGGGCGGCCGCCCTCGAACTGAACGCCGACCTCGTCGACCTGAATCGGGCCGTCACCGCCGAGTACGGCATCCCCGGGCTGAAGGCCGCCATGCGGATGCGTGGCGCGCCCGCCGGGTATCCGCGGCGTCCGTTCCGGTCGGTCGACGAGGCCGTCGAGCGGGAGCTCGCCGACTTGCTGGAGGCGGCGGGGCTGGACTGACCACGACGGTGGCCTTCGCCGTCGCTGCCGCCGTGGCGTGGACCGGCCTCAGCCCAGGAAGAGGTCGACCATGTCGCTGGTCTGGCCGCCCTTGTACAGTTCGGAGTAGCCGCAGTTCGTACAGGAGATGACCCGGAACCGCCGGTTCTGGACGTCGAAGAACTTCGACAGGCCGGTGCCGGAGGTCGCGATGTCGTCGACCTCGGTCTCGGTGTGACCGCACTTCGGACAGCCTTGGTCGCTGGAGGGCTCCATAGACGGACGAAGCGACCGTGACGACGAATACTTTATCGTTCCGCGACTACCGTCGGGGGAAACCGTGGCAGCGATACTCCTCCTGGCGTTCCTGCTGGCGCTGCTCGTCACGCTGGCCCTGTACGCCCTGATCGACGACGAGACCTCGAACCCGCGGGTCGTCGACCGGGAGACCGCCGAACGGGAGGCGCGGGCGTTCGGGGGTTTCGACGGCCGGGACCGTAGCGGGCGGGACGGGACTGGGAAGCGCGCACCCCGGGACCGTCGGAACGACCGCACGGCGGGTCCCGAACGCGACCGCGACGACACCTGGGGGTACAGCCGCCTCGACGAGGAGCGCGAGCGGTGAGGGCCGGGTTTTTCCCCAGCGTGCGCGTTGGGTCACCCGTGACCTGGGACGACCTGTTCGAGCGGGCGGCCGACCACGAGACGACCGTCGAGGAGGTACGGGCGGCGCTGTCGGCCCGGAGGAGCGATGACTGAGGACGACCCGGACCGCGTGGCCGGGGAGTCGACCGATCACTGGCGAGCCGTCGATCCGCCGGACCCCGCTCGCGTCGTCGCGGACGCCGACGTCCTCGCGGCGGACCTGCTGGTGGGTGGTCCGGCACGCGAGGCGCTGGACCTGGTTCGCTCGCACTCCTGGCTGGAACTCGTCGCGAGCGAGCCGCTCGTCGACGACGCCGAGGCCGTCATCGCGGCGCTCTCCGGGCCGGACCTCGCAGCCGACTGGCGCGAGCGGATCGAAGATTTACGGACGCCGGTCGAGCACCCGCCCGGCGATCACCCGGCGCTGGCGTCGGCGTACCGGTCGAACGCGGCTCACCTGCTGACCTACGACGAGGGATTGACCGGCGCGCAGGCCGGCGCCGCGATCAACCGCCGGATTCCGCTGTCGGTCCGAACGCCCGACGCCTTCGTCGGCGTGTTCGATCCGGCACGGCTCTACCCCGAGGTCGAGGGCGGCGACTATCCCGGACCCGACGTCGATCCACGGGCCTAGTCCAGTTGCTGGAAGACGAGCGCGAGCGCCACCGCGACGAGTACGCCGTTGGCCGCTGCGAACGCGAGGCCGACGGCCCTGGCGGTGCCCTCCGGGAAGAACAGCACCACCAGCGCCGCGACCACGGCCGCCTGGGCCAGTCCGAACAGGACGGCGACCGCCCGGGGAGATCGTCCGGGCGTCATCGGTCGGCGTTGATCCGTCGGGCGACGCGGCGGGCGAGCGACCTGGGGGCGAGCCGCGAGAGCAGGTAGGTCAGCTTCATCCGCCGACTCGGGATCACGACCGTCTCGCCGGCCACCGCACCGCGGTAGCCGGCTTCCGCGACGCCTTCGGGCGTGTTGGAGTACGACCCGCCGGCGGGCACGTCCTGGCCGGCCCGCTCCTGGAACTCGGTGTCGATGGGCCCCGGACACAGCGCAGTGACCGAGACGCCCGCGTCACGGAGTTCCTCGGCCAGCGCCTCGGAGAAGTGCAGGAGGTAGGCCTTGCTCGCGTAGTAGCCGGCCAGGAACGGCCCGGGCTGGAACGCCGCCATCGAGGAGACGTTCAACACGATCCCGGAGTCGCGGTCGACCATCTCCGGCAGGTACAGCCGCGCGAGGTGGA
>CAYTAG010000036.1:0-8010 GCA_964435625.1 uncultured Halobacteriales archaeon | reverse complement strand
CGAGGTGGCCGTCCCCTGGGTCCCGGTCATCGCGGTCCCTTCCGTTCGGCGGGTTCGTCGGCCAGCCAGTCGGCGAACTTCGCCAGCGCGCGTCCGCGGTGGGAGATGGCGTTTTTCTCTTCGGTGCTCATCTCCGCCAGCGTCCGGCCGTCGTGCTCGAAGATGGGGTCGTAGCCGAACCCGCCATCGCCACGCGGCGCGACGATGCGGCCGCGGACGGCGCCCTCGAAGGTTTTCGTCCGCTCGTCGTCGGCGTAGGCGATCACCGAGCGGAACCTGGCGCGGCGGTTCCCCTCGGGTTCGACGAGGCGCCAGACCCGCTCGACGCCGACCGTATGCTCGACGTACGCGGAGTACGGTCCCGGGAACCCGTCCAGCGCGTCGACGAACAGCCCGGTATCGTCGACGATGACCGGCTCCTCGCCCCCGAGGGCTTCGAACGCCTCCTCGGCGCCGCGGGCGGCGATCTCCGCCAGGTCGTCGTGCTGGATCTCGGCGTAGTCGTAGTCAACTTGCTCGACGTCCTCGCCGACGCTTGCCAGGTACTCGCGGGCCTCGCGCACCTTCCCCTCGTTGCCGGTCACGAAGCGGACGGTCATGCCGGAGTGGGGGTCGGCGAGCGGCAAGTAGCCGTCGGTCCAGCGCGGTTGGACGGTGCCGTGGTATCTGGGGGCGTGCAGACGGCGCGGGAAACCGCGGAGCGTTGCGCCGTGCTACCTCGGACGCTCCGCGGCGATTCGTCAGGTCACGGCGACGCTGGTCGCGCCCTCTTACTTAAATACTCGCAGCGAGTATAAAAGGGGGTCAGTCGTCGACGATGACCTCGACGGGTTCGTCCTCGTCGCGGTCGCCGCGACCGCCCTGCTGTTCCTGCCACAGCAGCGCGCCGGCGGTTAGCAACACGACCCAGGATCGCCAGTTGGCGAGGTTGAGGGTGTAGCCGAGGCCGAACGGCTTCTCGACGAGCATCCCCTCCCCCGGCTGCCAGTAGGACCTCATCATCCGCCCGACGCTGGGTCGCTCGAAGTTGTACGGAATCCCGAAGAGGCTGCCCTCCTCTCGTCTGTCAGCCATACGTGACGTTACGCGGCCGTCGAATATGGGCTTTGGGGTGCTTGTGAACGGTAGTGTTCGGAGAGGCCAGATTCTGTGTCTGGAACACTCCGAAAGCCCCCGGGCGCTCGACTCGGGCGTACGGGAAGACGGTCCTGCTCGCTTCGCTGCGCGGACTGCGTCTTCCCTCGTCCCGCTCGCGATGCTCGCGGGACCCTCGCTGCGCTCCTCGGCCTCCGGCCTGCGGTGCTTGCGTCGTCGTCCGTCGTCGAGCGCGCGGCCCCTTTCAGTCCCACCCGGCGTGGTTCGTGCCGGTCACCGTTGATCTGTCGGCGGTGCCGGTCACCGTTGATTTGTCGGCGGTGCCGGTTACCTTCGGTTCGGCGGTCGTGTCGGGTGCGTCTCCGCAGTCAGTGCCGGTCACCATCGTCTCGGCGGCCGTGCCGGCCACCTCCGCTGATCTGACCGCTCCAGACGCGAACGGGGGCAATCGTTAAATAAGGACGGTCGGATGATGCCTCTATGACCAATCTCGTTGCCGACCTCGAGGCCACGGTCCGGGAGCGCCCGGACGCGACGGCCATCTCGGTCGCGGGCAGGGACACCACCTACGCCGAGTTCTGGGCGATGACGGGGCGGTTCGCCGGTGCGCTCCGCGAACGGGGGTTCGAACCGGGCGCCTCCGTCGCGCTGTACCTCCCGAACCTCCCGCAGTTCGTCGTCGCGTTCTACGGCGTCCTCCGGGCCGGCGGGACCGTCGTCCCGATAGATCCCCGGTCGGGGGCCGACGAGATCCGCCACCCCCTGACCGACGGCGCCGCCGTGGCCGTCGTCACGACCCGGGACCGCGTCCCGCGGATCGAGGAGATCCACGAGCACACCATCCTGCGGTTCATGGTCACCGCGGACGGCCCCGGCCAGTACTCGACGGGCTTCTCGGAGTTCCTCGCGGAGGGGACCGACGCCCTCGACTACTGGGAGGTCATCGACCGCGAGGACGACGACGTCGCGGTCGTGCCGTACACCGCGGACGCGACGGGCCAGCCGAGGGGCGTCGAACTGACCCACGGGAACGTCGCATCGACCACGGAAACGGCGGCCGAACTGGTCCCGGACGGCCTCGGCCCGGACGACGCGGCCCTCGGCGCGCTCCCGCTGGCTCACGTCTACGGGATGACCGTCGTCACGAACGCCGTGCTCGCTAGCGGGGGAACCCTCCACCCGCTGGCCGAGTGGGACGCCGGCGAGGCCATGTCGCTGATCGACATCGAGGACCTGACCGTCTTCCACGGCGTCCCGGCGATGTACGACGACATGGTGACCCACCCGGACGCCGACCAGTACGACCTCTCGTCGCTGCGGCTGGCCGGTGCCGTCGGCAGCGGCGCGTCGCCGGAACTGCTCACGCGGTTCGAGGAGACGTTCGACGTCACCGTCTCCGGGGGGTACGGGCCCACCGAGGCCTGCTCGGTGACCCACTTCGACGCGCCGGAGTCGGGGCGACGGGTCGGCAGCGTCGGCAAGCCGGCCCCCGGCGTGGACGCGCGGATCGTCGACGACGACTTCGAGGACGTCGGCCTGGTCGAGGAGGGGCCGGTCGACGACGCCGACTTCGACGGGGTCACCGGCGAGATCGTCGTCGCGGGGCCGAACGTGATGAAGCGGTACCACGACGCGCCGGAGGCCAACGACGAGGCGTTCACCGGGGCCGACGGCCGGCGGTGGTTCCACACGGGCGACGTCGGCTACCGCGACGAGGACGACTACTACTACGTGGTCGACCGCCAGGACGACGGCGACGCAGACGACCCGGCCGACGGCACGGGTGCGAATGACGACGACGTGGGGGTGACCGGCGACGACGGCGCGGAGACGGCCGACGATGACGCGGCGACGAGCGACGACGCGGGGACGGACAGCGACGACGGCGCGGAGACGGCCGGTGGAGACGCGGCGTCGGACCTCCGGAGCCTGGACGGCATCAGCGAGAGTCGCGCCGCGACGTTGCGGGAGGCGGGCTACGAGAGCGTCGCCGACCTGCGGGCGGCCAGCCGCGAGGACCTCACGGCCGTGGAGGGGTTCGGCGACGCGCTGGTCGACCGCATCGAGAGCCAGCTCCGGGACTGATTCACGGCGCCCGGTCCCCGGTCAACCGGTAGCCGGCAGCGTCGACGGCCGCTACGACCGCGTCCCGGTGGCCGTCCGGGATCGACTCCACCGGCGCGACCCGGTCGTCGTCCTCGAACCGGCAGGGGTACGAGTGGACGACCAGGTGACCCTTGGCGTCCCGGCAGGTCAGCTCGACGAGGAGTTCGTTCGAGTACGCGTACGCGTCCGCGTCGATGACCTCCTCGTCATCCATGCAGTTATGGTGGATGGATCGTCACAAAATACCATCGGCCGTGCGGGGACGGCTCACTCGTGGGCGGCGTCCCACTCGGTGGGCTTGCGGACGTTCGGGCAGTCGTTGCAGACGATCCGGCCCATGGTGTCCATCGCGGTCTCGAACGACCCGCAGTTGCCACACCGGTAGCCCCACCGGCGCTGGCCGTCTTCGGTGCGGTACACGGCGTAGAAGGGGCCCTCGCTCCCGCGTTCGGCCTCCTCGCGGGCCACGTACAGCGTCTCGCCCTCCGGCGTCGACCGAGCGTCCATGCCCCACGTGACGCCCGCCAGGGGTTTAGGGTTGACTTTCGGCGGTGGCAGGGACCGACGGGCGTAGTGGAGTGATCGTCGGAACGGAGGTCGTGTGTGAGATCGTCGGAACGGAGGTCGTGTGTGAGATCGTCGGAACGGAGGTCGTGTGTGAGATCGTCGGAACGGTCGTGACGCGGCACCCGACAACTAGGGATGTCCTCGCCCTCCCCAGCCGCGGGGTTGGGCCGGCGCCCGACCGCTGAGGGCGCCGGCCCGCCCCCGGCCCTCGCGCGCGTTGCTCGCGCGCGCCGACGCTCGACGATCCGCTGGCTAGACGATTCGCGGGCAGATGACGCTGGCTAGACGATCCGCGGGCAGATGACGCTGGCTAGACGATCTGCGGGCTAGATGACGCCGAAATCGGTCGTCGCGCTGTCCGTGTCGTCATCCCACTGCGTTCCGAAGGCCTCATAGCCGCCGGGGGCGATTGCTGAACCCGTGAGTCCCCGGTTGCTGCACTACTCGGACGTCGAGAACGCCTACGACGACCCCGAACGGATCGGCCGGCTGGCCGGCCGCCTCCGCGGACTCGACGGCGAGGACGCCCTGCTGGTGGGGACGGGCGACAACACCTCGCCGGGCGTGCTGGCGCTGGTCACCGAGGGCGAGCAGGCGCTGGACTTCTTCTCGGCGGTCGACCCGGACGCGTCGACGTTCGGCAACCACGACTTCGACTACGGCCCGGACCGCGCGAGCGAACTCGTCGCCCGCTCGCCACAGACCTGGGTGACCGCCAACGTCCGCCGGAACGGCGACCGCTTCGGGGCGGCGGCGGGGACCGAACCCTGGACGACCGTGGAGGTCGACGGCGCCACCGTCGGGATCACCGGCGTCACCACCGACCGGACGGCCTCGATCAACCCCGAGGCGGGCGACCTGACGTTCGAGGATCCAATCGACGCCGCGAGGGACGCCGTCGCCGAACTCCACGAGCGGGGCGTCGACCACGTGGTCGTGCTCTCGCACCTGGGCCAGGGCGACGAGGCCCTCGCACGGGCGGTCGAGGCCGACGCCGTGCTCGGCGGGCACGTCCCGACGCCGCTGATCGAGACCGTCGACGGAACCCTGCTCACCCGCCCGGGCGACGGCGGCCGGGGCGTGATCGAGGTCGACCTCGACGATGGGACGGCCACTCGCCACCCGGTCGCGGACGCGCCGACGGACCCGTCGGTCGAGCGCGCACTGCGCGAGCGCGCCGAGGAAGTCGGCCTCGACGAGACCGTCGCCACGGTCGAGGAACCTATCGCCCGCGACGAGACGGCGCTGTTCGAGGGCGAGAGCCACGTCGGCAACGTCGTGGCCGACGCCTACCGGTGGGCGACCGGGGCGGACGTCGCCCTGCAGAACAGCGGCGGCATCCGGTCGGGCGACCCCCTCGCCGGCGAGGTGACCGTCGCGGACCTGATCGGACTCGTCCCGTTCGAGGAACCGGTGACGGTCGCGGAACTGACCGGCGCGGAACTGCGGGCCGTGCTGGCCGAGGGGGCCAACGGCGCGCTCGGGTTCGCCGAACCGGGCTGGTGGCACGCCCACGTCAGTGGCGTCGAACTCGTCTACGACCGCGACGCCGGCGAGGTCCGGGACCTCCGGGTCGACGGGGGGCCGGTCGACCCCGGGGCGACCTACAGCCTGGCCACCAGCGACTACCTGTTCTACACCGACGACGAGTTCCCCAGTCTGGGCGAACACCATCGCGAGGGCAGTTACGACACCCAGTACGACGTGCTGGTCGAGTACGCCCGCGAGGTCGGACTGGACCCGGCGCTGGACGGTCGCATCGAGTTGCGCGGCGAACCCTGACGCCGCCGGGGCGGCCGCCGAGAAGTCGACGGACTGTGCGTGAACAAGCTTTACGTCCCCGCATCTCGTGGTCGGTTTCGATGACCCGGGTCGTGGTCCCCGTCCGGTATCCCCTCTCGAAACACTCGAAACGAACGCTCTCGGCCGCGGTCGAGGTCGCGTCGGAGGAGAGCGCGGAGTTGACCGTCCTGCACGTGAACCTCTACCAGCGCGGGCGGACGGTGACCCGCCGGGACCTCAGGCGGGCGGTCGAGGACGAGTTCGGCCGACTGCAGCGGGCGCGGTACGCCATCCGCGACGGCTTCCTCGTCGAGGAGACGATCCTGGAGGAGGTCGCCCAGGAGGACGCCGACGTGGTCGTCATCGGCCACCGGCAGGCCGGCCGGTTCCGGCGGGTGCTCCGACGGGTGTTCGACGGCCCCGACGTCGAGAAGTACCTCAGACAGAAACTCGACTGCGAGGTCGTCACCGTCGACTGAACCGCCGGCCCGTTAGCCCTCGCCGCCGACTCCTCAGTCGCCGTCGGGGCGCTCCGGCGCGGCCCCGTCGCCGGCGACCCGTACCCGCGCCTCGCCGCTCGTTTCGTCGAAGACGAGGTGCTGGTGTGGGTAGGCGACCTCGACGTCGGATTCGGCCTCCAGGGCGGCCCACACGCGCTCGTTGACCTTCGAGCGGACGGCCTGGAGCTTGTAGGGTCGCTTCGCCCAGTAGCGCAACACGAGCAAGACCCCGTGGTCGGCGTACTCGTCGACGTAACAGGTCGGTCCCGCCGGGTAGCGGGCGCTGCCGATCCTGATGTCCGGGCCGCCGGTGATGACCTCCTCGACGTCGCGGGCCGACCGCTCCATGATCGACCGCGCGACCGCGAGGTCACCCTCGTAGGTCACCAGCAACTCCAGCGACAGGCGGGTGCGTTCGTCCTCGGCGGAGAAGTTGAACACGTCCCGTTCGCGCATCTCCGAGTTCGGGATCACCAGGAACGTGTTGTCCAGCGTGAACACCTTCGTGTACCGCAACGTGATGTCCTCGACGAAGCCGCGGGTCCCCGCTTCGAGTTCGGGGAGCGCGATCATGTCGCCGACCTCGTAGGGCTGGTCGGCCAGCACGAACAGGCCGTTGATGACGCTACCGATGATCGGCGCGAGGACGATACCGACCACCGCCGAGAAGACGATGCCCGAGAGGACGATCTCGGGCAACCCGACGCCGAGGACGTTCAGCGCGACGAGGGCGGTGACGAACAGCCCCAGCGATCGGATCCCGCGGAGGACGGTCCGCGTGATGCTGGGGCGCTGGAACCGCCGGGCGACCGGCCGCCCGAGGTACCGGACCACCAGCTTCGAGAGGTACCACCCGGCGACGACCACGACGGCGGCCCCGAGGATCCGCCCCGGGATGGTGTCGAGCCACGTCCACACCTGCGACGGGACGAGATCGGCCAGCCGTTCGGACGGCGACTGGAGGACGACGCCCGCCCGCTGGAACGGTCCCCCGGCCATGGGACAACCTGGCCCGGTCCGGACAAAACTGTTGGGGACGGCGCATCGAAAGAGGCCACTCCAACGTCACGACTGCGGCCGGCCGGCCGATCACTTCAGCCGCTCGTAGGCCTCGGTGACGCGCTTGAACGTCGCCTCGTCGCCGCCGTCGACGTCCGGGTGGTGCCGTTTGACCTTCTCGCGGTAGGCGCGCTTGACGGCCGCCTCGTCGGCCCCCGGGTCGACGCCGAGCACCTGCGCGGCCTCCCGGGCGGACATCCCCTCCTGGACGGCGCCTCCCCGACGCGTCCGTCCGCCACCGCGGGTCTGCCCGGCCCCGCTACCGCGCGTCCGGCGGCCGGCGGCCGTCCGCCGTCGGCGCGCGCCGGCGAACCGGCCCCCGTCGCCGGTGAACGGGCCGCGGCCGCCGGCGAACGGCCCGTCCCCGGCCGTCCGTTCGGCGGTCCGCCGACGGCCGGCACTGGCTCGCGTTCGCCCGTTCCCGGCCTCCGGCTCCGTCGCGGCGCGGCCGGTTCCGAACTGTCCGCGATCCCCGTAGCGGGTGCTGGTCGTGCGGGCGCCCATGCTCGCCTGTAGGCGGCCGGTGCCGTGCAGCCACATGACGGCCGTGGTGATCCCGAGCGGGAGCGCGACGAACAGCACGAACCAGCTCCCGGTTGCCGCGCCCGCGGCCACCAGGAGGCTCGTCAGCCCGGCGAACACGGCCGCCAGCCCCACGATCAGCGGCGAACGATGCACGCACCCGCGTACGGCCCCGACGACCGTAAGTGTCCCGCCGGGCTCGACTGGATCGTGCGGTCGGCGCGCCTATGATCGTGCGGTGGCGCGCGAGGAACGCGCGCGAGAGTCGGGGTCGACCTCCGTGTCGACCCCGCGGCTGGGGAGGCGTGAGGTTGACCCCTGGGTGTTGCGTGCCGTCGAGAGGTGTCGGATTCCAGCGACGCTAGCGGCACACGACGAC
>CAYTAG010000035.1:0-19933 GCA_964435625.1 uncultured Halobacteriales archaeon | reverse complement strand
GATGAAATTTGACGGGGACTACGAGACGCCGCTGTTCTTCCACGTGATGGCCTACGCCGCCTCGGCCGACCGCGACGTCGTCGACATGGTGAGCGGCAACCCCGACTGGGGGTCCCCGGAGGCGCTGGCGGAGGGCCTGCACGAGTACGCCGACCTCGGCGGCGCGGACTTCCAGTACCCGCCCAGCGAGGGTATCCGGGGGTTGCGCGAGGAAATCGCCGCCCGTCGGAACGTCGACGTCGAGCAGGTGGTCGTGACCAACGGCGGCGGCGAGGCCAACTACCTGGCGATGGCCCGCGCGCTCGAACGCGACGCGGGCGAGGAGTTCGTCCTGACCGATCCCGTCTACCCCTACTACCCGGGCAAGACGCGGATGCTCGGCGCGACGCCGCGGTACGTCGCGGCCGACGAGACGGGGCACCTGGGCCCCGCCGACGTCCGCGAGGTCGCCAGCGAGGACACCGCTGCCATCGTCGTCAACACGCCGAACAACCCCACGGGTGCGGTCTACGACGAGGAGACGATGCGAGAACTGGTCGCGGTCGCGGAGGAGTACGACGCGCTGCTGGTCAGCGACGAGGTGTACGACCACTTCGACTTCTCGGGGAACTTCACCTCCGCGCTGTCGTTCGACTCCGAGCACCGCGTCGTCACCAACGCCTTCTCGAAGTCGCTGGCGATCACGGGCTTCCGGGTGGGCTACGCCATCTTCCCGGAGCACCTGGTCGAGAACGCCAAGTCCCGGCACATGCTGGTCAACGTCGCCGGCCCACGGCCCTCGCAGTACGCCGTCCTGCACGCCCTGTGGAACACGTCGCCGGAGTATTACGAGGCCAACCGGGAACTCCTGCAGGAGCGCGTCGAGACGTTCACCGCCGCGCTGGACGAGGCCGGCGCGGAGTACACGACCCCGGACGGGGCCTTCTACGTCATGGCGCGGTTCGACGGGTATCCCGGCACCCTGGCGAACGTCGAGCAACTGATCGACGAGGCGGGCGTCGCCGGGATGCCGGGCGAGGCGTTCGGCGACTCGCGCGCCGACTGGCTGCGGTTCGCGCTCGTCAGCCCCCGCGTGGAGGAGGCGGCCGACCGACTGGCGGACTACCTCGGGTGACGGCTCCCGGGCGCGTCGCCCGGTCGGCAGACGCTGCGGTCCTGCGGACCTGACGACCCATCGCCGACGGGCGGCTTATTGGTCTCCGTGGCGTACGTAAACACATGACAGATGGTCTGGCCTCCGAGGAGTTCGCCGAGGAACTCGTCAGCACCCTCCGGACGGCGGTGGGGGACGAACTCCGGAGCGTGACGTACTTCACCCGGGACGCGTACGAGCGGCTGTACCTCCGGGAGGACCTCGAAGAGAGCGCCAACGTGGAGGCGTTCGTCGCCAACGAACGGCTCGGGTTCCAGTCCGAGGCGACCTACGGGGACACGGAACTCGGCGAGTACCTGTTCACCATCCGTGGGTTCGAACACGGCTACCTCACGCGGGCCGTCGTCGGCGACCACGGCGTGTTCGTGACCACGGACGAACTCCACATGGACCTCTTCGAGGAAGTAGCGACCAGCCTGCGGGAGGTCCTCCGGGAGCACGAAGACGAGGTATCGACTCGGCGGTAAGCCTGGTTAAAGAAGCAACCGGAAAATCGGGCGCAACCGCCGAAGGATCAGGCGGTGGCGCCGGCCGCGCCGTCGGCTTCGAGCAGTTCCTGGTAGCGGTTGCGGATGGTGACCTCCGAGACGTCGGCGACGTCGCTGACCTCGGCCTGGGTGACCTGCTCGTTGGTCAACAGCGCGGCGGCGTAGACCGCGGCGGCCGCGAGGCCGACGGGGTTCTTGCCGCTGTGTAGCGCACGCCGTTTCGCGGTCTCCAGCAGTTCGCGGGCGCGGCGCTCGGCCTCGTCGGAGATGTCGAGTTCGTTGGCGAACCGCGGCACGTAGCTCACCGGGTCGGCGGGCTGGACCTCCAGGCCGAGTTCGCGGACGATGTAGCGGTACGCCCGCTTGAACTCCATCTCGTCGACGCGGCTGACCTCCGCGAACTCGTCGATGGTTCGGGGGTTGCCGGCCTGCCGCGCGGCCGCATACAGCGCCGCGGTGCTGATGCCCTCGATGGAGCGACCGGGCAACAGGTCGTCCTCCAGCGCGCGCCGGTAGATGACCGAGGCGGTCTCGCGGATGTCCTCCGGCAGGCCCAGCGCGGAGGCCATGCGGTCGATCTCGCCCAGCGCCTGCTTGAGGTTGCGCTCCTTGGAGTCGCGGGTGCGGAAGCGCTCGTTCCAGGTGCGCAGGCGCTGCATCTTCTCGCGCTGGCGCGAGGACAGGGAGTTGCCGTAGGCGTCCTTGTCCTGCCAGCCGATGTTGGTCGACAGCCCCTTGTCGTGCATCATCTGCGTGGTCGGCGCGCCGACCCGGCTCTTCTCGTCTTTCTCCGAGGGGTCGAACGCGCGCCACTCCGGCCCGCGGTCGATGGCGTCCTCCTCGACGACCAGGCCGCACTCCGCACAGACGGTCTCGGCGTGCTCCTCGTCGCTGACCAGCCGGCCGCCACACTCGGGACAGACGTCCACCTCCTCGTCGCGCTCTTGCTCTCGCTCACGCTCTCGGGGTTCGCTCTCCGCTTGTCGTTCTGACACGATGATGTCTCGGTCGCTCATGGTGGGGGGAGGGTCCGGTCGGGCGGGCTGACCGGGAGTCGTACCCGAGGGTTGTGGGCGACGAGCCCCGGGCCGTCCTCACTTCAAGTAAGCAGAGAAGCCGTTTAACTCTTACGCGGGTGAACGGCCGACGGCTATCGATTTCGCCCGTCCCGTCACCCATGAAATATCTGATATATTACATCCACTGTCGGGAGGTACATCCACTGCCGGGAGGTACGCTCCCACGGCTCCCGATCCGCGCCGGGCGATCCCTCAATCGTCGGCTCGTTCGAGTTCGCGCTCGTACCGGATGCGGTCCAGCGCCCCGGCGACGTGGGCAACTAGCAGTTCGGCCAGTTCGACGTCCCCATCGTCGAAGGACTCGACCTCGGTGGAGATGGCCTGGAAGACGCCGTGGTCGCCGACGGGGACGCTGATGCAACTCCGAAACGACTCCTGGATCGGCGTCGCCGTCTCGGAGGCGGTAACGTCGTCGACCATGATGGACTCGCCGGTCCGGTAGGTCTCGCCGATGAGGCCCTCCCCGACCGCGAGCCGCTGGAAGTCGGTCGGGAAGTTCAACACCGCCCGCGGGACGAACGTCCCGCCCTCGACGGTGAAGAAGCCGCAGATGTCGAACGCCAGCACCTCGCCCGCCGCCTCGACCGCGTGATCGAAGACGTCGTCGTCCGCCGAGGCGTCCCGGAGCCGGAGCGCGGTCTCGTGGAGCTGGGCCATCTTCTCTCTGGTCCGCTGGAGGTCCCGCTCGGCCCGCCACTGCGAGACGGCGTTGTCGACGCGGTTGGCTAGCAGTTCGTACTGCTCGGTCCCCCGCTTCTGGAGGTAGTCGGTGACCCCGGCGGAGATGGCCTCGCTGGCGATCTCCTCGCTCCCCTTGCCCGTGAACAGGACGAACGGGAGGTCCCGGTCCCGTTCCCTGACCGTCCTGAGCAACTCCAGCCCGCTCGGCCCCGGCATCTCGTAGTCGCTGACGATGCAGTGAACCCAGTGGGTCTCTAGCACCTCCAGGCCCTCCTCCACGCTGGTCGCGGTCCTGACGGTCACGTCGGGGAACTGTTTTCGAAGGTACGTGGCCGTCAGGTCGACGATCCCGGGATCGTCGTCCACGCACAGGACCTGGAGGTCGTCGCTCATTTCGTCGTCGCAGGGACCGGGGGGTAATGATCGTTGTGTCTAGATGTCCGCGGGCCGCACTCACCCGTCGGTCCCGTAGGTCCGCTCCAGGTACTCGATCACGTTCCCGGATTCGGCCATCGTGACGCCGTACTCGTCGTCGACCAGGACGGGGACCTGCCGCTGGCCGCTCATCCGCCTGACCTCGTCCCGGCGGGAGTGCAATCCCTCGACCCAGACGCTCTCGTAGTCCAGATCCAGGTCGGCCAGCCTGTCGGCCACGGCTTCGCAGTACGGGCAGCCATCGAGCTGGTACAGCGTGAGTCCCATGTCGGCGCCACGTCCCGCCGGGAGAAAAGCGTGGCGTCGACGGGCGGCGGCTCCCCGGACGGGACTGCCCGGAAGACAACCTTCAACTTCACCGAAGTGAAAGGATTATCCGATGGAGCGCATCTCGCTGGGGAACACGGAGTTCGAGGGCCGCAACAACGCCTACCTCTTTACCGGCGACAGGCCGGCGCTCGTGGACACGGGACTGTCGACCCCGGAGGTCCGGGAGGACCTCGAAGCCGAACTGGCACGCCACGGCGTCGCCGTCGCCGACCTCGACGTCATCTTGCTCACCCACTGGCACCACGACCACGCCGGACTGGCCGGCACGTTCCACCGGGAGAGCGGCGCGACGGTGCGCGTCCATGCCGCGGACGCGGGACTCGTCGCCGGCGAGGACGAGGCGGTAGCGCGGCTGGACGACAGCCGCGACCGCCTCCTCGAAGCGTGGGGGACGCCGCCGGACCAGCGGGAGGCCCTCGTCGCGTTCCTGGACGCCACCGAGGAGAAAGCTGGCGGTCCGGCGCCGGTCGACCCGCTGGCCGACGGCGAGCAAGTCCGCGCTGGCGACGAGACACTCCGTGCGGTCCACGCCCCCGGCCACACCGAAGGCATGACGTGTTACGTCCGCGAGGACGGTACCGTCCTGTCCGGGGACGCGCTGTTGCCGTCGTACACGCCCAACGTCGGCGGTTCCGATCCCAGGGTCGAGGACCCGCTCGGCACGTACCTCGACGTCCTCGTGGATCTGGTGGAGGCGGACTACGACAGGGCCTACCCCGGCCACCGCGACCCCATCGACGATCCGGCGGCCCGTGCGCGGGAGATCGTCGAGCACCACCGCGACCGCGCCCGGCGCGTGATCGAGGTCCTCGAGGACCGCGGCCCGGCCGACGCCTGGACCGTCAGCGCGGCGCTGTTCGGCGATCTCGAGGGCATCCACATCATCCACGGGCCGGGGGAGGCGTACGCCCACCTCGAACACCTCCGGCGGGAGGGACTCGTCGAGGAGATCGACGGGGGCTACGTCGCAACCGTGGACGCGCCGGACGCCGCGGACGACGTCATACCGACGCTGTAGTGCTCGTAGCGTCGCCGGGCGGAAGCAATCCGCGGCGGGTTCCCCGCCGTTTGTCCACCTTTATTAGCCGGCGTGGTCAATCCGGTGCTATGTTATCGACAGACACGGAGCGGTTCGACGGTCCGGGGGGTGGTCCGCGGTGACGACCGACCAGTACGGCGTCGGCGGGCGGACGGCCATCGTCACCGGCGCCTCCAGCGGCATCGGCCGCGCCATCGCGGAGCGGTTCGCCGACGACGGGGCGAACGTAGTCGTCTGCTCGCGCGAACAGGCCAACGTCGACCCCGTCGCCGACGGGATCGCCGAGAGCGACCGCCCCGGCGACGCGCTGGCGGTCGAGTGCGACGTGACCGACCGCGAGGCCGTCGAGGCGCTGGTCGAGGCGACCGTCGAGGAGTTCGGCGGGATCGACTGCCTGGTCAACAACGCCGGCGCCTCCTTCATGGCCGGGTTCGAGGACATCTCCCCGAACGGCTGGGAGACCATCGTCGACATCAACCTCACGGGTACCTACCACTGCATCCGGGCCGCCGCCGAGCACCTCAAGGACGGCGGCGGAACGGTGATCAACGTCTCCTCGGTCGCCGGCCAGCAGGGCGCACCGTACATGAGCCACTACGGCGCGGCCAAAGCCGGGGTTGCGAACCTCACCGCGTCGCTGGCCAACGAGTGGGCCGGCGACGGCGTCCGGGTGAACTGCGTCGCGCCGGGGTTCGTGGCCACGCCGGGCGTCGAACAGCAGATGGGCGTCTCCGCCGACGAGGTCGAGCGCGAGGAGGTCGACAAGCGGATCGGCGCCAGCGAGGAGATCGCCGACGTGGTCCAGTTTCTCGCCTCGGAAGCCTCGTCGTTCCTCGTCGGGGAGACGATCACCGCGCAGGGGGTCCCGCAGAACATGGAGACGCCGTAACGATGACCGACGCCAACCGAGACGTCCACCTGCCGGTCGCCGCACAGCCCGCCGTGAACACGCTGGTCGAGCAGGCCCAGCGCGCCGAACAGCGGGGCTACGACCGCGTCTGGCTCCCCGAATCCTGGGGGCGGGACGCGGTGAGCACCCTGGCGCTGATGGCCGACGCCACCGAGGAGGTCGGCGTCGGGGCAAGCATCCTCAACGTGTATTCGCGCTCGCCCGCCCTCCTCGGACAGACGGCCGTCACCCTGCAGGAGGTCTCCGGGGGCCGGTTCCGACTGGGGATCGGGCCGAGCGGCCCAATCGTGATCGAGGGGTGGCACGGCGCCTCCTTCGACCGGCCGCTCCGGCGCACCCGGGAGGCGGTCGAGGTGATCCGACTCGTCAGCGGCGGCGAGGAGGTCGAGTACGACGGCGACGTGTTCTCGCTGTCGGGCTTTCACCTCCGCTGTGACCCGCCGGAGCCGCGACCACCCATCGACGTGGCCGGGATGGGGCCGACGGCGGTCGAGATGGTCGGCCGCTTCGCGGACGGCTGGCACGCCCTCATGCTCTCGCCGGAGGGACTCCGGGACCGACTGGAGGACCTTCGGCGTGGCGCCGACCTGGGCGACCGCGACGCCGAGGACGTGACGGTGACGCTGACGCTGACCTGCTGTGCGCTGGAGGACGGCGAGCGCGCCCGCCGACTCACGAAACAGCACACCGCCTTCTACGTCGGCGCGATGGGCACCTTCTACCGGAAGTCGCTGGCCCGCCAGGGCTACGAGGAGGTCGCCAACGAGATCGCCGCGGCCTGGGCCAGCGGGGACAAGGAGCGCGCGACGGAACTGGTCGACGACGATCTGCTGGACGAGTTCGCCGCCGCCGGGACGCCCGAGCGCGCCCGCGAGGAACTGGAGAAGTTCGCCGAGATCGACGGCGTCGACGCCGTGGCGGTCAGTTTCCCCCGCGGCGCTGATCAGTCGGACGTCGCGGCCACGATGGACGCCCTGGCCCCCGAGTGAACCGCCGGTCCGTTTTCGCCCATTCTGCGGGCTTTAACCGGCGCCCGGTGGTAGTTGCCCTCATGCGAGCCATCGAGGTCACCGAGTACGGCGACCCGGACGCGCTGGCGGCCGTCGACCGCGAGGCGCCGTCCCCAGGCGAGGGGGAGGTCCGCATCGCGGTGGAGGCGGCGGGGATCAACTTCGCGGACGTCCAGATGCGCCGCGGCCACTACCCCGGCGGCCCCGAACCGCCGTTCGTCCCGGGGATGGAGGCCGCAGGGACCGTCGAGGCGACCGGCGAGGGCGTCGACCTCCCGGAGGGCCAGCGGGTCGTGGCGATGACGACCGGCGGTGCGTACGCCGAGCAGGTCGTCGCGCCCGCCGACTCGCTGTTCCCGGTTCCCGACGGAACGTCGTTCCAGGAAGCCGCCGGCTTCCCGGTCCAGTTCCTGACGGCCCACAACAGCCTGTTCGCCTGGGGCGGCCTGGAAGAGGGCGATAGGGCGGCTACCGCCGCCGATCCGGAGCGCGCCAGCGGGCGCGCGGAACGGGTCCTGATCCACGCCGCGGCCGGCGGCGTCGGCACGGCGGCGGTCCAGTTGGCGGCCCACGAGGGCGCGGAGGTGTTCGGCACTGCGAGTACGGCCGAGAAGCTCGAACTCGCCGAACGGCTCGGCGTCGACCACCCCATCGACTACACCGAGGAGGACTTCGCCGCGCGTGTCGAGGAGATCACTGACGGGCAAGGCGTCGACCTCGTGCTCGACGGCGTCGGCGGGAGCGTCTTCGACGACAGCCTCGACGCCCTGGCGCACTTCGGCCGACTGGTGACCATCGGCATCGCCAGCGGCGACCCGCCCGCCGCACCGGCGACGAAACTCCTCATGGCGAACAAGCGCGTCATCGGTTTCCACCTCGGGAACGCTATCCAGCACGACCCGGGCCGCGTCCTCGGGGCCGTCCCGGAACTGACGGAACTGCTCACCGAGGGCGACCTGGAGGTCGTCGTCGGGGAGACGTTCGGCCTCGCAGACGCCGCCGACGCACACGCCCACCTCGAAGGTCGTGGAAGCGTCGGGAAAGTCGTGCTAGAGCCCTGATCGCTACGACGTTCTGAGGTCACTCCAGACCGAACGCGTCGTGTGCCTCGACCGAATCGACCGGTTCGTCGCTCTCCCCCGGCTCGAAGTCCTCGAAGACCCCCTGTCGCTGACGGATCACCTCGACCCGGAGTTCGCCATCCACGACGCGCCAGCGGAACACGTCACCGTCCTCGATGTCGAGTTCCCGACGTACGCTCGCCGGAATTGCCACTTGATCGCCGGAAACCCGACCCTCTCCGATAGATCCCGTATCGCTCATACCTGACCGTTAGTCGTCTTCCCGGAAAATCTCAGCATGAAATGACACTAACGTTCGGGATGGATCGTACTGACGTCGATCTCGTCACGCTGCCCGTCCAGCACCGCGAACCGCTCGCCGCGGCGAATCTCTAGCCAGTAGAGCAACCGCTCGGCCCAGTCGAGTTTCTTCGCCTTCTCGGCGTCTACACCGGGGTCGTCGAAGTCCCACCCGGGGAAGACGAGTTCGGCGGCCCCGAGGTGGTCGGCCAGAAACGCCGCGCGGTCACCGTCGGTGAACCCGCCGAAGTTCCGGACCGGGCCGACGGGGGCGGCCTGGGTGGTCGCCAGGACGTGCTCGTGGTCGAAGACGGGCACGTACTCGCGGAGCGCGTCGACGTTGTCGCCGTGGGCGTGGACCGCCACCGGGACGCTCTCGCGGGTCAGCGCCCGGGCGGTGTCGGGGTTCTTGTCCAGGTCGGTGACCATCAGGTCCACGTCGACTTCGGCGTCCCGGAGCACGTCCGCCGCGGTCGAGGCCGCGAAAACCGCGTCGGCGGCACGCGCGGCGTCGAGTTCGTCGGCCAGCGACGGGCCGGCGCCAGCGACGGCGACGGTCACGTCGGCGACGTCGAGGCGGTCGAGGTCGAACGGGTCCGCGAGGTCGGCTAGCAGGTCCCGCGCGCGCTCGTCGCTCATCCGGTCGTAGCCGAAGTCCGCGAGGATGGCGTCGTAGACGGGTTCCCAGGTTTCGAACTGCATGGCTGTGGCTGGTTAGTCGAGTTCCGCAGGATCGCTGTTGTGGGTCGGAATGGCACTTCGTGTACCCCTACCCGTAGTGCCCTTCCGACTTCCGGGCGACGTTTCCGGTGCCGGGGTCATAAGTTTTCTCTTAGCCGTCACCGCGTCCCACGACCTCGCGGACGGCGGCCAGTTTCCCGCTCGCGTCTGCCAATTTTCCCGCCAGGCGGTCCAGTGCCCCGTCCGTCCCGAACAGGAGCGTGCCGTCGGCCCCGGCCGCGAGGGTCGCGTCGACGGCCACGGCGGCGTCCGCGAGTCGGTCGCGCTCGTCCGCCGTGAGTCCGGACATCTCGTAGACCCGCGTGGCGGTCTCGGCCGCCAGGGCGGGATCGGCGCCGACCCGTTCGAGGTGGCGGCTGGCCTCACCGGCCGTGGTCACGTCCAGTTCCTCCACGCGGACGTCGTCGTCGTGGCGGGACCGCTCGCGGGCGAACACTGCACCAACTAGGGCGGCGTCCCGCGTCTCCGCGACGTCGTGGGTGCGGATCAGGTGTGCGCCACGCTCGACGGCCATCGACGTCGCTGCCAGGCTCACGGGCAGCGCCTCTTCGGTGCTGCGGTCGGCCAGCCGCCGCAGGAAGTTCTTGCGGTTGGTCGACACCAGGATTGGCCGGCCGAGGCCGCGGAACTCCCGGAGGCGGCGGAACGTCTCCCGGTCCTGCTGGACGCCCTGGGCCTCGCTCCAGCTGCCGAACGCGGGATCGACGATGGTCTTCTCGGTGAACCCATTCTGCTTCAGTGCCTCGTAGACCTGATCCACGTAGTCCGCCTGGTTCGCCCAGGATTCGCTCTTCCGTTCGGCCCAGGGCGTCTCCTCGACGGCGCCCGGCCGTTCGAGGTCGGGCGGACTGGCCATCTTTACGACGGCTGCGTCGTGGTCGCGGCAGACCTCCGGCATCTCGGGGTCCGCGAACCCGCAGACGTCGTTGACCACGTCGAACCCCCGCGAGAGCGCCTCGTCGGCCACCTCGGCGTAGCGGGTCTCGATAGAGAAGACGGCGTCGCCCGCCACGCGCTCGATGGTCTCGACGGCCGTGTCCAGCCGCGCCAGTTCCTCCTCGGGCGAGAGCACGTCGTAGCGCTTGTTCGCGGACTCCAGGCCGACGTCGACGACGTCGGCGCCCTCGTCGATCAGTTCCCGGTCCACGTACCGGGCCGCCTCCGCGGGGTCCGCGAAGACGCTGGGGTCGTACGGCGACTCCTCGCTGACGTTCAACACGCCCACGATCCGCGGCGGGTGCCCGTCGCCGATGGGAAGGCCCCCGGCTTCCACCGTTCGCATGGTCGCCCAGGCGTGCGCCCGAGGGATAAGCGCCTCGTTCCCGGCGGCGAGCCGCGTCCCTTTTGGGGGAGCGCGGAGTACCGGCGGACATGGGCAAGGTCAGCATCGGCCTGCGGGGCTGGCGCTTCGACGAGGAGGAGGTCTTCACCGACGACGGGAAACTGCGGCCCCTGGAGGAGATGCCCGAGGACGCCAGCGACCGGATCTCGCGGCTGACCGCGCTGGTGAACTCCCCCTGTCACGCCTGCTGGCTGATCCACGGCGACGAGAACGTCGAGAAGTGCAACGTCGCGAGGGTCGTCTATGGCGAACCGCTGTCGGAGGTCCTGCTGTGTGACGACCACGAGGCCAACTTCGTCTACTGGTACCGCGAACGCGGCGGCGACCGGTACCGCGGCGACCCCGAGTTGCAGGACGCCTTCCACGAGTGGTTCCTCGACGGCGGGCGGGCGCCGGAGGACTACGCCGGCGTCGAGCACGTCGAGACGGCGCCCGAGGACCTCCCGGACGTCCAGGGGCCGGACCCCTCCGTCCTCGACGTGGAACTCCCCGAGGAGCGACGCGAGCGCATCGACCTCCGGGAGGGGGAGGTCCTCCGGGGCGCGGACGCGACCCGCGACGACGCCGCGGCCGCCGACGGCGAGGCCGACGAGGACGACCTCGACCTGGAGGACGCGGACGTCGACCTCTCGCGGGATTATCCGTCATGATCGCCGTCGCGGTCGTCGACGCGCAGAACCCGGGCAACGTCGGCACCGTCGCCCGGTCGATGAAGAACTTCGGCCTCTCGGACCTGTTGCTGGTCGAGCCCCCCGAACTGGACCCCGAGGGCGAGGCCTACGGCTTCGCCGGCCACGCCCGCGAGGACGTGCTCCCGGGCGCCCGCGAGGTCGACTTCTCGTCCCTCGTCGAGAACTTCCACACCGTCGGGTTCACGGCCGTCACCAACGAGGACGCCCGCAGCCACGTCCGGTTCCCCTTCCGGACGCCCGCGGAACTGGCCGACAGCCTCCGCGACGTCGAGGCCGACACCGCCCTCGTCTTCGGCCGCGAGGACGTCGGCCTCACCAACGACGAACTCGCTCGCCTGGACGAGGTCTGTGCCATCCCGGCCAGCGAGGAGTACCCCGTCCTGAACCTCGGGCAGGCGGCGACGGTCGCGCTGTACGAACTCCGGGAGTTGACCGTCGAGGAGACGCAGTTGCCGGACGTGGAACGCGAGCGCGCCGACGAGGACGAAATCGAGCGCCTGTACGACCAGTGGGCGGAGTTGCTCGACGCGACCGACCACCCCGCGGAGAAACGCCCGAAAACGATGCGGTTGCTCCGGCGGGTGTTCGGCCGCGCCCACCTCACCGACCGCGAGGCCATCACCCTCACCGGCGTCGTCCGGCGGGCGTGCCAGTACGCAGCGGACGACGCCGGGCCGGATTGATCCCGGACGGCGGATCCGGTCGACGTTCGTTCCGTCGCCCTCGGGTGGTTCCCACAAGGCTTATCCCGGCTTGTAGTCTAATTTTGACGTATGATGGAGGACACGAAAACCCGGCTGGAGGGCGTCGTCGGTGACGGGAGCGAGCGATCCGAGACCCGCGAGCGCATCGAGGGGATGGCCCGCGAGCAACTCGACGACCGCGCCGAGTCGGTCCGCGAGGAGTTCGAACGACGGACCGACGAGACGAAGAACGAACTCGGCGAACGGCTGTTCGACCTCGGGGAGGAGTACTTCCCCGAGGTGGCGGCCCGACGACGCCGGCAGATGGTGTCGGCGGGGTTCGTCGTCGGCCTCGCAGTCGGCTTCGGCGCGCGGCACCTGCTGGACTGACGGCGGCGTGGGAACGATCCACGAACGACCGATAGAATTTTGCCGGTCGTCGTCCTCGGGGAGTCCAACGGCAGGCGACCGATGACCCGGTAACCCTTCTCCGGCCGGCGAACGCCGTCGGCCAGTCGCTCGTCCCGGCTTTCGACCACCGCTCACCGACCACCGATGAGTCCACCATCCAGAGACGAGATCGACCCCGAGTACCGCTTCGACCTGACCCGCATCTACGAGACGCCGGCCGACTGGGAGACCGCCCGCGAGGCGCTAGCGGACCGGCTTGACGACCTCGACGCGCTGGCGGCCGAGCCGCCGGGCTTCGCGGCCGACCTCCGGTCGTTGCTGGCGGTCACCGAGGAGTGTTACCGCCGCAAGCAGCGGGTCGAACTGTACGCCCGACTCGCGCGCAACGTCGCCACCAACGACGACGAGGCCGACGACCGCCTCCGGCGGTTCCGTGACCTCGAATCGACGTTCGAGCCGGTCGTCGCCGCGGTCCGTCGCGCACTGGGGGCAATCGACCGCGACCGCTTCGACGCCTGGCTCGACGAAATCGACGGTGGCGACGTCCACGACGCCGCCGACCTCGATGCGGACGACTCCGTCGGCTGGCGTCGCTACGCCGAGCGCCTGCGCGAGGCGGCCACACACGCGCGCTCGTCCGAGGTCGAGGACGCCGTCGCCGCCTTCGAGGACGCCCGGACGGCGCCGACGCGGATCGTCCGCGCTGTCACCACCGAGGACTTCGACCCGCCCGCGGTCGAGGGTCCCGACGGCGACTCCGTCGAGATTCGCTACGGCAACTACCGGACCGAACTCTCCCGCGAGGACCGGGACTACCGCCGCCGGGTGTACGAGGCCTACCGCGGCGAGATGGATCGCTTCGAGCACGTGCTCACCCGCACGTACGCGGAGAAGCTACAGGTCGCCGCCGCCGAGGCCGAACTCCGCGGCTACGACTCCGCCCTCGACCGGGCCTTCCACGGCGACGCCTATCCCGAGTCCGGGCTCACGTTCGAGTTGCCCGTCGCGGTCCACGACGCGATGGTCGACGCCGTCCGCGACAACCTGGGGCCGTACCACCGAGCACGGGAGGTCCGCCGCGAGCGACTCGGCGTCGACGACCTCCGTCCCTGGGACCTGTCGGTCTCCATCGCCGACGCCGACCCGCCAGAGATTTCCTACGAGGAGGCCCGCGAGCACGTCCTCGCCGCGCTCGAACCGCTGGGCGAGGACTACGTGGAGCGCGTCAGGACCTTCTTCGAGGGGCGCCGGATCGACGCCTTCCCGACCGAGGACAAGCGGACGGACATCCCGGCGTACTGTCCGTCCTCGGCCGCCGACGGCGCGTTCGTCCTGGCGAACTTCCGGGAGGACGTCCGGACGACCTTCTACGTCGTCCACGAACTCGGTCACGCGATGAACGTCGCCTACCACCGCGAGGGGCTGACCCGGTACGCGACCTGCCCGCGGCCGGTCTCGGAGGTCCCCTCGATCCTGCACGAACTGCTGCTGGTCGAGCACTTCCTGGACGAGGGCGGGGCGCTCGCGGAGGCGGCCAGGAACCGCGTGCTGGAGTGTCTCGGCGGCAACTTCTACGGCGCGGCGTGGGGCTCGGCGTTCGCCCACCGCCTGGTGACGGCCGTCGAGGAGGGACGGGAAGTGACCCCCAAGCGCGCCCGCGAGGCGTGGTCGGACCTCCAGATGGTGTTCGAGGCGCCCGTCGTGTACGACGACCGCGCCGGCCGGAACTGGCTCGGACGTGGAATCCGGGAGGTCTACAGCAGGTACCAGTACGTCCTCGGGGCCACCGGCGCGCTGGCCGCCCGCGAACGGCTTCGGGACGGCGACCTCGCGCCCGCCGAGTACCGACAGTTCCTCCGCAGCACGGGCCGTGAGGACCAGTTGGCGCTGTTCGAGCGACTCGGCTGTGACGTGAGGACGGCCGGCCCCTACGAGCGCGCCGCCGAGGCGTTCGACGGGTACGTGGACGCGGTGGCCGAGTAGACCCTCCCCTGGTGGTTTCCGCGCGCGCCCACACCGGATATGAACATATGCACATATTTTCATATATCTCGTCCCGCTTCGGCCCACGCTTTAACCCGATGCAGGTGGTACCGAGTACCATGGGGGAAGAGTCCTCTACCGGCGACCAGATACGGACCGGCGACCGGACGTCGGCCGACGAGACGACGACTGCCCAGCAGTTGCGGACCATCTCCTTCCGGTTGCGCGAACTCCAGCGACTCCAGGCGATGCGGGTCGAACAGGAGAACCGCCGCCTGGAGGCGGAGGGGATCGACCCGGTCACCGACGCCGACTTCCAGCGGACGCCGCCGGACGAGGAGTAGTCAGTCCTCCCGCAGGCGCGCCCGCACGCTCTCGGCGTGGGCCTCCAGACCCTCGGCCTCGGCCAGCGTCTCGATGGTCCCCGAGAGGCCGGCCAGACCGTCCTGCGAGAGACGCTGGACGGTCTGGCCGCGGAGGAAGTGGTCGACCGAGAGGCCGCCGGTCACCTTCGCCAGCCCCGCCGTCGGGAGGACGTGGTTCGTTCCGGAGGCGTAGTCGCCGGCCGCTACGGGGGTGTACGGCCCCAGGAAGGCGCTGCCGTAGTTGCCGATCCGGTCCAGCATCGATTCGTCGTCGTCGGCCTGGATCGCCAGGTGCTCGGGGGCGAACTCGTCCGCGAACGTGATCGCCTCGCTCATCGACCGTGCGAGGAAAACGCCGGAGGCGTCCGCCGACAGCGCCGCCCGGATGGTCTCCTCGCGTTCGCGGTCGCCCGCCTGGCAGTCGACGGCCTCCGCGACGGCCTCCGCGAGGTCCCCGTCGTCCGTCACGGCAACGATGCGGGCGGCCTCGTCGTGTTCGGCCTGCGCGACCAGGTCGGCGGCGACGAACTCCGGGTTCGCGGTCTCGTCGGCGATCACGAGGATCTCGGAGGGGCCGGCCAGGAAGTCGATTTCGACGTCACCGCGCACCTCCGCTTTCGCGGCGGTGACCCACCGGTTGCCGGGGCCGACGACCTTCTGGACGCGCGTGACCGTCTCGGTGCCGTACGCCAGCGCAGCGACCGCCTGGGCGCCGCCGACGGCGAACACGGCGTCCGCACCGGCCGCGTGGATGGCCGCCAGCGTCGCCGGGTTCATCTCGTCGGCCGGCGGGGTGGCGACGGCGACGTGCTCGACGCCGGCCACCTTCGCCGGGATCACGCTCATCAGCGCGCTGGAGGGGTACGCCGCCGCGCCGCCCGGCACGTAGGTGCCGACCCGGTCCAGCGGGCGGAAACGCCGGCCGAGTTCGATCCCGTCGCGCTCGACGCGCCAGTCGTCGGGGACCTGCCGCTGGTGGAACGCCCGGACGTTCTCGGCGGCCGTCTCGATGGCCTCCCGGAGGTCGTCGTCGACCTCGTCGTAGGCGCGCTCGGCCTGGTCGGTCACGTCGAGGTTGCCGACCTCCACGTCGTCGAACTCCCGGGTGAACTCCCGGACGGCGACGTCGCCCTCGTCGCGCACCCGTTCGACGACCTCGCGCACGTCGGCCCGCGCGGACTCGATGCCGGCGTCGCGGTCGAACAGCGCGGCCCGTTCGCCCGGCCCGAGGTCGGCGATCCGCTGTACGTCCATGCCCTGGGGTTCGCCGGGCGCGCGAAAAACGGTTTCCTTTACCCGTCGGCGCTACCGACTGACGGCCGGCAGGTGTCTTAACCGGCTCCGGCCCCTAGTAGGGTCAAGCTCTGGTGATCTCCAGATGAGCTACAGCCCCACCGGCGCGGACCGGTACCCCGACTACGAGTTCCAGGACTACGAACACGACGACGTCCAGTACATCGGCGACAACAAGACCATGCCGTACTACTACTCCGAACCGGACGACAAGGTGTTCGGCGCGAAGGTCAACGAGGACCGGAAGCGGCTGGAACCCGACCCGGAGACCGAGCGGTCGGTCGGAGCGAAGGAGGAACTGGGCGAGGTGCTAGAGGAGATTGGCGACGCGACCGGGTGGGAGTCGCTGTCCGAGTGGGCGCGCGAACACCTGGAAGAGGAGTAACGGCATCGCTGGTTGGCTCAGAGGTCGAATCCTCTACGAGACCAATACTTTATTCGGGAGGCCGGACAACGTCTCGCTATCTCGGATGACCTACCTCCAGCACGTCGCTGTCGAGGGCTTCAAGGGCATCGATAGTCTGGAGTTCGAGCCTGGCGCTATCAACGTGGTTACTGGGAGGAACAACAGCGGGAAGACGTCGTTACTGGAGGCAATTGATCTAGGGGTTGAACCTACGAACGTCGAGAGGTTTGGTGAGAACTTTGACAACGTGGTTAATTACCAGCACGATGAATGCCGAGTTATCATTAACGCTGGAGAGGACGTAACCGAATTGAGATTCTCCCAACTTCACGAAATGGAGGCTAGTAAATCGATATTTGATACTTTGCGTATGGTTTTAATTGAAAATTGGGAAGTGTTGGCCACGGCTGATCAAGATCGTGCTGAAATAGTTGATATAATCAACGAAGAACTCCCATCGGAGTTTGCGGAGCAAGTAGAAGATGATGTATTGACCAAAGCAATTAATGACACATTCAAGTTAAATGTTAACGGAGACAGGTTTCCTGTCGTTTATTTCGACCACTATATGGGAGAGATGCTAAATGTATTATATAAGTCAATAAGATCAAAAATTGAGGAAAGATTTAACCAGACGATTTTCCCAGTCAATGACATCATGGGGTACCCCGCTCAGGATAGATTCTACTATCCAGAGGGCCCTCCTCCAACTACTGGACAAACTAAATTCATAAACTTCGTGCAACTTTCAGAACCCTTCGATCTAGAATCAGACGAAGATAATCCGGTCAAAATAGACGACATAGGTGACTTCCTCCGCGAAAAGGAGATCGTCGACAATCTCAAAACGTTCGACCTCGACTACCTCATTTTCGAGGACGACGGCGAGAAGTACTCCGTCCCGTTCGACCACATGGGAGAGGGATTCAAAACGCTGGTCGGCGTCCTCTGGCACCTGTTCGACGTCGAGGGTTCGGCCGATGTGGTCCTCCTCGAAGAGCCGGACACGCACATGCACCCGGGCTACGTCCGCCAACTCGTCTACTTCCTCATTGATCTCGCCATGGAAGAGGACCTCCAGTTGTTCATCACGACCCACAACAACGATTTCCTCAACGATTTCTTTACCGAGAACCTGAAACAGGAAGAGCGCGAGTTCCTCGAAGAGGAGTTCCGGCTCGTCCAGCTACAGGACGGTGCCGCTGACGTAATGGACTACGAGGAAGCCGAAACGCAGCTCAAAGACCTCAAACTCGATCTCCGTGGCTATCGATGAAGCAGGTCGTTTTGAGCGAGGGCAAGCGCGACGTCGAACTCGTGAGGTGCTACTACGAGCAATTCCACGGCGACAAACGGATGAAAACGTTCGTGGGCGAGCAAGTGGAATACTCCGAGTTGAAAAACAGGGAATCAAACGCGATAGAGAACTTTCTCGAACCCAGGAACCCCTACGACGTACTCGCCAAATCCGAGAACGGGAAACCGGACCTGAAGATGATTTTCACCAAAATGATTCGTTACCTTTCGAGCCGGGGCGTTCAGGTTTGCCTGCTCATCGACCTCGACGGGAACGACCACGGCGAACTGATTCGGGACCTCCACGAGCGAGTTCGGACGAACTACGAGGGTAGCAACCTCGAAGTTAGACACGACGAACGAATCGACCGAAGTTCAGCCCAGATCGCGACCCGGAACCACCTTCTCGAAGACGGGGACGTCAGGGGTGCGTTCGACGTGGTCGCGTTTCACTCGGACCTCGAAACTGCCCTGGAGATAGGCAACGACGATTCCGACGACGTCGAAGGGAGGAAACTACGCGAATTCGTCAGCGATGACCGCCACGCCTCTCCACTCCACCGGGTTCTCTGACACGAACGCTTTCGACGACTCCTTCGAACCCACCGACCACTCAAAGGTTCAAGTACCGAGACGAACAATCACCTGTTGATGGCCCAGACTGCCGGTCGAATCGTCGAGGAAGTTCACGACGAACCTCACATCGAGGGACGGCGCATCACCGTCCGGTTCGTCAGGGAACGGGTCGAGGGGGTCGGACTCGATCCGGAGACTGTGGCTGACCGTTACGATCTGGATCTGGCCGACGTCTATCGGGCGCTGGCGTACTATCACGACCACCCTGGCGAGATGCGGGAAGTCGAACGACGGCGCCGAGAGCGCGTCGAGGAACACCGCGAACAGGCCGTGACGGGTCCCGAGGACCTCGAATAGATGACCTTCCGGATTCTGGCCGACGAACACTGTGAGCGGAAAGCCGTCGATTACCTCCGCAAGGAAGGACACGACGTCGAACGGGTGATCGACGTACCCGAACTCGGTCACGGAGCATCGGACGCCGAAATCGCCGCCTACGCGCAGCGGGAGGATCGACTGATCCTCACCAGCGACGACGACTTCCTCGCTGAAATCGAGCACACCGAACACGCCGGAATCCTCTTTCAACCGAACGAACGGATGAATGCATTCGACGTCGCTTCCGCCGTTTCGTCGATCGCTTCGCACATCGATCAGGGAAAGATCGATACCGATGTGTACGTCACCGAGAACTGGTTGTAAGTCCCGAACTCACGCCTTCGCCTGCCACTCCCGCACCCGTTCTGCACTCACGCCGTCGACGTCGCCGGCAACTGTCTCGGGGTCGGCGTCCCGCAGGTCGTCGACGCTTTCGACGCCGGCGTCGACCAGTTTCTCCGCGGTCTTCTCACCGACGCCGTCCAGCGTCTCCAGGTCCGTGCCGGACTCGCTCTCGCGGGCCTGGTACTCCCGGTAGTTGCAGATCGGACAGCCCAGGTCCCAGGGGTCGCCGTCGTGGACCACCAGTTCGGGCAGGTCGTGCTCCTCGCAGATGGCGTCGGTCACCTCGACCTCGCCGCGGCGTGGCAGCGGCACCGAGTACTCGCAGTCGGGATAGCGGGTGCAGCCGACCAGCCGCGATCCCGAGCGCAGGTGCTTGATGGCGAGTTCGCCGCCCGCTTCGGCGGCACCCCCGCCTTCGCCTCGCGGCGACTCCGTCGCCGCGCTCTCCCCACACTCGGGACACGGCCCGATGACCTCGTCGTCCTGCTCATCGGCCTCCTCGGCCTTGCACAGCGGACACCCGTGGACGAACGTGCTCCGGCCGGCCAGCATCTTCACCTCGCGGAGGTCATGGTCCTCGCACTGCTCGTCGAGGACGAGCGGCTTGCCCTTGCTCGGCAGCGGGAGGGTGTACGTGCAGTCGGGGTAGCCGTCACAACCGACGAAGTACGACCCGCGCCTGCTCTGGCGGACGAGCAGATCGTCGCCGCTCTCGGGGCAGGGACCGAGGGTCTTGTCGGCCTTCAGGGACTCCCGGAGGTGCTCGCCGACCTCCTCGCGGGAGTCGGTCAGCTCCTCGAACACCCGGTCGAGCATCTCCCGGGACTCCTCGGTCACGTCTTCGTAGCTCGCCTTCCCCTCCGCGATTGCGGTCATGTCCTCCTCCAGTTGCCGGGTCATCTCCTCGCTGACGACGTGGTCGGCGTACTCCTCGGC
>CAYTAG010000034.1:14805-19997 GCA_964435625.1 uncultured Halobacteriales archaeon | reverse complement strand
CGGGGCCGACGGTGATGCCCGTCGTCGTCGGGACGCCGTCGTTCTCCCAGGTCTTGCGGACGCCGTGGAAGTGCAGGGTGTGGGGGTGTTTGGAGTCGGTGTTGTCCAGCGTGATCTCCAGCGTCTGGCCCTCCGTCGCCCGCAGGACCGGCCCGGGCACGCTCGGCGGGTGGTCGTCGGCCTGGAACGCCCACACCCGCGGCAGTTCGACGGGGCCGCCCATCGACTCCAGCGGGTGCGCGAAGTGCCGGGCGGGCACCGTCGAAAGGATGACCTGCCCGTCCTGCTCGTCGAGGTCGACCACCTGGGGCGCGGCCGTCTCGGGGAGGTCGGGCGGGGCGGTCGCCGTCGACGGGGTCGATCCCGACGGGTCCTCGTCGCCGCCGACACAACCGGCCACCGCCGCCGCGCCGGTCGCGCCGGTCGCCGCCAGGAACTCGCGCCGCGAGACGTCGTTTCCGGGTGCGCCGTATTCGGTCATTGCAGTCGGTAGTTCGAACCCCCTACAAAAGGCGGCCGCGTCGATTCTCATCGGGTGGGAACGGATCGTAACGGCGCCTAGCAAGCCTCCGAGTGCTCTCCGCGAACGACCTCGTTGCCGCCAACAGCCAGAAAGCCCCCGCGCGCTCGACCGGCCGGGCCTCGTTGCGCTCCTCGTCGCTCCTTCGCGTTGCTCAGTCGCTCCTGCGGTGCTTACGTCGTCCGGGCCGGGTCGAGCGCCCGGCCCCTTTCAGTCCCGCCCGGCGTGGTTCGTGCCGGTCACCGTCGCTTTGCCGGATGTGCCGGTCACCTTTGCTATGCGGGTGTGCCGGTCACCTCCGATCCGTCGGCTGCTCCGATCACCACTGACCTGGCGGATGTGCCGGCTACCTTCGATCCGCCGGGGGTGCCGGCTACCTTCGCTCTGCGGGTGCGCCGGCCACCTTCGCTTCTCGGTGGCTCCTGACCCGACGCACACCTTTACCCGTCGCTCGCCCGTATCTCCGTCCATGCCCGCCCGCCGGACCGACCCCGCTCGCCCCCTCCCCAGATAGCGACGATGGCCCGGATCGCAGTCGCCCACGTCGACCTGACGGCGCGGGGCGGCGCCGAGGCCGTCTGCGTCAACGCGCTGGCAGCCCTCCGGGACGACCACGACCTCGCTCTCCTCACGCTCGCTGAACCGGACTGGTCCCGACTGCGCGAGTTCTACGGCGTCGACCTCGGCGACGTTCCGGTGGTCCCGCCGCCCGCAACAGTCAGCCTCCTCGACCGCTTCGACGACCCGCTGTACAACCTGCGGCTGGCGCTGTTGAACCGCCACGTCCGCCGCCACGAGGACGCCTTCGACCTGGTCGTCGGGACGGACAACGAGTTGAGCGTCGCCACGCCGTCGGTCCAGTACGTCCACACCCCGCGGTTCGGCCGGCTGGTGACGACAAAGCGCGTCGGCGAGGACGGCTTCGTCGACCACCTCTACGACCGGTTGAGCTATCGGTTCGGCGGCTACGACGCCGAGCAGGTCCGGGCCGCCCGACTGCTCACCAACTCGCGGTTCATGGCCAACGTCGTTCAGAACGCCTACGGGACCCGCCCGCAGGTGGTCTACCCGCCGGTCGACACCCGGGGGTTCGACACGCTCCCCTGGGACGAGCGCGAAGACGGCTTCCTCACCGTCGGCCGCCTCGCGCCCTACAAGAACGTCGAGGCGACGATCCGGATCGTCGACGGCGTCCGCGAGCGCGGCCACGACGTCCACCACCACGTCGTCGGTCCCGCCTACGACCGTGAGTACGCCCGCCGCATCCGCTCGCTGGCGGCCGCCCGCGAGTACGTCCACCTGGAGGGCGAACTCCCCCGCGAGGAACTCGTGGACCTGCTCTGCTGGCACCGCTACGGCCTCCACGGCAAGCGCAACGAGCACTTCGGCATGGTCGTCGCGGAACTGGCGGCCGCCGGGGCGGTCCCCTTCGTCCCCGACAGCGGCGGCCAGCAGGAGATCGTCGCCCGGAACGACCGCCAGTCCTACGCCACCCCCGCCGACGCCGTCGAAAAGATCGATTCGGTCCTCTCGGACCCCTCAATCCAGCGCCGTCTCCGGACGACCCCCGAGGAGATCGAGCGCCGGTTCGGCCGCGAGCGGTTCCGGACCGAGATCCGCGAGGTCGTCGCGGAGGCGCTCGCGGGCCAGGATCAGCGAGCGACGACGATTTGAGTGGAGAGGGCGGCTCACCCTCCTATCGAGCATGTATCGTTCAACCAAACGGAGGTGGCCGGCGCATCCGGCGAGCGAAGGTAGCCGGCACCTCCGGCGGATCGAAGGTAGCCGGCACATCCCCACAGCAAAGGTGGCCAGCGTATCCGGCAGAGCGATGGTGGCCAGCGTATCCGGCAGAGCGATGGTGACCGGCACCCCCGCCCCGGGTGGGACTGAAAGGGGCCGGGCGCTCCGGGAAGCCGGACGACGCAAGCACCGCAGGCCGAAGGCCGAGGAGCGCAGCGAGGCCCGCGACCGGAGCGCCCGGGGGCTTTCTGGCTGTTCGTGACGGAGAGACAGTTCGCGGAGAGCGCGGGGGCTTTCTGGCAGGTCGCCCTCCAGAACCAGACGGTATTTATCCGCCGAGCCGTTCCACAGCCTCCAGGCCCGGACGGCCGAAAACCGCTCCGAGGCAGTCCCGGACGAACCGCGCCCGGTCGTCGGGCGTGTGGTAAGCCGCCCGCGCGAGGTCGGCGAGGGCCGCCGCCGACCAGCGCCGCTCCTCCAGTCGCTTGCGGCCGGCGCGGTAGTGCGTCTGGCGGACGGCCTGCCGGCGCACCTCCGGCGGGAACCGCTCGTAGAGGTCGGCATACATCGCCAGGAGGAGCTTTCGCCCCTCGACGTGCGCCCACGACCGCGAGAGCTGTCGATCCGGCCGGCCGCGCTCGACCAGCGGTTCGTCGACGTACTCGAACCGCGTCCGCCGCGCGAGTTCGATCTTCATCCCGGTGTCGTCGGCCCCGTGGCGGTGGGTGAGCGGCAGGAGGTCGTCCAGAACCCCGCGGTCGATCAGCATGGTCGAGGGCACGCAGGGGAGCGTGTTCATCGCCAGCGCCCGCTCCAGGGCGTCCCCCCTGACCTCGGGGTCCGGGCGCGCGACGCCGAACTCGGCGTCCTCGATGCCGCAGTAGACGACGCCCACCCCCTCCTCGAACAGGGGGAGTTGCCTGACGAACTTCTCGGGGCGGAGGCGGTCGTCGTCGTCGAGGAACTGGACGTAGTCGCCGCTGACCCGCTCTGCCCCGGCGTTTCGGGCCGCGTGCGCGCCGCGGTCCTCCTCTTGGGCGACGTACTCGACGGGATAATCTTCCGCGACCGGCCGGGCGTGGGCCTCGCCGGACCCGTCGACCACCAGCACCTCCGCGGGCGGATGCGTCTGGGCCAGCGCGCTCTCGACGGCCTCGCGGAGCAGGTCGTTCCGGTAGTAGGTGGTGATCACGACCGAGACGCTGGCGTCGCTGGGGTCTGTCATCTCCCGGACGCCTGCGACTACGGCCACGGCGTCGATAACGTTCTTGGTCGGCGGAGTGACCTGACAGCCCGACGGAAATCCCGCTTCTTGTGGCTGGCGGCCGTAGCCAGTGCCGTGGCACTCCTCCCCGAGAGCGTCGTTCCGGACGCCCTCTCGTCCCCGCTCTCGACGCTCCGGACACGCGCTGCCGATCGCGTCCGCGAGCGTCGCGCGGATCGGGCCTTCCGCCAGCGGGACCTGCCGGCGGCATCCCCGGCGCCCGACGCCCCCCGGCACGTGGTCTGCGTCGTCGTCGACGCGCTCCGGGCGGACGCTGTGACCCCGGACCTGACCCCCTTCCTCCACTCGCTGGCGCCCGAACGGGCCGTCTCGCCGTCGACCTGGACGTTCCCCGCGGTCGCCTCGCTGCTGACCGGCCTGTACCCCCACCGCCACGGCGCCATCCGGCGGACCGACGACTACGAGAACGCCGTCGCGGACGTGACGCCGCTGCCGCCGCCGCCCGAGGCGACCACGCTCCCCGAGCAACTGGCCGGGGCGGGGTACGACACCTACGGCGGTTTCGGGATGCTCGTCCCCTTCCTCGCGCTGTCCGGGCGGTTCGGGACCCACCGCCTGCGGGCGGACGCCGACGCCACGGACGTGCTGGCCGACCACGAATCCTGGCTGGAGGGCCGCGAGGACGGCCGGACGTTCTCGTACCTCCACCTGGGCGACCTCCACGAACCGGTCGACCCGCCGGCCGACTACTGGGCGACCCACGACGTCGACGAGTCGATTCCGGGCGTCCGCCGGTGGCGCCACGAGGACGTCCCACACCTCACGCCGACGGTCGAGCGCTACCGCGAGCACCGGACGCGCCTGTACGAGGCCGCTGCCGAGTACGTCG
Source organism: uncultured Halobacteriales archaeon (assembly GCA_964435625.1). Lineage (GTDB taxonomy): Archaea > Halobacteriota > Halobacteria > Halobacteriales > PXRE01 > PXRE01. Next base: position 15,620 of record CAYTAG010000034.1, on the reverse strand, counting down.
ACGGCCGACTGGCCGCCCACCACGCCCGCCTGACCGACCGCCTGGGCGACGTGCTGTTCGTGGTCGCCGGCGACCACGGCGAGGGGTTCTGGGAGCGAGCGGCGTTCCACGCGGCCCACTTCGCGGACTCGCGGCCGGCCTACTGCGTGGGCCACGGCGGCGCACCCTACGAGGTCATAACGCGCGTCCCGCTGGCGTTCGACGCGAGCGGGTCCCGCGAGGTCCCCGCCGCCGACGCTCGCGCCTCGTTGGTCGACGTGGCGCCGACGCTCCGGGACGCCGCCGGGTTGGAGGCCGCAGGACCCGGCGCCGACCCCGGCCGCGACGCAGACGCCGCGGAGGTGTCCGGCACAGCCGGCGGGTCGAAGGTGGCCGGCACCGCCGGCAGATCCGGGGCGTCCGGCACAGCCGGCGGGCCCGAGGTATCCGGCACCGCCGGCGGGTTGACGCCCGCAGGTGGCGTCTCGCTGTTCGACCCGGTGCCCGACCGCCGTCTGCTGGTCGAGGGCGCGCGATACGGCTACGAGAAGAAGGCCGTCTACGACGGCGACCGGAAACTCGTCGTCTCGCATGGCGACGACGTCGCCGCCGGCTTCTCGCTGCCCGAGGAAACGACGCTCGAACTCCCCCGCCCGGTGCAGCGTTCGATGCGGGCGGCGCTGCCGCCCTGGCCGGACGGTGATTCGGGCGCCGGCGGCGAGCGCGTCTCGAAGGAAGCCCGACGCCGGCTGGAGGACCTCGGGTACACGTAGCTGGGGTTCGTCGACGCGGCGACTCGTCGGTCGGTCGGCGAGCCGACTCGTCGGTCCTTCGGC
>CAYTAG010000034.1:0-14705 GCA_964435625.1 uncultured Halobacteriales archaeon | reverse complement strand
CGTCGACGCGGCGACTCGTCGGTCGGTCGGCGAGCCGACTCGTCGGTCCTTCGGCCGGACGGTTCGTGGGTCGACGGGACGAACGGGACGACACGGTTTAGGAGCCACGACGCCGAGTATACGTAGTGTCGGACCGGGAGATCCCCCGTGACGAACTCGCGGCGATGGTCCGGACGGTCCGCCCGGAGTGGACCGTCCGCGAGGCGGAGCGGGCCCGGAACGGGACGATGTCGATCTACCGTCTCACGGTCGAGACCGACGAGCAACGCCGCGAAGCCGTCCTCAAGGCGACGCCGGACGGGGACCGCTACGGGATCGACACCGAGGCGCGGCTGCTGGGCATCGTCCGGGCGAGGACCTCGATCCCGGTCCCTCGGGTCCTCGGCGCCGTCGAACGCCACGACGAGGTCCGGACGCCGTTTTTCCTCATGGAGTCGATGCCCGGGACGGCCTTCCACCGGCGGGACATGGAACGCCTGTCGGACGCGACCGTCGAGCGAATCGCGCGGCGGTCGGGGCGTCACCTCGCGGAGCTTCACGGACTCGACCTCGTCGACGCGTTCGGCGACGTGACGTGTGACCGGTCGGACCCGCTCCGGGGCGGTCGCCCGCAACCCATCACCGACCGGATCGTCGTCGACGGTCCGGGCCGGCGGTGGACGGCGGTCGTCCGGGAGTGGGCCGAGAACGTCCTCGACCGGCACTCGTCGACGCGGTTCTCGGACCTCACGCCCGCGATCCGGTCGGCCGTCGACGAGCACCTCGACGCGCTCTCGGGGCCCTTCCGACCGGTGCTCGGTCGGATCGACAACTCCCTCGACAACGTGCTCGTGGACGCGGAACGCGGCGAGATGACCGCGATGATCGACTGGGCGTTCACCCTCGCCGTGACCCCCGCCTACGACTTCGTCACCGCCGAACGGAACTTCACCGGGGGCCCCTGGTCGATGGTGCCGTCTGCCTCGGACTACCAGCCGCTGGTGCGGGACGCCATGTTCGACGGGTTCCGGTCGCGCGCGCCGGACGCTGCGGTCGAACGGGTCCGCGAGCACTACCCGCTCTACGAGTGGCTCGCACTGCTCCGGTCCATGAACAACCTCGAAGCGTGGATGCCGGGGGCGACGCCGGACCAGCTCGACGAGGCGGTGACCCGGTACCGGACGGTCGTGAACGAGGCGCTGGAGCGATAACGACGTCCTAGACGCCGGCAGTCCGCCGGTACCGTCGGTCGGCCGACGGTAGGGTACATCAACGGACCTGCACCGTGTTCACCGTTTTTGCGACCGCGGGCCGTCTCCGTCGGGCATGGCCCTCCGCACCGCCGTGGTCGGCACCGGCACGGTCGCCCACAACAACCACTTCCCGGCGGTCGCTCGCAACCCGCGCACGGACCTCGTCGCCGTCTGCGACGCGGACTTCGAGCGTGCCCGCGAGGCCGGCTTCGAGTTCGGCGCCCGGCCCTACGACGACGCGGCCGACATGATCGACGCCGAACCGCTGGAGTGGGTCCACGTCGCCACCCCGGTCGGGACCCACCGCGACCTCGCCGGACTGGCCGTCGAGGCCGGCGTCCCGACCACCGTCCAGAAACCGGCGACGAGGACGCTCGACGAACTCGAGGAACTGCTCGCGCTGTCCGAGGACCTGGGGGTGCCCGTCTCGGTCGTCCACAACTGGCTGTACTATCCGGTCGTCCGCGAGGTGCGCCGCCGCGTCCGGGCGGGCGAGATCGGCCGCATCCGGGCGGTCGAGACGACCTTCGCCGGCGCCGGGCCGCCCGACGAGACCTACCGCGGTGACTGGGTGTTCGACCTCCCCGGCGGCGAGTTCGAGGAGGGAATGCCCCACCCGCTGTACCTCACGGCCGCGTTCGGCGGCGACCCGCCACGCCAGGCCGACGTGGACGTGCGGACCCGCCGTGCCGGGGACTACGACCGCGACGTCGCCTACGACGGCCTCTCGTTGCAGTACGTCGCCGAGGGCGGTGCCCTCTGTAGCGTCACGTTCCTCGCGGGATCGGCCAGGAACCAGACCGTCCGCATCCACGGCGAGGACGGCGAACTGTTCGTGGACCTCCCCTCCCGGACCGTCCGGGCCTACGATCCCGGGGCCGGCCCGTACCACTTCTTCGAGGAACGGCGAAAGCGCAACGTCGAGGACCTCCGGGCCGACCTCGGCGGCCTGGCGAGGAACCTCGCGGTCCGCGGCAAGGAACGGATCGAGGACGAGTTCGACGTCCACCTCGACGGCAGCCCCGACGGCCACTACTACCTGTTCGACCGGGCGGCCAGGGCGCTCCAGCGGGGTGAACAGCCTCCGGTGCCGCTGAAACGGAGTCGCTGGACCGTCGGGATGATGGAGCAGGTCCGGGAAGCCGCGGCCCGGGCGGTAACCGCGTGAGTCCAGCAATGGCCGCGTCGGTCGGGACGGAAGAACGTGATCGGAACGGGAGAACAACCTTCGGTGGTCGAGGCCGTATCGTCCATCGAGAGACAGCATGAGCCAGGCCATCTCGGAATCCAGCGACCGCGGCACCGCCATGGCGCTCGCACGGTGGTTCCTGCTCACCGGGAACCGACTCGTCGTCTCGCTGCTCGTCCTCGTCGGGATCGGGGCGCTGTTCGTCGCGGCCGGGCTGTCCGGCCTCGCCACGGTGACCAGGCCCACGCGGGTCATGTGGTACCTCAACGGCACCGTCAACGGGCTCCTGACGCTGGTGCCCATCGCCGTGGGCGTGAACCAGATCGTCCTCACCCACGAACTGGGATCGATCCAGGACCTCTACCAGCGCCGGACGGACGTCACGGAGTTTCGTGAACGGATCGGCCGCGAGATCGGAACCACGATGAGTTCGCCCTCGGCGTCCACCTTCTTCCGGCGGCTCCTGGCGTCCGTCTCGGACACGGCCCGGACGCTGGAGAGCGAGCACGGCCGGGAGCAGGAAGACCTCGCGCCGGCCGTCCGGTCGATCCGCGAGCAGGCGGACCGAACGACCGACGCGCTGGAATCGGGGGACCCGGGGCTGTTCCGGACGCTGGTGGTCGTGTTCGACTACGACGACTCCCGTGACTTCGACGAGGTCCGGCGGCTCCAGGCGGAACTACCCGACGATTCGGACGCGGCCGAGACGCTACGGCAACTGGAGGAGCGGTTCATCGAGATCGACGCGGCCCGGCAGTTCCTCAAGACGGTCGTCGTCGAGCGACAGCTCGCACAGCTGTCCCGGCTGCTCGTCTACACCGGCATCCCCGCCGTGGCGGTCGCCGTACTCGGCATCTTCACCTACCGGGACGTCGCGGGGCTGACGGTCTCGCACGGCCTGCTGGTGGTCCTCGCAGGGGCGCTGATCGCCGCCACGCTCGTCCCGCTGGCGATCCTGGGCGCGTACGTCCTCCGGGTGGCGACCATCGCCCGACGGACGGCGGCGTTCGGGCCGTTCGTCCCCGGATCCGACAGGTAGCACCGCGATCAGCGGTTCGACCCGGCCAGGCCGAGGTTCCGCTCCAGTTCGTCGGCGATTGCGGGGATCGCGTACCGCCGCTCGACGGTCTCGCGGGCGTTGGTGGCCAGCCGCGCACGCTCGCCCGGCCGCGAGAGCAGGCGGGCGGTCGTCGCTGCGAACGCCTCGGTCCCCTCGGCGACCTGGAGGGCCTCCCCGGGTTCGGCCTCGACGCCCTCCGCGCCCGCGGGCGTCGTCACGACCGGCCGACCCCACGCCATCGACTCCAGCACCTTGATCCGGGTCCCGCCGCCGACCCGCAACGGGGCGACCACTGCCGCCGACTCCTTCACCACTCCCGCCAGGTCCTCGACCTCCCCGAGGAAGGTCACGCCGTCGCGTTCCCGGCGGGCGGCGATCTCCTCGTCCGCCCCCCTCCCCGCCAGCAGGAGTTCGGCGTCCGGCCGCCGCGCCCGGATCGCCGGGAAGACGCGCTCGCAGAGGTACCGGGCGGCGTCGGCGTTCGGGAACCAGTCGTAGGAGCCGAAGAAGACGAGTGGGCCGGGAGCGTCCGCGGCGTTCGCCGTGCCCCCGTCGGCGACCTGGTCCTCGCCAGCCGCGGGGACGGTCGGCTCGTACCGGTCCAGTTCCAGCCCGACGCGCTGGCGGCGGACCGGCCCGGAGACGCGCCCGGCCAGTTCCGCCCGGTCCTCGCGGCCGAGCACGAGCGTCCGCGCCGACCGCTCGTACACCGCCAGTTCCTCCCGTCGGAGCCGCGGCACCTCGGCCGCCAGCGCGACCTGCGTCCGGTGGTCGTCGGCGTGCCGCAGGTGACGCCGGTGGGCGGCGTACTCGACGACGTGGGCGCTGGTCACGGGGTCGGCGTCGGTCTCAGCCAGCGCCGACTCGACGGAATCGTCCAGGAAGCACTGCCCGAGGTAGGGGTGCTGGGCGAGGACGACGGCCGGCGCCAGCGTGCGGATCCGTCCGGCGACCGCTTCCCGCAACGCCGCCGAGTCGAACATCGCCATCACGTCCGACCGGCCACGGATCGCCCGCACGGCCTTCCGGAGCGGCGGCGGCAGCGGGGAGTCCGTGCCGGGTACCCGGGCGACCGTCTCACAGAACGACCGCAGGGCTTCGGCCGCGGCAGCGTCGCCGTTCCGCCCGTACGCCAGGACGTGCACCTCGTGGCCGCGCCGCGCGAGCGCCCGGAGGAACCCGTAGGTGACCACCCGGTCGCCCGCGTTCGGCGGGTACGGCAGTTCGCGGGCCAGCGCCAGCACCCTGCTCACGCGTCCACCTCCCCGGCTCGGACCGCCCCGTACAGGTCGAGGAGGTCCGCCGCGTGCTCGGCCAGCGACGTCGGTTCCTCGACGCCCGCCCGCAAGCGTCGGACGGCCGCCGGCGCGTCGGCGAGTTCCCCGAGCACGTCGGCCAGCGCCGCCGGATCGCCGACCGCGAACGTGCGCCCGTCGACGCCGTCGGTCACCAGTTCCGCCATCCCGCCGACGTCGCCGGCCACCACCGGAACCCCCGAGGCGAACGCCTCCTGGATCACCAGCGGGCTGTTCTCGTACCACAACGACGGGACGACGAGCACGTCGGTCGTCTCGTACGGTTCGGTCGCCTCGTAACGGCCGTGGAACCGCACCCCCTCGCCCGCCCGTTCGTGGAGTCGGGCGTGGTAGGGGTCGGCCGGGTCGAACTCCCCGAAGACGTGGAGTTCTGCGTCGCCGTCGATCCGCTCGAAGGCGTCCAGCAGGACGTGGACGCCCTTCCGGCGGGTGACGCGGCCGGCGTAGCCGATCCGGAAGGGGGTTCCGGGGTCGAACCCGGCGTCCGAAAACCGGTCGACGCGGACGCCGTTGCGCCGGTGGACGATCCGCCCGGGGGCAGTGTCGAACCGGACGAACTGCTCGCGGAGGAACCGCGAGGGGGAGACGAACAGGTCGACGGCCTCGCGGGCGGTCGCCAGGCGTTCGGTCCGCCGTTCGACGGCGTCCCGGGGGTCGCTCGCGTCGGTGGCGTCGCTCTTCCGGAGCGCGTCGGCGTAGCAGTCGGTACACTTCGCCACCGAGTCGGGGCCGTCACACCGGACGCCGGCGGGCCGGTAGAGCTGTTCGCGGTGACAGACCGTCCAGAAGTCGTGCAGGGTCAGCAGACAGGGGACGCCACGCTCGGCGCAGATCCTGGGCAGCGACGCCGACAGGAACTTGAGGTGCTGGCAGTGGACGACGTCCGGGTCGAACCCGTCGAGCACCGCCTCGAAGCGGCGGTCGACTGCCGGTTGGACGACGCCGGACTCGACCCCGGACTCCACACCCGTCGAGTCCGTCCAGTCGGCGGGATCCGGCAGTGGGACCACCTCGGCGCCCGCGACGTCCGTTTCGTGGCCGCGTGGGGTTGCGATGGCCACCTCGTGACCGCCCGGCGAGGAGTCGGAGGGTTCGTCGGCCGCGCCCGGCGAACCGGCGAGCGTCTCCGCGAGGTGCCGGGTGTACAGTTCCGTCCCGCCGAGGCCGGCCGCCGGGAGCGCGTGGACGACCTGCAGGACGCGCATCAGTCGGTCGTCGCCGGTTCCGACTCGACGGCCTGCCCCCGGTGCTCGATGGCGTAGTCCGCCAGCAGGTCCATCTGCCGGGAGAAGTCGTGTTCGTCGACGCCCAGCGGCGCCTTGAAGAACGACGCGAGGTGGCGCTGGAGGCCTCCTTCGGCGTGGTCGTCGGCGTGTGCGAGCAGGCGGGCGAGGTCCAGCACGAGGGGGGCGGCCAGCGCCGAATCGGAGCCCTCCCAGGTGAACTGCATGGTCATCTCCGTTTCGAGAAAGCCCTCGAAGTGGACGTAGTCCCAGGCCGTCTTCCAGTCGCCCAGCGACGGGGTGTGGTCGATGCGGACGCGGTTGTGCTCGATCCCCGGCAGGACGCCCTCCAGGATGTCGCCCTTGCTCTCCAGTTTGCCCTGCTTGTTGCGGTCGTCCTCCAGCACCTGCCCGTCGGTGTTGCCGAGGACGTTGTGGCCTTCCCAGGAGCGCACCCGGAGGTTGCGGCCGGCGAACATCGGCCCCAGCGCGGACTTCACCAGCGACTCGCCGGTCTTGCCGTCGTTGCCCATGTGCGGGACGCCCTCCGCGCGAGCCAGGTCGCGGAGTCCCCCCAGGCTCGCGCCGGTACTGGGCGTGAAGTTGACGTAGGGGTGGCCCTCGACCAGGGCCGCGTAGGCGTACAGCGAACTCGCGGGGAGGTCCGGGTCGTCCTCCTCGATGGCGCGTTCGACCGCCCTGGGGGTATCGTACCGCTCCGGCTCCGCGACCGGCGGCTCCGTGGAGGCGACGTTGACCACTACCACGCGGTCGAGGTCCTGGGCCGTCCGGAACTCGGCGTAGTCGCCACGGATTCGGTCGACCAGGTCCGCGGCCGGTCCGTCGAGCGCGTCGGGTCCCGCGAGCCGGCGGACCGATTCGCCGCAGTTGCGGACGGTCCCCGGCCGGATGCGGTCGTCGATGGCCGCCAGGTCGGTCGCCACGGCGTCCAGCCGGTCGCGGTCGGGGACGCCGTTGCGCTCGTGGAGCCGCCGTGCGACCGCCAGCACGGACTCGCTGCGGACGTCGTGGCCGCCGAACGTCAGCCCCGCGGGGTCGGCGAGGTCGAGGTCGGAACAGGGCGACCGTTCGGTGACCAGGCCGGTGGGTTCGATCTCGCCGCGAGCCAGCGCCCTGGCGCCGATCATCGTGGTGACGGCGATGTTGCCCCGGGCGCCGATCAGCCAGACGCCGAGGTCGGTCATGGGTCCCACCCGGGGGTGGTGGACGCGTCGACTTCGGGACCGGGGCAGCCGTCGGTCGGCGAAACACCCCGCTCGCTACCGGACCACGGCGTTGGAATCACCATCGTCCTCCCGTCTCCGTCGACGGAGGAAAAGGGAAACGACCGTTTCGACCGGACACGACGGCCTATCGACGGGAAGGCCCGTGTTTGCTCGCCCGCCGACGCGTACGACCGCAGTCGAGGGCACCTACTCCACGCCTAATCGGCGGATACTGCCCGACCGTCGCCGTCACTCGGCGCCGTCAGCGGGTTCCCGACGGCCAGCCTCCGCGTCGGTCACCGCCAGCAGGCGGTCGAGGTAGGCGTCCACCCGCGAGGAGAGGCCGAACGACGCCGACACCTCCCGTCGGCCGGCCTGCCCGAACGCCGCCGCCCGGTCGGGGTCCGCGAGCAGTCGGCGGAGCGCGGCGGCCAACTCGTCGACGTCACGCGGGTCGACGACGTAGCCGTCCTCGCCGTGGTCGACGAGTTCGCGCGCGCCGCCGAACCGCGAGGTGACGACCGGCGTCCCGGCCGCGAACGCCTCCAGGTTCACCGTCGGGAACGGGTCCAGGAACACGGAGGGCGAGGCCACGACGGTCGCCGCGGCCAGCGCGTCGCGGTACTCGCCGGGGTCGATCCACCCCGTCGCCACGACGGCGTCGCCGTGCGGCCGCGCCAGCCGGCGCATCGCCGGCACGTAGCCGTCGTCGCCGGTCACGACGAGTCGGACCGGATCGTCGACCGCGTCGGCCACCCCGGCGAACGCCCGTGCGAGGTGGGCGCCGCCCTTCGCGTACCCCGTCCGGCCGCCGAACAGGACGATTCGCGCCTCGCCGAGACCGTGGCGGCGTCGGAACGCGGCGCCGTCGCCATCCTCCCAGGCCGCGACGTCGACGCCGTTGTGCAGCGTCTCGTCGACGGCGATCCCGTTGGCTGCCAGCCCCCGCCGGAGTTCGCGGCTGACGGCCACGCCGTGGTCGACGTACCGCCGGCGGTGGCGCCGGTTCGAGCGGTTCCGCAGGGGGTTGTAGCGCAGGCCCGCGTCGCGGGCCTGCCGCAGGGGGTCGACCTCGTAGGCCGGCCGCGGCACTCGTCCCCGGCCGACCGGCACCCGGTCGAGGAAGGCCGTGAAGTCGCCGTAGGCGACGGTGCCGGCGTCGTGGAACGTCTCGACGACCGGCCGCCCGTCGGCGGCCGCTCGTACCGCCCCGTTGGACAGCCAGTGGCAGTTGTGGGCGTGGACGACGTCCGGTGTCAGGCGGTCGAGCAGCCGCCGACAGCGCGGGACGACGAACGGGTTGTACACCGTCAGGTACGGTAGCAACGCCCGCGGTTTCGGGGTGTAAAGTCGGTGGACGTCGACGCCGTGCTCGCGCGACCGGCCCCGCTCGCGCCGGTCGTCGACGGTCGTGATAGCCGACACCCGGTGGCCGCGCTCGCTGTAGCCGCGGGCCAGTTGCGCGGCGATCTTCTGGGCGCCGCCGCGCTCCCACGGTGGGTAGCCGTCCGTGAGGACGCAAACGTGCATCAGCGGTACCCCAGGTCCTCCAGCCGCGATTCGACGTCGGCCGGGAGGTCACGGCGCTGGTCCTGGTCGGCCTCGCCCGCCGATTGGCCGGGCAACGCAGCCTTCAGCCGTTTCCGAACGTCGGCCGGGACCTCCGCCGGGGGGACCGTCCGGGTCTCGCTGGCCGCCCAGTCGATGCGCGCGGCCCGCCGTCGCTCGCCCACCGCGTCCAGTTTCCAGTCGCCCCGAATCGCCGTCCGGCGGGGGACGAACAGGTCCTCGGCGTCGGCGTACTCCTCGGGCGGGTGCGAGCGGACGACGCCCTCGTAGGACGCGACGGCGACGTCCCGGCGAGCGTCAGCGTCCCCGGGCAACAGCGACCGGGCAGGGTCATGATCCAGGCCCGCCGTCGCCCGGATCGTCTCCGCGAGGTAGTGCGGTTGCACGAGGTCCTCGCGGCGCTCGTCCTCGAACGTCCCCGGGTAGCGGACGACCAACGGGACACGTAGCGCGGGCAACCGGACCGACGTCTGGTGGTCGACGAGCGTCCGTCCGCCGACCGCCTCGCCGAGGTGTTCGCCGTGGTCGGCGGTCAGCGCCACGAGCGTCTCGTCGCGGAGACCGCGCCGGTCGAGGTGATCGAGTATCTCGCCGATAACCGAGTCGACGTACGCGACCGCGTCGCGGTAGCGGGTCCGGAGGTACGCCCGCTCGGCGTCCCCGAGGCGGCACTCGCCGAGCCTGATCGCCCAGGCGTCCTCCAGCAGCGACTCGAAGTACTCGCGTTCGGTCCGGCTACCGGGTGGGTCCACGTCCGACCGGAACGCCCTGGGGACGTGCAACGGCAGGTGCGGGTCCATCAGGTGGACCAGCAGGAAGAACGGCTCGTCCGAATCCGCGAGGTGGGCGTCCACCGCGTCGGCCGCGCGGTCGCTCGCGCGGCGGTCGAGCCAGTGGTCCCCGCGGGCCTCCGTCAGCTTGAACGCGGCGGCGTTCGCGAGGCTCGCCAGCGGCGCGTCCGAGCGCAGCGCCCGCCGGAGGACCGTCGCGTACCACGCGGGCCCCCTGGCGACCCCCTCCGAGAGCCGGCGGACGTCCGCGCCGCGGTCGAGGTACCGGTGGGTCGGCCCCGTGAACTCCGTCACCTCGTCGAACCCCCGGCCCTGGGGAAGCCACTCGCCGAGCCAGGTCGTCGGCGAGACGTGGACGCAGCGGTACCCCACCTCGGCGAGTTGCCGCTGGAGCAACCGCCCTCTCCGGAGTTCGAACGCCCGCGCGGTCGCGCCGTGCTCGTTGGGGTCCAGCCCCGTCAGGAGGCTGGTCACGCTCGGCAGCGTCCACGGTGCGGGGCTGATCGCCCGCTCGAAGACGGTCCCCTCCTCGGCCAGCGACCGGGTCACCGGCGTCTCGGCGTCAGCGGCGTACGGCGCGGTGTAGTCCGCGCGTAGTGCATCGACGACCACCAGGAGGACGTTCGGCGGATCGGCGGCGACCGCTAGCGCGTCCGACCTGGGAGCGTTCGAAGACATCTCGGACGAGGTGGCGTTCGAGGACATCTCAGGCGACGTGGCGTTCGAGCGCGTAGACGGCGTTCATCCCGGCGTCGAAGGCGGCGGGCGACCCCGGTAGCGACAGGAGGTACGCGGCCGCGGTGCCGGGCCGGCGGGGGTCCAGCCGGAGCGCCCGGCGGACGTACGCCCGGCCCTCCCGGAGGCGCCCGGCCTCACAGTAGGTGACGCCGACGTCCGCGAGCAGTCGCGCGAGCGTCCCGTCCGGCAGGTCGTGTTTCGACCGCAGTCGTTCGACGGCCGCGGCCAGCCGATCGGGCTGGGCGGAGACGTTGTCGCCGGCCGTCCCCTTCTCGACCAGCGGCCCCTCGCAGTGGGCGAACTCGTGGTCGGCGGCCAGCCGCAGGCACAGGTCCCAGTCCTCGAAACACGGCAACCCCTCGTCGAACCCGCCACACGCTTGCAGGGCCGCCCGGCGGACGAGCAACGTGGAGGTGTAGGTTGGCACGGCCATGCGTCGGACCGCCGCCTCGACGTCGCCGGACGCCCCGTCGCGGGTCCGCGGCTCGCCGGACGACTTCTCGATCCCGCAGTACGCCACCGCGCAGTCGGGGCCGCGCTCGCGCAGTGCGGCCACCTGCCGGCGGAGCTTCTCGGGGTGCCAGCGGTCGTCGGAGTCGACGAACGCGACGAACTCGCCGTCCGTCTCCTCGACGCCGAGGTTGCGTGCGGCGCTCACGCCGGCCGGCTCCGCGCGGCGGTGGTATCGCACTCGCGGATCGTCGAACGACTCGACCACCTCCGGGGTCCGGTCGGTCGACCCGCCGTCGACCACCAGCAGTTCGAGCGCCTCGTAGGTCTGGCCGAGCACGCTCGCCATCGCCTCGCCGAGGACCGCCCCGCGCTCGTGGGTCGGCAGGACGACGCTCACGGTGCCGTCCACGCCCCCGGTTTCGGATGCCCGTCCGACCATCGATTGTCGGATCCTCTCCGCCGACGGAGAAAAGGTGACCGACCGTTTCGCGGGCGAACGAAACGCCTGTCCGGGATACCGGCGCCGTAACGGGCGGTAAGCCTGGCCACGATGGCGATGCTGCCCGGTAGGCCGGTCCATGGCAGGAACGCCGACCGGGAGACCGGGGGCGATCCGGACGCCGGACGGCAAGCGCGAGTCGGCGTCAACTGGCTGACCGGATCGGGCCGGTCGTCCGACGGTGAACGTACGACTTATATCCGTAAATGCGATCCTACCGCCCATGACTGGGACGGACGGTCGTCACGCCGTCGGGTCGAGATGAGCGGGGCGGGGGAAGTGAACTTCGGCCGGGAGGCGTTCAAGGGGTTCTCGGCGAAGGTCCTGATGTACCTGTTCGGGTTCGCCGCGACCGCCTATTTCGCGCGCGTCCTCGGCCCGGCGTCGTTCGGCGGCTACTTCGTGTTGCTGTCGGTCGTGATGTTCGTCAACCGCCTGCCCCAGGGGATCGGCGGCGCCTGCCAGAAACGCATTTCCGAGGTCGACGCCCCCGACGGCGAGCTGCTCGGGGTCGTCCTCGGGACGACGGCGGCCGTGGCCGTTTTGGGGGGCGCCCTGGCGTTCGCCGCCCGCGACGCGCTCGCGTCGTTCACGGGCCTGGAGGACGCGGCGCTTCTGGCCACGCTCCTCCTGGCGACGGTGTCGCTGTACGTCCCACTCCTGTTCCTGCTCTGTGGCAAGGGCCGGTTCGGCGACAAGGAGGTGGTCGAACTCGGCCAGAACGTCCTCAAGCGGCCGCTCCAGCTGGGGCTGGTGGCCCTCGGGCTCGGCGCGACGGGGATGGCGCTGGGCCGCGTCGGTGCAATCGTCGCGGTGCTGCCGGTCGTCCTGTACCTGCTGGGGATCCGGCCGGCGGTGCCGTCCCGGCCGACGCTGGCCTCGGTCTGGTCGTTCGCGAAGCCCAACGTCGCCTCCAACGTCCTCGGGAAGGCCTACACCCGGTTCGACGTCTTCCTGCTGGGGCTGATCGGCGCCACCGCGGCGGTCGGGTTCTACGAGGTGGCGCTGGCGGTCACGGAACTGGGGGTGCTCATCTCCAACGTCGTCATGGACGGCCTGCTCTCGAAGGTGAGCGCGCTCGACAGCGAGGGCCGCGACGTCGAGGGATCGGTCGTGAACACGCTCTCGTACACCGGCGTCATCGCCGTCCCCGTGTTCGTCTTCGTGGCCGTCCTCGGCGGTCCGGTCGTCCACACCGTCTACGGCGCCGACTACGGGGCTGCCCTCCCGTTCGTCCTCGGGCTGGGGTTCTACCGGATCGTGCAGGTCCAGCGGGAAGCGCTGGACAGCACGCTCAAGGGCCTGGACCGGCCGGACCTGGTGTTCAAGACCACCGGCGCCGCGGTGACGGTCAACTTCCTCGTTGGCGTGCCCCTCCTGGTGGGCTTCGGCCCGACGGGCGTCGTCGTGGGCACCCTCTGTGCCGAACTCACCCAGTGGGCGCTGCTGCACCGGGCGCTCGCCGCGGAGGGCCACGCCGTCCCGCGGGTCCCGGCGCCGCTCCGGAAACAGCTGGGCAGCGCCGCCCTCATGGGCGCGGTCCTGGTGGTCGCGACGGTCGTCGTCCCGCGACCCTACGCGCCGTCTTCCCTCCTCGCCCTCCTCCTGGCCGGCGCGACGGTGTACGTCGTAGGCGTCGTCGCCGCGGACCGGACGGTGCGGCGGGTCCTCCGGACGCTGCTCGCGGAGGTCCGGCGGTACCTCGTGCCCGCGTCGTCGTGACTCGTGTGAGGGCGGAACTCGCCTACGCCTCGCGGCTCACGAGTTTGGCGAAGTAGCTCCGCTCGCCCTCGCTGGTTTCCTCCTGGTAGACCATCGCGAGGTCGCTGTCCTCGAACTCCTCGAAGAACTCGTCCCAGGGGATCGGTTCCAGGGACTCGTCGTCGCCCTCGTCGGGGAAGTCGATCCGCAACAGGCCGACGCCGCCGCCCTCGTCCTCGGTCCCCTCGACGCGGGCCGGTTGGCCGTCGCGCTCCTCGACCCAGTTCCGTATCGTTTCGTGGTCGGTCGTTCGGTCGCGCTCGCCGCTGTCCTGGTTGGCCATGGTCGTTGACTCACCGCACCTGATGGTCGACCGGGGGCAGTTCCCCGACTGCATCTCCCGCTCGCCGTAGATGGCGATTCTTCGGCTGGAGTTGTGCGGTAGCGACCTTAAACCGCCACGACCGTTTCGCCCGCAGCCGTCGGCAGGGTCGGATTTCTTTCCGGCCGACCCCCGGGAGCCGCGCCCGCCGGCCGGTAAGGGGCTCCTACGTTCCGGGAAGCCGCGGCCCACCGTCGCGGGAGTCGACGGCCGAACCGGGGTCCAACGCGTTCGCGTGGCCGAACCTACCCGGCGACGTTCGCGCAATAGTCGTTCCGCGGGAAACGTGAACGGACGCGGTTCTTTAGTGGATCGTCGGGAAATCTCCGGGCGACCATGGCACCCGACAGGGACGATCCGACGGACGCCGTCGACGCCCGGACGATTCCCTCCGAGGACGACCGTGGAAAGGACGTCGTCGACGTCGAGGGGCAGAATATCGGCATCGTCACGGAAGTCGAGGGGGACACGATGTACGTCGACACCCATCCGTCGCTGACCGAGCAGGTAATGAGTCGACTCGGCTGGAGCAGCGAGGGCGGCGATTCGTTGCCCGTCTCGCCCGAATTCGTCCGGCGCATCGAGGGCCGGGTCGTCCTCGACGTCCAGCGGGACGGGGAGTTCCAGGAAACGACTGGCTAGCGGCCGAGTGAGCGGCCCCGTCGACGCGCCGTTTCGACCGCGCAATTCGATCACCGCCCGGAGCGGCGATTGCTTTCGCTTCGGCACCGTCAATGGTAACTCCGACCGAACGTCGCCGGCGGTAGGAACGGTAAACCGCCGGCCATCGGCGACGTATCACCGACAAACGATACGTTTCCAAACGCTCACTTTCCGCTGAGCCGCCGTCGAATCCGGCTTTTACGGTCACCTGGCCTTTTCCGTCGCCGCGTCCTCCGTTCTAGCGACGCGATAGATGGACGCAATTGCCATCGTGCATATGGATCTGCACGCCAAGGGAGGCGGCGAGGCGGTCTGCATGAACGTCCTGGAGGCGCTACAGGACGACCACGAGGTGACGCTGCTCACGCTGACCGACCCGGACTTCGGCGCCCTGAACGACTACTTCGACACGGCCGTCGACCCCGGGCAGGTCAGCGTCCGGCGCGCCGGCGTGCTCGCGCCGGCGATCCACCGCATGTTCGGCATCAGGTACTACGTCCTCCAGAACGCGCTGCTCGGGCAGTACGCCCGCCGGCACGCCGACCGGTACGACCTCCTGTTCAGCACGATCAACGAACTCGGCCTCGGGGGCGACGCCGTCCAGTACATCCACTTCCCGTTCGACTGGACGGTCAGCCTGGACGGCCGCGAGCACATCTTCCA
>CAYTAG010000033.1:0-20264 GCA_964435625.1 uncultured Halobacteriales archaeon | reverse complement strand
GCGCGGTCATGCTGAAGAAGGCCGAGGAGGGGTTCGTCGACCGGGTGTTCGTCCCCGAGAACGCCCAGGACGTCGCCACACAGCACGTCTACGGGATGGCGATCAACGGCCCCCGACCCGAAGCGGAGATCAGGGGAATTCTCCGACGAGCGTACCCCTACCGGACGTACGGCGACGACGACTGGGAGCAGTTGATGCGGTATCTCACCGCCGACTACGAGGGCATGGAGGACCGCAACGTCTACGCCAAGATCTGGCGGGACGACAACGACCCGCCGGACGGCGAGTACCACTACGACGACTTCGAGGTCGGACAGCCGCTGATCGGCAAGCGCGGCCGCCTCGCGCGGGTCATCTACATGACGAACATCGGGACCATCCCCGACAGCTTCACCTGCGACGTGTTCACCCGCGCGGACGACGAGTGGGCCGGTCAGCTAGACGAGGAGTACCTCGACACCCTCGAATCGGGCGACGTGTTCGTCCTGGGCGGCAACCGCTACGAGTACCGCTACCGGCGCGGCTCGAAGGTGTACGTCGACCCGACGAGCGCCCGCCCCACCGTCCCCTCGTGGTACTCCGAGCGGCTCCCCCTCTCGTACGACCTCGGCAGGGAGATCCTGCAGTTCCAGGGCGAACTCGTCGAACGCCTCCAGGAGGGCGGCCGACCCGCGGTGCGCGCCTGGCTCCGGGAGTTCCCGCTGGACGACAACGGCGTCCGGGCGCTGGCGCGGCTGTTCGACCAGCAGGTTCGCTACGCGGGCGCCGAGAGCGTCAGCACGAGCGGTCGACTCGCCATCGAGGAGGAACTGGATCGCGAGGAGTACAAGCGCCGCTACTACGTCCACTCGAACTACGGCCGGCGGTTCAACGACGGCCTCTCGCGGATCGTCGCCCACGAGTGCGCGCAGGCGACCGACGCGAACGTCGCCGTCGCCGTCGCGGACCACGGGTTCTCCATCTCGATGCCGTTGAACCGCAAGGTCGACGTCGAGGGCATAATCGAGAACCTCGAACCGGGGGAGGTGCGCGAGAAACTCCGGGCGGCCATCGAGGGGACCGACCTGCTCCAGCGGTACTTCCGGATCGACGCGACGCGGTCGCTGATGATCCTCAAGCGGTACAAGGGCTACGAGAAGTCCGCCAGCGAGCAGCAGGTCTCCAGCGAGATGCTGCTGGGGTTCGCGGAGGATCTCGAGGACTTCGCGGTCCTTGAGGAGACCTACCGCGAGATCCTGGAGGACAAACTGAACGTCGCGGGCATCGAGGAGGTGCTGGCCGGCGTGCAGTCGGGCGAGATCGAGGTGCGCGCCCAGCGGGTCGACTCGCCGTCCCCGCGGGCGTTCGGCCTGGCGACGCTGGTGGCGACCGACGTGGTGCTGGCCAGCGACGAGAGCGCGGTGTTGCAGGAGTTCCACGACCGCGTGATGGACGCCATCGGCGACGAAGCTCCAGGAATCGAGGAGTGAAGGCGGCGAGCTTGCTACGAATAACCGTCTTCACTTCTGCCGACACCCTCACGCTTTAAGCCGCGCCGTCCGAGAATCCGGTAGCGACCACATGCGACAGTACCTCGACCTCGTCCACGACGTCCTGGGAACGGGCGCGTACAAGCCCAACCGGACGGGCGTGGACACGGTGTCGGCGTTCAGCCAGCACTACGAGGTGGACCTCTCGGCGGGCTTTCCGCTGTTGACGACGAAGGACCTCTCGGGCTTTCGCTGGAACTCGCTGATCCACGAGTTCCTGTGGTACCTCTCCGGCGAGGAGCACGTCCGCAACCTCGGCGAGGAGACCGGCATCTGGGACGCCTGGGCCGACGAGGACGGCCACCTCGACACCGCCTACGGCCGGTTCTGGCGCCGGTACCCGGTTCCCGAGGAGGACGACCGGCTCCCGGGGGAGGCCTGGCCGGACGACGACCACCGCTGGGTCACCGACGAGGGGACCTTCGACCAGATCCGGTACGTGATCGACCAGTTGCGGGAGAACCCCAACTCCCGGCGACTCGTCGTGAACGCCTGGCATCCCGCCAACTCCTCGGTGAGTACGCTGCCGGCCTGCCACTACTCGTTCGTCTTCAACGTCCAGGGCGACCGCCTGAACCTGCATCTCACCCAGCGATCCGGTGACGTGGCGCTGGGCGTACCGTTCAACGTCACCGCCTACGCCCTGCTCGCGCAGGTCGTGGCCCAGCGCACCGGATTCGAACTCGGGACGTTCGCCCACACCGTCGTCGACGCGCACGTCTACTGCGGGCGAGGCGCCCGCGGGGACTGGTACGCCGACAACCTCGCGGAACTGCAGGAGCGGCTGGCGGCCGTCGGGGCGACCGAGGACTACCTCGGGGTCCGCGAGTGGTTGCAGGACGCCGCCCCCGGGGAGGACGAGGAGGGCTACGACCACGTGCCCGGCCTGCTGTTGCAGTGCTCGCGCGAACCGCGCGAACGGCCGACGATGGAGATCGCGGACGCACCGCTGGACGAACTGGAATACGACGACTTCGAGTTGCTGGGGTACGACCCCGCGCCGGCCATCTCCTTCGAGGTCGCGGAGTGATGGAGGATCGAAGCGCCGGGGACCTGACGGTCACCATCGTCGCCGCAGTCGCCGAGAACGGCGTCATCGGCCGCGACGGCGAACTGCCCTGGCACTACCCCGAGGACCTCCGGCACTTCAGGGAGACGACGATGGGCCACCCCGTCGTGATGGGCCGCCGAACGTACGAGAGCATCGTCGACCGCATCGGCGAACCGCTGCCCGGCCGGACGAACGTCGTCCTCTCCACGCGGGACCTGGACCTCCCGGCAGGGGCCGTGCATGCGGACTCGGTTTCGGCCGCGCTCGACGCCGCCAGCGAGGCGCTGGATCCGGGACGGGACGCCGTGTACGTGATCGGCGGCGCGTCGGTGTACGAGCAGTTCCTCCCGCTGGCCGACCGGTTGGTCCTGACCGAAGTGTCACGGACACCCGAGGGGGACACCCACTTCCCGGCGGTCGACTGGTCGACGTGGGAGGCGGTCGAGCGCAACGAGCGCGAGGAACTGACCTTCGTAACGTACGAACGCCGGCCATGACCGTCGTCCGGATCCCGGGTCACCCCGTCGTCGGCCGTCGCTTCGACGAGTTCGACCTGGGCGGAGACACGGCCGACCGGACGGCCATAGCGGTTTACTATCCGGCCCGCGAATCGCTCGCACGAACGTCCCTCGGTCCGGATCGTCGCGTCCGCTCGGGCGGTGCAGGCCTCCGACGTCCACCCGACGGTCACGGCGGGAGAGACACAAGGACTTTGAGAACGCCGGGAGCATGTACAAACGGATGAGTCGGGTGCAGGCGCGCGTCCTCACATTCCTCGCGATAGCCGTGCTCGTCGCACCGGCGTCGTTCGCGGCAGCAGGACCGGCGGCGGGCAGCGTCGACGGCCCGGCGACCGGCGCGTCCGGGCCACCGGCCGACGCGCCGATGACGTCGGTCGATTCCGTCGGATCGCCGGACGCCGGGGCAATCGATGCCGACCGCGTCGAGTTCCGGATCACGGTCTACGGGAACGGTTCGGCCAGGTGGACGTTCACCTACACCCGGACGCTGGAGGACGCCGACGAGCGCCGGCAGTTCGAGGACTTCGCCGCCGAGTTCGACGAGAACGTCACCGAGGCGTACCGCAACTTCAGGCAGCGGGCGGGGTCGCTGGCCCGGACGGGGATGAACCGGACCGGGCGCGAAATGACCGCCACCGACTTCGCGCGCGCGGCCCAGCTCGGCGGCGACTGCATCGAGGTCGACCGCTGTGGCACCGTGCGGATGTCGTTCACGTGGACGAACTTCGCCCGGGAGGACGGCGAGCGCCTCGTCGTCGACGACGTCTTCGCGGGCGGGATGTACCTGCTCGAGGATCAGCAACTGGTGTTCGAGCCCGGCCCAGAACTACAGTTCGTCTCCGCCTCGCCCGGGGCGTACACGTCCTCGGATCCCGACCTGCGTGACAGCGCGTCGGTCACCTGGGCCGGCGAAAAGCAGTTCTCCGACCGGCGGCCGCGGGTCGTGTACGGTCCCCCGGACCAGGGGGCGTCGACACCGACCCTGACGCCCGGGACGTCGACGCCGACGTCGACGCCCACGCCGGGCAGTCCCGTCCGGGGCGACAGTTCGGCCTGGATGTTGCTCGTGGGCGTGGTCGTCGTCGCCCTGGGCGCCGGACTGGCGCTGGTGTGGCGCCGGGGCGACGGTCTCACGCTGGGCGAGGACGCCTTCTCCGTCGGTAGCGACGACGGTGACGTCGCCAGCGAGCCAGCGGTGGCCGAGGAGGAACTGCTGAGCGACGAGGACCGGGTCCTGCAGTTGCTGCGCGAGAACGGCGGCCGGATGAAGCAGGTGAACATCGTCGAGGAGACAGGCTGGTCGAAGTCGAAGGTCAGCATGCTACTGTCGGACATGGAGGAGGACGACCAGATCAGCAAGCTGCGGGTCGGCCGCGAGAACATCGTCAGCCTCGTCGGCCACGAACCGGACGCAGCCGGCTCCCCCCACGACGAGTGAGACCCCTCCCCAGGGCCGGTCCGAAGCGCAACTGTTAAAGTTCGGTCACAGCTACCACCGAGTGCAGGGCTCCGATAGTGTAGTCCGGCCAATCATATTGCCCTCTCGAGGCAATGACCGGGGTTCAAATCCC
This sequence comes from uncultured Halobacteriales archaeon, assembly GCA_964435625.1. Taxonomy (GTDB): domain Archaea; phylum Halobacteriota; class Halobacteria; order Halobacteriales; family PXRE01; genus PXRE01. The sequence continues at coordinate 15,592 of CAYTAG010000033.1, read as the reverse complement.
CGTCGGAGCATCCAACCCCCGCGCTTTCTGGCGGTTTCGGGTCGTGGCGAAACGTGAGTTGCCATGACCCCGACGTGCAATCCAGAAACGTTGAACGATCCATCCCGACGCTGTACCGCGATTACGACTATTGCCGAGGCATCGCCATTCGGTGAGTCCGGAGGTGGTGTCCGTGGTTGATCTGGACGGCATCACCGTCGTCACCGAACCGGTCGCCGAGCGCCTCAACGAGCGCCAACTGGTGGACTACCGGACCCGGCGCGAGAACTGCCTCACCTGGCTGCTCGCAATGGGGAAGGATCCAGAGAAAGCCGAGGGCTACGCGCGCTCGACTGTTTCGAACCGCGCCTACCGGATGGACCAGTTCTACCGGTGGGTCTGGGACGAGTACGACGGCTACACGACGGACGTTCGCCACGAGCACGCCGACGCCTGGCTGCGCGAACTGGCGAACCAGGACAAGAGCAACGTCCACAAGGACCTCTGTCTGAAGGCGTTGCAGATGCTGTTCAAGTGGCGCGAGCACGAGCACGGCTTCGCGGCGTGGGAGCCGTCGTTGCGGTTCTCGACCGGGAGTCGGACGACCCAGCCGCGGGACTTCCTGACCATCGAGGAGCGCCGCCAGATCCGCGAGGCCGCGCTGGAGTATGGATCGATCCCGGCGTACAACGCCCTCGACCCCGCGGAGCGTGATCGCTGGAAGGCGTACCTCGCGCAGCGCTTCGAGAAGCCGAAGGGCGAGGTGACGCCCGACGACTGGGATCGCGCGAACGGCTGGAAGATCCCGAGCCTCGTCTGGACCTCGCTGGATGCTGGCCTGCGACCCATCGAGGTCGAGCGGGCGCGCGTCGGCTGGGTCGACCTGGCGAACAACGTCTTGCGCATCCCGAAGGAGGAGAGTTCGAAGAACACGGACAACTGGATCGTTGGCATCCAGGAGCAGACCGCGGACGCGCTAGAGCGGTGGCTCGACGAGCGGGAGGTGTACCCACAGTACGAGGATACGGATACGATCTGGCTGACGCGGCAGGGGAATCCGTACTCCTCGCCGACGCTGAAGTACGTCCTAGAGCGGTTGTGTGAGATCGCCGGGATTCGAACGGAGAACCGGCAGATGAGCTGGTACGCGATCCGGCACTCCGTCGGAACGTACATGGCTCGCGAGGAGGATCTTGCTGCGGCGCAGGCGCAGTTGCGCCACAAGTCCGTGGAGACGACGATGAAGTACGATCAGACGCCGGTGGAAGATCGGCGGGAGGCGCTGGATCGGATGGGATAGGCCAAAAACCACATCTGATAGTACACTTTTTTATTGTGTATGGATTGGGACTGTGATTACTGCCATGAGACTTTAACATGGACTAGTCGTGATGAACTCAAAGAAGCAGTAAAAGATCACATTTGCAACAATCAAGGACATCGAGAACGGGAAGCTAGAGAGTTTCGAAGGAACCACGCAGGATCCAAATGCCAAAATTGCAGTCGTGGCATCCGGAGATCGGATTCTGAGGGCACGGGGGATGGTTTTCGATGTGGGGAATGTGGCCATGATCATTGTCGTTGGTACATTGGCTACAAGTTCGCAGTTCAAGCATCTAAGATTGGCGAATAGATAGTTACAATCTTGGATATTTGGGGATTTCTAATAGGTAGTATAGGTGTCAATAAGGGATTTTACACTGTCTCCCTTAACTCCAAGCAAAGGCCCCCCACCCAGCAGGCTCAATACACTCCCGGGACCGGTTCTCTCTTCGAGGTCTCAAGATCGGCCAGGCCCCGGGTATGAAACTCACCGTCGATTTCACCGATTTCCTGGAGTCATGGGTTTGTTCAGGAGGTCTCCTCGAGTTCAAAATTAACCTTGTACTGTTGGAGACCCAAGTCCGGAACTGCGGACAATGCATACTGGAGACGATCTGACGGGCCACTCACGATAAGCAGCCCTTCGACGTTAGATCCAGTTCCTACGTCTTCCAACTGGTCCAGATTTTCACGGATCCATCCTACGTACCGAAGGAGTTGTCCGACGGCACGGTCGCTTGAACTGGATTTTTTCAGCTCCACGACGCAGATCCTTTGCTCGCTCTTATGCTTAAGTAATAAATCAGCCGGTCCAACGTCAGTTGGGAACTCTACACCTGCTTCGGGATCGTCGGAATCGCTGTAGATCTCCCACTCATCAGACAGTCGGATGCTCTCCCAGTTATCGACGAGAAACTTCTGAAGATGTTTCTCCGCGACAAATTCGCCAGTTACGCTTTCAGGGGCCTCTTCTAGCTCAGGTAGATCCTCATCTGCGGTTTCTACGATGTGATCGAGAAGACTATCCAGCGTCCAGAGGTCGATTCCAACTTCGTGGCTCAACTGATTGAGCGTCGAATTGACTTTCTGGTACCGAGAGCCAAATGACTCTCCTCGTTCGAACTCCGGCCAGACGTTTAGCTGCTTCAGACCCGCTTCCGACGTGTTATTCCAGACTCCGTATTTATCCGGATACGCAACGATCAAAATAGCCGAGAGGGTTCCCTTACCCATCCCGTCTACCATTTCCTTCGCTTCCGTGACCCGAGAGGGCAGGTCGCGGTCCTCATCAAGCAAGATCTTTAATCCGTTTCTAAGTTGCTCCATGTCTTCCGTCATCCTGGGGCCTTGACGAGCCAGCCCCGTCCAGTGTCGATTATTCCTGTAAGGGAGAAATCGGAGGAATTCATCTTCGGTCAAATCATCTATCTTGTCGTACTGGAAGACGGGGGTAAAGTCATCGAGTACTTCCTCTTTTTCTACAACGGCGGGAGGTGGATCCCTTTCCATGTCTGAAAGCGCCCGCCTGAGTTTACCTGCAGCAGTATCGATGCTCATGAGAGGAAAATTCGAATTCATTGGTTAAAAACTTATACCGTTCCAGAGTTGCTAGTTCGACCTTCGATGCCACCAGTTCGAGGGATACTACGTCCTCGGATAGCCGTTAACGCTCCTTAGTCCGGTTCTAGAACCCTCCACACATTACCGGCGTGGAACTTCTGGATCGCTCCCTCGTCAATATCGGCACCCCCTTCGGTAACAGCCCGACGGACGTCCTCCGGTCCTGGATCGATACCGAGATCGATCAGATCCCCGAGGATGACTGCTAACAGTCCGGAGACAACCGGCGCTCCAAAACTCGTTCCTGATTGCAAGATCGGATCTTCGGCCGATCCGGATGGATGATGAACGGGGGCCAGAACGTCGGGTTCGGCGTTGTGGAACGAGACGTTCCCACGCCACGGATACTCGTATCGGTGCTCTTCGCAATCATGCTCTGGACTACATCCTCGCTGACCACAGAACGGACCTCGGACGTCATCGTTCCGAACCCAGTACTGCCCTGACGTCTCCGTCTCGATCAAATCGGCCCGACATCGCGAGACGAAGCCACCGACACCGATCACTTCCTCGACGAGGCTCGGACAGTGGACCGCAAGCGGATCGTCTTGCTGGCGATTGCCGGTTGCTGCGATCACGGTAACGCCATCTTCGATGGCCAACCGCGTCTCATCTGCAACTCGACACATCCCGCTACAGTCGTGATCTTCCTCTTCACCGTGGGAGATCCCGATCGAGAGGTTCAGTACGTCGATTCCGTGGGCGCTTGCCTCCCCGATTGCGTCGACGAGATTTCCCCGTTTCGTGGTTCCATCTGACGCGATTACTCGATACAGGTTGAATTCGGCTCGTGGGGCGAAATAACCGAGCAGTTCGAGAACGTCTTCACCGTGGCCGGTAGTATCCGCTTCGTCGCTGTGGACGTAGTTCTCTCGGTTGTTGATGGCATACGGGGATGAGAGATCGTCGCCCGGATGGAGAAGGGAGTCAACGATCCCGACGCGAACGAACTGCCCTTCGTTCTTCGGTGTGAGTGCGTTGAGCGAATGGAGGTAGGACTCGAAAACGAACTTGCGAAGCGCTATTATCGAGTCACACGCCGGCGGGAGTGCCCGTTTCCCGAGTCGAGAATGCGAACGTCCTCACGTTCCAGCTCTATGGATTTCACTCCATCGAGGTCACAGAGTACATCGACCGAAGACTTCGCGGCGGTCACTCTGAGGGTTGCCAGGCCCAGCGCGTCTTCGACAGTCACTCCGTGTTCATCGAGTCGGTCCTGCAACTCGTCTCGGTCGCCAGAGACACCCACCAGTAGCGTGGCGCGGTCGCTACTATCGCTGTCACGCATCTCCTCTACGTCAGGGTCGATGTACTCTGGCATGTCTAAATCGTTCCTCTCGTGCGTGCTTTTTATATCTATGTGTCCACGAGTCAACTGACTTGCGGGCTCTCGAGTTCGTTCGTCCGAACACTGGCTGATCCATCTCTCATTTTGTCTCGAATGGATATAGTAGTGAGCCTCATACAGTGGAAGTGAAACGAGAATTGACACTCTGGAAGTGCGCGATAAAGGTCAATCCATCTCATCCAGCGTATCCCGTCGCTCTTCGATTGGCGGATGCGTATACCGCATCGTCGAATCTACCGACTTGTGCCGCAACTGCGCCTTCGCCTGGCTCAAATCGCCCTCCGTAGCCAGATACGTCCCCGTGCTATGCCTGATACTGTACCATGTCAGATCCCGGTTCTCCTGATCGATATCGGCCGCATCACAGAGCTTGTCGAGCAGATAGTTGAGCGTCCGCGACTGATACGGATTCCCTTGCCAATTCAACCAGATATCCTCATATCCGTCGTACTTCATGTAGTTCTCCCGCTCGTCCAGCCACCGTTCCAGCGCTCGCACCGTCCGCTCGCTGAGCGCAACCTCCCAGTGGTCCCGGTTCTTCGACGCCTCCCGTTTCGGGATGTGAATCACGCCCTTCTCCAGCCGCAACCACCCGATCCGCGACCGCTCGATCTCGACTGGGCGCAACCCCGCATCGAGTGCCGTCCAGACGAGCGACGGAACCTCCCAACTCGTGCTGACCCGTTCCCAGTCGTCCGGCGTCACGTCCGCCTTGGGCTTGCCCAATTTCTGCGCGAGGTGGGCCTTCCAGCGATCACGCTCCTCCGGTGAGAGGCCGTTGTACGCCGGGATCGAGTCGAGTTCGAGCGCCGCTTCTCGGAGCTTCGCCCGCTCGGCTTTTGAGAAGACATCCGGCGGATTGCTCCCGCTCTCGGAAAACGTGACGGCCGGTTCCCACTGCTCGCCGCCGAGTTCCCGCGCCCGCCACTCGAACAGTTTCTCCAGGGCATCGGTTTCCTTGCGCTTGTGCGCCGGCGAGTACGGCGTCCCGTCGCCCTTGCAGAGATCGTCGTTCGCAAGCCGTTGGATGTACTCGTCCGCGTGCTCGTGCGTGATCCGGGTGGTATAGCCGTCGAACTCATCCCAGACCCACCGATAGAACTTGTCGAGTCTGCTGGCGTAGTTTCCGGCCGTCTTTCGGGCGAGTCCTTCGCTCCGATCCGGGTCCTTCCCCTCTGTTTTGAGCCATTCGACGAGCCGCTCGCGGTGACCGTTGTAATCCATCGCCTGCCGAGGGTTCAGGTAGGCCCGAGACTTTTCGGAGACGAATTCCAGCTCCTCAGTTCCCGTCATCCCCATCTCACCTCCCAGAGACAGCTGATTCGCTGGCGTGGCCGGTCACGTGTTCCCTGGCGACTATCGCTCATGTCCTCCAATCAAGACCATCACGTATTAGAGGTGTTCCGGTCATTGGTATCTGATTATGGCCCGCGATCCGTCGATGCTCACGCCGGACCAGCGCGAGTACCTCCGGGGCGAGAAGGACTACAACCAGCAGGTTGAGAACAATACCCGGTACGAGATTCGCAAGCGCGTCAGGAACGCGCTGCTCGACTTCGGGCTCCTCCTCGAAGAGATGGACGCCAGGGATCGAGAACAACTCTTCAAGGACGTCAGGCCTCCATCGCTACGAGGTGACGGAACGTTCGAAGACGAGGAATTCCGCGAAGACGAGATCGGTGGGTTAGTGCAGACGCTGGGCTTCCTGTATCTCGGTGCCGACGAGGTCGGCATCCCGTTCGAGAACGCGCTGGAGCAGGCGATCGTGACGGCACGAGGCGTCGATTCGAGTAATCCGTTCGTCGCCAAAAGCGTCGAAGTCTCCGTCGACGAATCACTGGAGACGAACGTCGATGGAATTGTTCGGAAGATCGAACGCGGCGACCAGTTGAACGAGATAGAATATTTCGGTTTGACGAGGCTCGTCCTTTCCGACCTCGGAACGTTTGTCAGACGATTGAACGACGCCAACGTCGATGTCGTATCGAAACTCGACGATGGTAAGTCGTTGAACCGCGGCGAATCGCTGGTCGTCGTCGCCAGAACATTCGACGATGCGACGCAGTTCCGGGAGTACGACCTCTTCGAGTTGCTGCACGACGACGTCATAACCCATCTCGGATTATCGAACGCGAGGAATCTCTATGGGATCCCGGAGTAAGAGCCTACGTGGCCCCCTCCTAAGCCCCCTACTCCACCCCTTAGTCTCTCCAAGTCAATCCAAGTAGCGATCAGGGGCAGCGCCGGGGAGCAGAGCATCCCGGGGCTGCCTGGGTGTGCCGGGATTTACGAGTAGGTGGTCGGGAGTAGGTCGAGAGGGCCGGTACGTCCAACAATGGCATTGTTCGTTTCGAGGTCCTTCGTGAACTCCAGGCGACAATAGTATTCTAGTCGGAATCGAGTAGCTCGGTGATCTTTGGGGCCGTGAACTGATCGAGGGGTACGTCCATCTCGTCGCCGAACGTTGTCCGGAGCGATCCTCAACTCCCCTATGCTCCTGTTGATCAGCAGTTCTGGGTTCATCCGATTCGAATGATCACTCATCTAAATTTCATCCATGTATTTTATGAATATCCGTATGTCTGATGGTCACCACGAAAATCCCGGATACCAAGACTCTGGTCAGGTCCTGGTTAGGTCCAGGTGGGGGCCTGATGGATTTCTGGTTCCCTCCTGGTCTATCCCTGGTCTTCCCTGGTGGCACAGACAGGGAGCGCGGGGGAGCAGTACTCCCCGGCTCCCTAGACCAGTCCATGCTTGGGGGCAGGTGAGTTGATGCGAGGAACTCACCATTATAGTCGTCGACGTGCGCGGACGACACTGCGAGTAGGTCGCTTACAGGTTGGATTGGAGAAACAGGCCGGGGGGTTCGTCGTATGGATTTACTCACTCGGCGCGGCCGTCCTTGTACGCTGGACAGCCCGCACAGGGCCCCGTTCCCTCGGTGGCGTGCTGTCGGAGTTCCGCGATCCAGTCCGGTGGCGTCATTCGTCCGCTTGCGGGGATTCGTTCGGTGCGTTATTCAGGTTCGGGCATTTTGACAGTAAGCATCAGATACCAATCACTTCACCAGCCGAGGTTAATATCGCTCGATTGCCTTTTCTATCACTGCGTCGAGCGACTCTAGAGTCTCAACTGCGTTCTCGAAGTCCGTCCGGAGTACGAACCCCTCCTCAGTCTCGGCCAGCAAGTCGACGCCAGGATAAGACAAAAACTGAAGTGCTCGTTCGATTTCGGAACTGGTGAGCCGATATTCTCCGCTACGCATTCCCATGAGAATATGTCGAATTTGTGAGGCGGTCTTCCCTTCGTCGGCCACCGCCAGTGCCTCAATTACAGCAAAGGCCGCTTCAAGTGCCCCAACTCTCGACCGGATGATTTCATTGAGGTCGTCGAGGCGATCATCCTGGACGGCGCCTGGTTCTCCCAGGATTTCCATCATCGCCTCTGGGGGAATCCCATATCGGGCCCGCTTCTCCAGCAACTCAGCCAGTACTTCCGAAGAAATAGTCGTGAGTTCGTTCCGGTTGGCGTTCTGAATTGCCTGAGGTGGAAAGTGACGACCGACCACGAACCCGTAATCGGCACCGCGTTGATCCCGGTGCGTTGCGATCGTGCTTGCGTTCAGATCAGAGACGCCTCGGCTCCCACTGCGGGCTTTTGCTTCGACGATTGCATGAATCGGTGCCGTCACCTCTACGTCCGTATCGCCACCACCCTCTACCCACTGAGACTGAAAACCCAGTCGAGAAAACGCCTCTGCGACCAGTTTTTCGAACTTCTCGCTTTGATCCCCATCTTTACTCGTCTCGATCAATTCCTCGGCGATCTCCGAGGTCGGGCGGTCTTCCCAATCGACCGTGCGCTTCTTTTCGCCTTTTCCGGTCAGTTCCGCGAGTGCGGTTTCGACAGATTCCCGCTCTTCCTTGAGTTGCTCGACCCGGTGATCTGCAACGCGAGTGAACCCTTGCGGTCGGTACGTCTGATCGTAGCCAACTAGATTGTTGAATGCTTCCGCGTCGACGTCGATCGCCTCGACGTCCGTGACGAAGGTAAGGTACTTCCAGGGGTTAGTTTCGTCCCAGGGGTTACGTTCCGTATCCCATAGCTCTCGCGCCATTTGAATATTCTCCGTACAGTGGACCACAGTGGCTCGGGCGATGTATGATCCGTCTCGGTAGATGAGGGCAACGTCCCCTTGCTCAACCTTCCGCCACTTAGCCTCGGCCGACGTACCCCAGAGATGGGCGATGTCGTCCTCGTAGTAATCTGCAATTGTTTCTAATTCCTGCTCGGGGAGGTGTGGTTCGAGTTCTGAAATCCGATGGCCGTCCCGGACTGATTGCTTGTAGTCTTCGAAAGCGTCTTCTCGCCCAGCCGTGAATATCAGTATCCCCGTCATAGTTTGTCTACTGGGCGGATAATCGGGGCTGTGATTCAAATAAACTGTGGGACTCAAATAATTTGATGCTGCAACAGCTTTGCTCAGTTCATCGAGGCCCGGCAAGAGTGATCTAAATCAGTTCTGCACGCTCGGTCGGCCCATCGAACAACGAGGACTGGGCCGGAGAACTATCACAACTGCTTCCATCAAATGACTCCGGCGACACGGCCTCCCGCATCGCCTGCAAACGCTCCGAGAGCTTGCCACTGGTCCGCTGAACGAGCAGCCGGTCGGGCCAGGAGTGGACCTCCAGATCGGGGTACATCTCCTCGGCACGACGCTGAACGAGATTGATCTGCTCAACGGCGTAGCTCACCCACTGATCCTCGTCCTGAAGTCTCTCGAAGGCCGAAACCAGCTCCGGACGACCGAGTTCCTCGACCGTGCCCTTGAGCATCTCGAAGTTCCGGCCACGCGGGTTGATCGGTTCGTGGAAGACGACCACATCGTCACCGAGCGCCCGGAAGTGGCCGAGTAGCGTGTCGATCTGGTACTCCGTCATTAAGGGATAGGTCGGGGACATGGAGACGTACACGGAGACGCCCGCCCGCTGGAGTTCGTCGAGTGCTCGCCACCGGGCCTTGGGCGGTGGCGCACCCGGTTCGATGGCCCGGACTAGTTCAGCGTCAAAACTCGGAATCGAGGACCCGACCGTCACGAGGTCCCCGGCTCGCTGGAAGAGGTCGACATCTCGGGTGACCGCTGGGCTCCGGGTGAGGATGCGGACGGGGATGTCGTGCTCGATCAACTCCTGCACGACGCCGCGGGTGATCTGGGCAGCACGGCGGTCCTGATAGCAGTCGGTGCCGCTCGAGATCATGACGACGCCACGCCCGCGTTCGGTGCGTTTCCAGTCGGTTTCGAAATCGCGGTCGTCCAGTTCCTGGCGGAGCCGTTCGGGGAGATCGTCACGGTAGAGCAGGTAGCTGCCCCAGTCCCGCTGAGGGTCCTCGACGTCAGCCTGGTCGGCGAGCATCTCGTCGCGGCTATCGATGGCGGGCGTCGTCGGGACGTAACAGAACTTGCAGCCGTGGCGGCAGCCGGTGGCGACGTTGACGACGTAGTCACAGAGGCTCTTCTCGTGGAGTTTGGACTCGCTGAAGACGGCCTTCGTCGGGTCCGTGTTGACCGTGATACCCTGCTCGTCTCCGGCCTGTGAAGCCATCGCGCAATCCCAGCAGAGGAGGTCTCCCAGCGGATTCGCGGCGAACCGTCCATTGATCGGTGAATTGCACTCGGTACAGACGAGTCCTGCTTGCCAGAGATCGAGCCGTTCTTGGCGGTTCCGTTCGAGTTCGCGCAACTCGTCAAGGGTGGGCTGGAACTCGAAGGTGGCGACGGTCTCGCCGGCCTCGTCGGTCACCTCGAACGACCGGTCGGTCCAGTCGTCGCCGTGGTCCCATTCGAGTTGCATGGCCTGGTCTCGGTCACTACTACTACCTTTATCTCCTAAAAAGGGAGCCAGGCGCGGTGAAAGTAAATCTAAACGTGTAACCGGCTGATGTAATTTCGAGTATTTACGCAGAGGTTTCTGTGATGGGATAGTCCTCTGGGCAACTCTTCCGTTCCAGTTGGGCCTTCATTTTCTCGTGGCGATCCCCATCGAGGTACTTGACGAGTTGCTTGTCCGGCCAGAGGTGGACCGGAACGCCTAGGTCTTCGCCGTGTTCTTCGACGGCCTCCAACTGGTCGACGGAGTATTCGATCCATTCGTCCCGGTTCTTGAGTTTCTTGAGTTCGGTGGCAAGCCGTTCCTGGCCGGCCTGTCGGGCGGCCTCGATGGTCATGTCGAAGTTCGCTCCGCGGGGGTTGATCGGTTCGTGAAAGACGACGTCCGGGTCGAGACGTTCCTTGAACGTCTTCAGGAGTGCTCGAATGTCCTCGGCATCCTGGGTCGGGTAGGTCGGTGACATCGACACGTAGACCGGGACGCCCGCGTTGCTGATCATCTCGAGGGCGTCGAGTCGGGCGGTCGGGGCAGGTGCGCCTGGTTCGATAGCCCGTACCATTTCGTCGTTCAGACAGGGGATCGAGGAGCCGACTGTGACGAGGCCGTCGGCAGCCTCGAATACGTCGAGATCGCGGACAACGGCTGGGCTGCGAGTGAGGATGCGAACCGGCTTGTCGTGGTTGACCAATTCGATGACGCACTCCCGGGTGATCTGGGCCGCGCGGCGATCCTGGTAGCAGTCGGTGCCGCTCGAGATCATGACGACACCCCGTCCGTCCTCCGTTTTCTCCCACTTGCGTTTGCGGTCGAGTTTTCGGCTGAGTCGTTCGGGAAGGTCGTCCCGATAGAGGAGGTAGCTACCCCACTCTTGCTGGCCATCCTCGACGTCGACTTGCTCTTCGAGCATGTCACCGCGCATCTTGATGTTCGGGGTGCTGGGGACGTAGCAGAACTTGCAGCCGTGGGTACAACCGGTGGCGACGTTGATGACGTAGTTACAGAGGTTCTTGTGGTTGAGAGCAGAGTTCGAGAGGACGGCCTTTGTTGGATCGGTTGTATGGGAAATGCCTCTCGAATCGATTGTGCCGTCTGGCTTTAACGCACAGTCCAAACACAGGAGGTCTCCCCGGTGGTTGGCGCCAAATCGATTAGAAATTCTCTCTTTACAGGAATTGCAGATGAATCCTACATCCCAAATATCAAGTCTGTTAAGTGACTGCCCCACGTCACGACTCGTCTCACGTAATTCGATTAATGATGGCGAACTTGAAAAATTATCCCGAATTTGTCCATCTGAACTACGGACCAGAAAATGAGGTGTCAGATCTGTATTTACCCTCTCAGCGTTCATCGTTATTTATCTCATTAGACTAGAATTCAATAAATCATTCCGTAGGTTCCATGACGTTCCTTTTATTAGGCCCGTTACGCTTACATCAAATCCGATCCAACCTCAGTCCAGATGTCGGGTCCTGTCAAATCAGATGATGCAGACGAAAAGTGGGAGGGATATCCCGGGCACACTCGTGCCAAACATGAACTCGTGCAGTACTATTTGGATATCTGGTTTCGCAAGCTTGGTCGCTCTGGCAGGAAAATGCGGGTGTTTGACTGCTTTGCAGGAAGAGGTAAGTATTATCTCAAAAAGGATGATAGGCCACTATATCTCCAAAACATTGAATCAGCTTCGAATTGCTCAGGTTCGCCTCAACTTATTCTCGATACAGCGGTCGAACGAGCGGGACAAGTAGGTGAGATCGAGTGTATCTTCATTGAGAAAGAGCAGAAGAACGCTGAAATTCTTCGGGAAAATCTCCCGCCTCGAAGCTCCCTACCGGAGAACGTGGACTATAACGTCGTTGAAGGAAGATTCCAGGAGAAAACCATCCAACTTGTAAGAAGAACTGGTGGATGGTCAGGACCTGGTTTCTTTTTCATAGATCCGTTTGGCTACAAACCCCTGGAATATGACCTTGTAACTCGGCTTGCTAGCAAGGATAAATTCGAGATATTTGTGAATCTAATGGCAAGTCAGGTTATCAGATGGGAAGACGCTGAAAAGCATCACTCTGCCCTAGAGAACCTTTTCGGGACCAAGGATTGGCACACAGAACTAGAGGAGCACCAACCAGAACACTGGAACGACAACGAGGTGAGCTATTACTGTCAGCGGTTACGGGAGAACGGACCAGATCATACACTTGCGTATCTTGTAACCGAGGAAGACACGGAAGCGATGAAATATTATCTGGTTTTCGGGACCAACAGCAAGCACGGTGTGGAGAAGATGCACGACTCCATGCAGAACTGTGGGATCGGCGAATATGCGTACGCTCCAGAACGCACGAATATACACAAAGAGCAGAGGGGATTAGGCTCGTTCACTGAGAAGCAGAGGCGGGAAGATCTGAAAGAACAACTGCTTGAGAATTTTGCCGGTGAATCCATATCCTTCGATGAGCTTGTTAGGAATTTTATAACTGAAAACGACTACCCATCATATCAAAGAAAGCATATTAGGTCCGCTGCTAAAGAATTAGAAGAAGAACAAGAGATATCGGTTGAACGAGTAACATCAAGTACCAAAAGAGGTCTCGGTGGCGATGATGTTTTGAGCTTTTCCGGATAATTGTCGTCAGTGGCAGTTGATGAGAAAGAGGTGCCGTCGGTGATCAGATCTAGTTCAAGTACCGAACGAGATTATTCTATGACCGATTTCCGCCTCCCAATCGATAGGTGATATTATTAGCCTCTCTCAAAATTACCGTTCATACGTTCTCCAAGTAGAAGAGGGAATATTATTTTCTACAGCGTGACAACTCGCCTGCATGGGTCGAGAGTGGGCGTGGTGGCGATACGACTTCAGGAACACTGGACACACCCCGGATCAGGGTCCCGTCGACAGTGTTCGTTCTCGATGGCAGTACGATGCCGGCTATGGCATCCCGGGAACGCCCGTGTTCGCTGACGAGACGGTCAACGTCGCGACGATGAACCCCCACTTCGAGCCGAACCTCCACGGCATCCGGGCCGATACGGGGACGCGGCGATACGCGACGCCGGACGACGACCCTCTCGTCGAATTGCGCGGCTCCCCGACGGTGGCGGATGGCATTGCCTACGTCCTGTGTCTCGACCACGCTCCGCTCGTCCGTGGATACGACGTCGATACGGGCGAGCGGGTGTGCGGGTACGACGTCGCCCCGCTCGGCAAGGACGGGATTCCTCCGGTTCTGGCCGACGAGATGCTGTACTGCGTCTCGGACTGGACGGTAACCGCCGTCGATCCCGACACCGGGATCGAAGCGTGGTCGTTCTCGCCCGGCGAGACTTTCGGGGCCGCAGCCCTCGTCGACGGTACGCTGATCGTCGGGGGTGCAGACCCGAACACCGACGGGCCTCCAATCCGAACCGGGAACGAAGAGTGGCCAAAGGCCAGGGTGCAGTATCCGAGTCTGTACGCACTCGACTCGGAAACGGGAGCCGTCGACTGGACGCTGGACCTAGAGATCGTCCCGCGGACGGTGGCCGTCGAGGACGGGTTGGTGTTCTGCTGTGGTTCTGAGCCGTATTCGCGATTCACTACGATCGACTCGCCCGTCGGTCTCACTGACGGCGGACTTTCGAGCTACGGCATGGTTCACGCCGCGTCGATCGACGGACAGATGCAGTGGACGGCCGAGTTGGACGCGCCGATTCGAGGTGGCCCAGCAGTCGCCAACGGGATGGTGCTGGTTGGGACGGACGAGGGCGACGGCAACGATGCGGAATCGGTGGTTGCGTTCGATGCGGTGACCGGTGAGCGGCAGTGGACGCACTCCGGTGATGGTCGGTGGACCACGCCGTCCGTCGGCGACGGTGTCGTTTATGCGGGCAACCGAGCGGGGTACGTGGACGCCCTCGTTCTCGCGGATGGGTCGCATCTGTGGCGGTTCGAGACGAGCGGTGGTATCGATGGACCCCCGTCGATTTCCGGTGGCCGGGTGTACGTCGGAGATTCTGCGGGCATCGTGTACGCACTCGAAGAACGGCGGTGATGGTGGGCTGGTTTCACGGGAGGGTGGTGATTTTGATCGTCCTGACAGTCGGGTGGTTCTGGTTAAGCTGGCGGTGTTTCCCAGGCAGAGCGTCTACCTGTTTGGAGGTGGAATTTTTCGGGCTTCGCCACGGATTCGATGACTCTCGAATAGAACTCGATAGGGAATAGGTTAGCGCGTGATCCGGCGGTCGAGGACGGCGACCAGCAGAGCAGTGAGTGCGACTCCGAGGAGGGCCTGAGTCATTGCGACTGCTTTGGAGGCCCATGTCTCAGGGGCCGGGAATCCCTTGGCCTGCATCAACGGGGTAAACGTCGCGACGCTGAAGTACAGGCGGTCGAACCACGACGAGATGTCGAGGCCAGTATACGGGTAGATCACGACGCCAGCGGCGATGACCGCAAGGGAGGTATAGATCACACGCCAGGGGCTCTCGCCGTAGAGGGTTGTCCAGCGCGATCCGGCCAACGTGAGCCATCGACTCGTACGCTTGATCCAGCGCCAGGGTGCCTCGTAAATCTCCCCAGGTTCCCACTCGGCCAGGATCTGCTTGCGGCGAGCGTGTTTCTCGCGGACGTCGAATTCGGGGAGTTCGCCATAATCGTTTTCCCGGAGGATTCGCTGGGTGGCGCGGTACTGGAGCTGGGCCTTCTCGAGCAAATCGGGGCGCGTAATGAAATCAACCGGGTCGGGAGAGGATTTTTCGTTCCCGGTGAACGGCCGGCCGAGACACCGAAGAAACCCTGGTTGCCAGGGAAGCGGGATTTCCTCAGCGGCATTCTCGTCAGCGACGGCCTCCCATCTAGACCGGCCACCGAAGGTCGTCCCTGCGTCGATCACCAGGTCGTCGAGAAGGGCGTAGTCGATACCTATGCCCGTCGCGGTCGCGTTGCGGAGATCGACACTTCCGTTATCTTGGATAAAAGCCTCCCGCAGGTCGGCGGCAGTGAGATCGGCCTTCGTAAAGTCGGCATCGGTGAGATCAGTCTCGACGAGGATGCCGTCGCTGAGGTCGGCTTCACGAAACGTAGCCCCAATGAGTTCGGCTCTCCAAAGATTGGCGTTCCGGATATCGGCCTCCCTGAGGTCTGCGCCACTGAGATTGGCCTCCTCGAAGTAAGCGTCGTTCAGTTTGGAGTTCGAAAGGTCAGTATCTGCAAAGAATGCACGATTACAGTCGGCGTCGCTAAGGTTAGCATCTGCGAGGTCGGCATCTTCGAAGTCGGACTCTCTGAGGTCGGCCCCCCGGAGATCAGCCCCGATCAACGAGCAGTCGGTAAACGAGATGGAATCCCGGAGTTCGGTCCCCCGCAGGATAGCCCCGTCAATACATTCCGAGGGCCTTGTTTAGACGCCTGATTTCATCGGTGTGAGCCTTCGATGGCGCGTTC
>CAYTAG010000032.1:0-20855 GCA_964435625.1 uncultured Halobacteriales archaeon | reverse complement strand
GCATCTCCTGCCGGGACACCCTGGAGATGGCCACCATCGAGGGCGCGAAGGCCCTCGGGATGGGGGACGAGATCGGCACGCTCACGCCCGGCAAGCGAGCGGACGTCATCATGCTGCGCACCGACGACTTCATGACGGCACCCTCACACTCGCCGATCCAGACGGCCGTCTTCCAGTCCGACCCCTCTCACATCGACACCGTGCTCGTCGACGGCGAGGTGGTCAAGCGAGACGGCGAACTGCTCAATCCGCTCGTCGACGAGGAGTTCGACCGGTTCTGCCGGTCCGGACACCGCCTGCTCGACGAGGCCGGGATCGACCTGTAATCGGCGTTCCGTCTCCCAAATATCGAAGCCGCTCGAAACCTACACATGCGAATTAGTCAATACGAGACGACGGAGACCGACCATCCCTGGTGCGGAGTGACGACGACGGGGGGAACCGTCGTGAACCTCCCGAAGGCCGGCGCTGCCGCCGGCGTCGACCTCCCCCGGGAGACCACCGACCTGCTCGCCACCTGGCAGTGGCGACGCAAGGCCGAGTTAGCCGTCGAATACGCCCAGGGGGTGGGAACCGGCGTCTACGACGCCGACGCCGTAGACCGACGCGCACCGGTGACGAACCCCGAGAAGGTGGTGTGCGTCGGTCTCAACTACCGGGACCACGCCGAGGAGGGTGACAACCCGATCCCCGACGAACCCGTCCTCTTCTCGAAGTTCCCGACGGCCGTGACCGGGCCCGGGAGTTCGATCACCTGGGATCCGGAGTACACGGAGCGAGTCGATTACGAGGCGGAACTGGTCGTCGTGATCGGCCGCGAGGCGCGCCGGGTCGACCGGGAGGACGCGATGGACTACGTAGCGGGGTATCTCGTCGGCAACGACGTCTCGGCGCGGGACCTCCAGCACGGCGACGGCCAGTGGGTGCGGGGCAAGAGTCTGGACACCTTCGCCCCGATCGGTCCGGAACTGGTCACGACCGACGAGGTAGCGGACCCCCACGACCTCGACATCTGGGCCGAGGTGAACGGCGAGCGGTTACAGGACTCCACGACCGCGAACCTGATCTTCGGCGTCGACGAACTCGTGGCGTTCTGCAGTCGGGCGTTCACGTTGAAGCCCGGTGATCTGATTTTCACCGGGACGCCGCCGGGTGTTGGGGTGTATCGGGACCCGCCCACGTTGCTGGAGGAGGGCGACGAGGTGACGGTCGGTGTTGAGGGGATCGGTGAACTGACGAACGAGTGTCGGTACGGTTGATCCACCCTTTATAAAGCGTCGTGGCGTGTGGCGCTGGGAAATATCCCGGTCGGATGGTGGAAGGCATCCTCAATGAATCACGTTGGAAGGCGTCCTCAGCGGAACTGACCGCCCCAGTCGCCGCCGTGGACGAGTTCCTCGACGTCCTTCCGTTGGCGAACGTCGGCCGAACTCTCGACTCGCTCGTCCGTGGGGTAGCCGACGACGATTGCGCCGATGGGGTCGTACGCCTCGGGCACGTCGAAGGCGTCCCGGAGTGCCGGCCAGTCCTCGTCGGGGATGCCGAAGAACAGCGCGCCGAGCCCCTCGGCGACGGCGGCGTGGAGGACGTTCAACGCGGCCATCCCCGTGTCGACGTACCAGTACGGCACCGGCCAGCGGGACTCGTCGCGGTCGGTCCACCCCTTGTCCGGCTCGGCGTACCGGTCGAGATAGTCGTCCTTGCAAGCGAACGGCACCACTACCAGCGGTGCCCTGCGGACGCGTTCGGGCTGGGCGTTGTGTTCGTTAGTCGCCCAGAAGCGCTCGCGGTCGTCGGGCGACTCCAGTGCGAGAAAGGCGAACCCCTGGCTGAAGCCGGCCGACGGACCCTGCAGCCCGGCGGTGACGATTCGCTCGACCACCTCCTCCTCGATGGGGTCCTCGCGGAAGTTCCGGACCATCCGACGGCGATTGACGACCTCGTAGTAATCCATGCAGGGTCGGTACGAACCCGCCCGCTAAAGTACTGCTGGGACGATCCGGACGTCGGCTGGCGCGGCCCCGTTCGCACTCCACCGATCTGACGGCCCGATTCGCGTTCCGTCCGACCCGACCGAAAACCGACGTGTTGCCCTCCTCCGCATGGAACGTGATTAAGGTCCCAGGATAGCGTGCTCGTGGGCAAACGACGTCCTCTGTCCGTCCACCTCACTCCCCGATCCCGAACACCTCGCGCGGGTTCTCCAGCACGACCTGCCGAATGGCGTCCTCGTCGATCCCGTACCGCCAAAGCTCCAGAATAGCACGCTTCAGCGCGAAGGGATCGGTTCGAAGAACATTCGCACAGTCCGTGTCGATCATGATCCGGTCCGGCCCGTACTCGTCGATGGCGTCCGCGACGTCCGCGGCGTCCACGCCGATCAGCCAGGAGTGACCGATGGTGAAACTCAGGTAGCAGTCCGTCTCCTCCTTCAGGTACTCGGTGTTGTTCCGGTCGGCGTGCGAGGCGACGACCTGCTCCTCGTCCAGCCCTGCGTCGCGCGCAGCTTCCACGTCGAGTTTCACCGCTTCCAGCGCCGGGTTCTCGGCGTCGAGCACCGGATCCGCCCCCAGCCCCGCGTTCTTCTCGTAGCCCGGAGTTCCCACCTCTGGACGGTACGACCGGTCCGAATCGCCGGACGTGTTCGGCGTGTGGAGGATGACCGGCAGGTCGTGAGTGGCGGCGAGTTCCATCTGCGCCTGGACGACGGCACGTTGCTCGTCCACGCTCCAGGCGCTGACGTGCTGTGACGGGGTGACGCCGGTCTCGCCGACCGCCACGACCTCGTCCAGTTCGCAGTACTCGTCCATCGCGTCCAGCAGCGCGTCCGGGTCCTCGATGCGGACCCCCGTGTGGATGCCCAGGCCGAGTTTCGCCTCGAAGAAGTGATCCCGCTCGATCGCAGCCCTGCGGTTGATCGCGTCGTCCCAGAGGAAGCGAACGTCGTCCGCCCCGACCGGCCTGTACGGCGTCCAGTGGTAGCCGGAGGCGACCATCACCATGGCTTCACAGCCCGAGAGGGCGTACCGCTCCCGGTCACCCCACGAGAGCGTGTGCGCGTGGTTGTGAACGTCGATCCAGGGGAGGTTGAGCAGTTCCGTGGGGCGTTCGGGGCCCCGGTCTTCGAGGTGCGCTGCGTCCGTCGGGCGTTTCGTCGGGTGGGTCGGTGTCATACGTGGTGTCTGCCCTCGTTACGTTCGGGGGGCTCGGAGCGGCCAGTGTCCCGTCGGCTTCGCCGTAGTGGACGGCGACACTTAGCGTTTTACAGTTTGGTAAAACTTTATTGTGTGTCATGCTCACACAGGACGTATGACGCTCCTGATCGGCACGGACGACGGCCTGTTCCGCGTCGGCGGCATTCCGTTCGACCGGGACGAGGCGGAACGGATCCTCGACTGTGGGATGGTCACGGCGGTGGAGTCGTGGGACCACACCGAGGGAGTGTTCGTCGCTTCCGCGACCGGAGCGTATCGGACGCGCGATGGTGGAGAAACGTGGGAGGACCTCGGCGTCCCGCTCGGCGACCGGTTCTGGCACGCCGGCGAGAGCGAGGTCTGGTCGATCCTCGCGCCCTCGGACGGCGCGCTCTACGCGGGAACGAACGACCCATACCTGTACCGCTCGGTCGACGGGGGCGAGACGTGGTCGGAGCTGAAGGGTTTCCGCGACCTCCCGTCCCGCGGTCACTGGGAGTCGCCGATCGACCCGCACTACGCACGATTGCGCGCGCTGGAAGTCGTTCCCGGCCGTCCGGACCGGTTGATCGCCGGCGTCGAAGCCGGCGGGATCCACCTCAGCAAGGACGGGGGACGGACCTGGAAGGATCGGCGAGAGACGATCGTCGACGACGTTCACCAGATCCTGCCGATCTCCGAGGACGTCTGGCTCGCGACGACGGGCTACCTCGACCACGACCTCGAGAACCTCGGTCTCGGACACGCGGTCGGCGAGGGCGGCCTCTGGCGAACGACGGACGCAGGTGATTCCTGGACCCGCATCGACGGGGGCAACGACTTCTCGTACATCAGACGCGTGTTCGTACACGACGGCACGGTCTTCTTCTGCGGCGGGGAGGAGGCGCCGCCCGCCTGGGTCGACGACGACCACGAGGCGGCGCTGTTCGAATCGACGAACTTCGGACGGGACTTCGAACGCGTCCCCTACCCCGGCGAACCGCACGAGGTCGTCGAGACGTGGGACGTCTACGACGGGGACGTCGTCTGCGGGTCCGGACTCTTCGACGTGCCCGACCAGCGCGACGACGTCGAAGGACGGATCATGCGCCGAAGCGACGACGGCGAGTACGAGACGGTCGGACGCGTGGGCGCGAACGTGAGTCGCATCGAGGGAGTCTAGGTATGCGCGCCGTTCGATACCACGAGCACGGCGGCACCGACGTCCTCTCGGTCGACGACGTGGAGCGACCCGAACCCGGGGTCGACGAACTCCTGGTCGAGACCCGCGCCGTCGGGATCAACCACGTCGACACGCTGTTCAGGGAGGGGATATTCACCCCCGCAGAATTGCCGGCTATCCCCGGGTCGGACTTCGCAGGCGTCGTCGCCGACGTCGGCTCCCGGGTGACCGACTACGAGGTCGGCGACCGCGTCTTCGGCGCGGGACTGGGCGGCGACCGGCAGGGGAGCTACGCCGAGTACGTGACCGCACCGACCGACCGGGTCGCACCGCTCCCTCCCGACGTCGAGTTCGTCGAGGGGGCGGCGATGGGCCACGTCGGGACGGCCGCCTGGCAGGCGGTCGTCCACCACGGGGACCTCGAACCGGCCGAGACGTGCCTGATCCACGGCGGGGGTGGCGGTCTCGGTCACATCGCGGTGCAACTCGCCGCCTCGACGGGCGCGACGGTGATAACGACGGAAGCGGCCGAGGAAACCCGGGACCGGCTGGAGGAACTCGGGGCGGACGCGACGTTCGACTTCCGGCGCGACGACCTCGCCGACGCAGTTCTCGACGTCGGGCAACCGGACCTCGTCGTCGACTATCACTTCGACCGCTACGTCGACTTCGACGTCCGGAACGTCGCTCACGGCGGGCGGATTTCGGTCCTGGAGTTCAGCACGGAAACCGGCGGTGAGGCGACCATCGACCAGTCGACGCTCCGCGCCGGCATCCTCAAGGACGTAGACATACAGTTGATCGGCATCTTCAACGCCGACGTCAGTGCCGTACTCGGGCGACTTGGGAAGCTAGCGTCACGGGGCGAGTTGCAGATCGAGATCGCGAAGACCTACGACGACCTTGCAGACGCCGGGCAGGCCCACCGCGACATCACGGAGGAGACCCACCTCGGAAAGCTCGTCTTCGAACTCTAGCTGGTGGTTTCGGACGTATCGCACGGGACGACGATACGTCGGTCCTCGACGCGCCGATCGGACTCGACCTACCGGAACCGCTCTTCGAGACAAACCTTCACGATGGACTTCGCGATGGCGGCGCCGCCCTCGATGGGGTCCAGTTTCGTCTCGCCGGCGCGCTCGCGGTACGCGATTGGCTGTTCGCGCACGTCGTACCCGCGCATCAGCGGCCGGATCAGCAACTCCGCAGAGAGGCCGGTGTTCTCGGTCCACCGGATCGACTCGACGACCTCCCGGCGGTAGGCGCGCATCCCCGTCGTGGTGTCGTGGACGCGGGTGCCCATCAGGACGCTGGCCAGCAGGGCGAACGCGCGGTTGCCCAGGCGGTTGAACGCCGGCATGGCTTCCGCACCGTGGTACAGGCGGTCGCCGCTGACCACGTCGTAGCCCTCGTTGACGAGGTCGAGGAACTCCGGCAGTTGCTCCATCGGGTAGGTGTCGTCGCAGTCGGTCGTCACGACCACGGGGCGGTCCGGCGCCAGGATCGCTTCGCGGACGGCCACGCCGTAGCCTTGCGGCTCCTGCTCGATGACGCGGGCGCCGTGCTCGCGGGCGATTTCGGGCGTACGGTCCGAGGACCCGTCGACGCAGACGACCTCGGCCTTCCCGTCGGTGACGTCTTCGATATCCGTGAGGACCTTCCCGATGGCCTCCTCCTCGTTGTACGTCCCCATCACGACGCTGACGTCCTCGAAGGTGTACTCGTCGGGAGCGTCTGTTCGGTTCTCGTCGGCGTTCGCCTCGTCGGAATTCGGGGGCTGACTCATTGCTCGCCCGTTTCTCCCGCGCGGATTTATGTTTTTAGGTTCGCCTAAAATGAGTCCCGGGCGCCCCCACTGCCGTTGCCCG
Organism: uncultured Halobacteriales archaeon; assembly: GCA_964435625.1. GTDB lineage: Archaea > Halobacteriota > Halobacteria > Halobacteriales > PXRE01 > PXRE01. The sequence continues at coordinate 14,631 of CAYTAG010000032.1, read as the reverse complement.
GGACCACGCTCGCGCCGTTTCCACGAACGATACGTCCACGACGGGGTCGACACGCCGCGGCCGTCCGTCCGCGCTCAGCGACCGGACGCGTGGGTTCGATGGCTTCGATATGAGACGGACTACCTCCACCTATATTAGAGTGCAGCACGAAAGGAGGGACATGAGCGAACGCGGCGGGGACGAGGGATCGGACCTTGTGACGCGCCGGACGACGGGGGAGGATCGGGTCCGGATGGTGGCGCGGCAACTGTCGGAGCCTCGCACCACGAACTGGATCGCCACGGAGGCCGACTGGTCCCACGAACCGACCAGGCGCGTGCTAGAGCGCCTCGTCGACGATGGCGTCCTGCGGTGCGACGACGACGGACCCCACACGACGTACTATCCGGACTACCGCCAGCAAGCGATGCGTGAAGCGACGTTGCTCCGGGACGACGCGGAATCCGTCGAAGAACTGACGGACCGTCTCACCGACATGAAAGACGAAATCCGGGCGTTCGAGGAGGAGTTCGACGTCGAAACCCCGAATCAGCTCCGGGCCACGGTCGCTCGACGGGATCTCACGCCGGAGGAGGAATCGCGGCGTCGGGAGGTCGCCCGGGAGTGGGAACACCTCCAGACCCGGATCGAGGTCGTCGGGTTCGCGATCCGGGAGTGGGACTTCCTGGCACCGGACGCCCGGCCGGCCGAAGCGAGCAACTGACATGTCGGTCCCGCAGCCGGGCGGCGATCCGAACGCGAACCTGTACTACCAGCTGAAACGCGACGTCCTCGACCGCGTTCCGGAGATCACCGCCGTCGAGTACGTCCCGGCCCGTGCCGAGGCGAAACGGCTGCAAGCCACGTTCGACCCGTCCCGTCTCGACGCCGGGACCGGCCCCGAGCCACCGATGCTCGTCGTCGCGTGGTATCGCGGAACCCCACGCGACTGGTTCCGGATCGACTACAACGACCCGAATACGGGGTTTCACGCGGGCTGGCACCAGGACGAGGGCCATCCCGATCCCGGTCCGGCGCACTTCCAGTACACCAGCGACGGGGAGACGGTCCGCCGGAGCGTCACGTTCGAGCACGAGACGCCGTCGCTCGTCCTCTGGGAGATCGTCGAACGACTCCTCGCGGACGTGGTGACGATGGGGGCCGACGACAGGGACCGGACGTAGCGCTAAAGCGCCCTGTCCACGTCCTCGGCAACCCGCAACGCCAGTGCGGCGATGGTCAGCGTGGGATTCATGGCCCCACCCGTCGGGAAGACGCTACTCGACGCAATCCAGCAGTTCTCCAGGTCGTGAGTCCGGCACTGCGGATCGACCACGCTCTCTGCGGGGTCCTCGCCCATCCGGGTCGTCCCCATGTGGTGGTACGCAGGGCCCGTACTGTCGGGTCCGGCCTGCCAGGTGATCTCGGCGCCGAGTTCGTCCAGGATCTTTTCCTGCACCTCGTTCGCGCGCTCGATGGTCCGCAGGGCGCGTTCGCCCACGTTCCAGTGGACGTCCGGGACGGGATTGCCGAGGTGGTCGGTCCGCTCGGGGTCCAGCGCGACGTAACTGTCCTCGCGGGGGAGTTGCTCGACCAGCCCGCCGACCGCGACGTGGTTGCCGTACTCCGACTGGAGGCGCTCCAGCAGGGCGTCGCCCCAGTCGTCGCCGGTCAGGGCCATCTCGACGGGCGAAGGACCGGCGTAGTTGAAGAACTCCAGTTTGAACGGCCCCACCTCCGCGTCGGCCTCGTCGTAGAACTGGTGGGACTCGCTGGTCATGAAGCCGACGTGGTTCTGGCGGGTCGGTTCGTCCAGGGTGCCGCCGGTCCCCGCGAACAGGTGGTCCATGAAGAACCTGCCCACCAGGCCGCTGGAGTTCGCCAGGCCCTCGGGGTACTGTTCGGATTCGGAAAGCAACAGCAACCGCGGCGTCTCGACGCCGCCGCAGGCGACGACGAACGCGTCGGCCTCCTGCCGGTGGGTGGTCCCGTCCGGGGTCGCGTACACGGCCGCCCGGACCGAGTCGGCGCCGTGGTCGAGGTACTGGACCGGCGCACGGTCGATCACCGTGGCGCCCTCGGCCTCGGCGCGGTCGACGTGGACGGTCGCGTCGTACTTCGCGCCGGAGGGACAGACGGGCTGGCAGGTGCCGTAGCCGACGCACTCGCTGCGGCCGTCGTAGGCCTCGGAGTTGCGGGCGTTGGGCACGGGGTGCATCGCGATCCCGAGTTCCTCGCAGGCCTCCGCGAACAGCGAGTCGCTGTAGGAGGGCGGGAATGCGGGCATCGGGTGTGGCTCCTCGCGGGGCGGCCCGAAGGGGTCGTCCGCGCCCGCGACGCCCAGTTCGCGTTCGGCCTTGGCGTAGTACGGCCGCAGGTCGGCGTAGTCGATTGGCCAGTCGACGCCGGCGCCGCGCTCGCTTTCGGAGTCGAAATCGGCCTCGTGCAGGCGCATCACCATCCCCTGCCAGTGCAGGGTGGAGCCGCCGATCCCCTTCACCCGGGCGTGGTTCAGCGGGTAGAACCACTCGCCCGTGGCCGCGTGGGCGTCGCGCTCGCCGCCGACGTCCCAGACGTCCGGCCGGTCGTACGCGGGCCGGATCGCCCGCTCCATGCGCTCCCGGCGGTCGGCGGGGTCGAACCGCGGGCCGGCGTCCAGCACGACCACCTCGTGGCCGGCCGCCGCGAGCCGTGCCGCGACCAGCCCCCCGGCCGGTCCCGCGCCGATCACGCAGACGCTCGCGCCCTCGACGGGCGTCCGGTCGACCGCCCGCTGCTCGGGTCGGTCGACCGCCCGATTTCGAGCCGTCCCGTCGGGACCGCGTCCGCTCATGGCGGCCCCCGCTGGTAGGTGTCGGTCCCGCCGGGGTGGCCCTGGGGGTTCTCGATGCCGACGAGTTCGCCGCCCTTCGGGGAGGCGTACAGCGCCAGCAGTAGTTCGTTCACGACGTAGTACCGCACCCGCTCGGCGGTCGTCCCGCCGGGGTCTTCCTCGGCGACGTCGGCCCCGGCCTCGCGGAGCAACCGGTCCCGGTCGGCCGGGTCGAGGACGGCGACCCGGTCGCCGTGCCATTCGACGGCCAGTTCGTCGAGTTCGGCGACGGTCTCGCGGAGTCCCTCCGCGTGGTCCTCGCGGTCGAGCCGCCCTGCGAGAAACGACTCGACGAACGCTTCCGTCCCCGTCACGGCCGAGGGGTAGACGACCTCCGCGACCGCGACGAACGCGTCGCGTACCTCCTCGTCGGTGGCGGGATCGTCCCGTCCGTCGGCGGGGTCGTCCGGAGCCCCGTCGTCGCCCCACTCGCGGACGGCCAGCCCGGCCGCCCCGCCCCCGCCGATGGCCGCCAGCGCGGCGGCCGCGTCGCGCCGGGTCAGTTCCATGCCCGAGGATTAGGCGAACCTAAAACCTTATACCCGTCGGAACGGTTCCCCCGCATACGCGCCGGGATCGCTGCCGCGACCGGTGGGGTCAGCCATGAAATCGCTCTCGGAACTGCGCCGGCGGTGGCCCGCGGACCGACCACCGCTCGGGTTGACGGTGCTCTGTGCCGTCATCGCGGCCGCGATGGTGTTCCCGATGACGTGGCTGCTGGTGGAGGTGACGACGGTCGACCCCGACCGCGCCCGGGAACTGCTGTTCCGGCCCGGGTCGGTCGACGTCCTGGTCAACAGCCTCCTGCTGATGGTCGGGGTGACGGTGCTGTCGACGCTGCTGGGCGTGCCCCTGGCGTACCTCACCGTCCGGACGGACCTGCCGTTCCGGCGGTTCTGGACGATCCTCGTCGCGCTGCCGCTGGTGGTGCCGAGTTACGTGGGCGCGTTCGCGTTCGTCTCCGCGTTCGGCCCCCGCGGGGAGTTCCGGGACCTGCTCGCGCCGCTGGGGATCGAACGCCTCCCCGAGATCTACGGACTCGCGGGGACGATCCTGGTCATCACGCTGTACACCTACCCCTACGTCTACCTGACCGCCAGGGCCGCGCTGCTCTCGCTGGATACGAGCCTGGTGGAGGCCGCGCGGACGCTGAACCACGACCGCCTGGGGGCGTTCCGTCGGGTGACCCTGCCGAACATCCGACCGGCCATCGTCGCGGGCGCGCTGCTGGCGGCGCTGTACGCGGTCTCGGACTTCGGCACCCCCGCGATCATGCGCCTGCCGGTGTTCACCCGTCAGATCTACGTCGAGTACAACACCTTCGGCCAGGACTACGCGGCGCTTTTGTCGCTACAGTTGCTCGGCGTCGTGCTGGTCGTGCTCGCGCTGGAACGCTGGTACGCCCCCGACGAGAGCGGCCAGGGCGGTAGCCACGGGTCCGCGGGCGAGGCCACCGTCCGCCTCGGCCGGTGGCGGTGGCCGGCGACGCTGCTGCCGGCGTCGGTGACGGCGCTGGCGCTGGCGGTACCGGTCTGGATCCTCGGCCTCTGGCTGGTGCGTTCGGAGGTCGGCCGCCGGCCGTCGCTGGCGTTCGAGTGGTCCTACGCCGTCAACTCGGTGACGGTCGCGTTCGCGGCGGCGGTCGTCGCGGCGGCGGTCGCCCTGCCCGTGGCGTACTTCGCCGCCAGGCACGACTCGCGGCTGGCCACCGTCTTCGAGCGGGCGACGTACCTCGGGTTCGCGGTCCCGGGGATCGTCCTCGCGCTCGCGCTGGTGTACTTCGGCGCGGGGTACGCCCCGTCGCTGTACCCCACGCTTCCCCTGCTGGTGTTCGCGTACGTCGTCCGGTTCGTCCCGCAGGCCGTCGGCGCGATCCGGACGACGACCCTGCAGGTCGACCCGAAACTCGTCCAGGCGGCCCGCACGCTGGGGTCCACCTCGCTGGGCGCGTTCCGGCGGGTCACCTTCCCGCTGGTCGCGCCCGGCGTGACCGCCGGCGCGGCGCTGGTGTTTTTGACGACCATGAAGGAACTGCCCGTCACGCTGATCCTCCGGCCGACGGGCTTCGAGACCATCGTGACCCAGATCTGGCGCGCCCAGGAGGCCGCCTACTACCAGTACGCCGTCGTTCCCGTCCTACTGTTGCTCGTCGTCTCCGGCCTCTCGATGGTCGTGTTGCTCTCGCAGGGCGAGGAATCGCTGTAGGCAGGTTCGTCGTTCGGAAACCGCTCTCCAACCCATATGAAGATATAAACATATATTCATATAACCGTCCGGCGCACGACCGTAGCGAACCGGAGCGTCCCGAATGGAGCAGCGACCGCCGACGGAAACGCCCCGGGCCGCCCTGCCGACGGAAACGCCCCGGGCCGCCCTGCCGACGGAACTGTCCCGGACCACCACGCCGCCAGGAACGTCCCCGACATCGCCACCGTGCCGTCGTGACGCCGCCGCTCGGCCGAGAGAAACGATTATGGTAGTCCGGCCGACAGTGCCTCTAGAGCGAACAGGACGATGATCGAGATCTCGATGGACATGGAGCAGTACGACTGCCCGTTCATCGACACGACCGCGGACCACGACGTCTCGTTCGCGGCGACCAACTGGAACTTCGACAGCGCGGCCCGCGAACTGGAGACCCGGATGGTCGTCGACGGGTCCGACCGGTGGGCGCTGGAGGCGGGCCTCGACGCGTTGCGGGACCACCGCAACATGCGGGACTTCGACCTGGTGTCCAAACGCGAGGGGGTCGCACGGATCCGGACCGTCATCGACGAGACCGACGCGATGAACACCATCCGTGGCAACGACGGCTACGTCACGGGGCCGTTCCACATCGAGGACGGCAGCGAGATCTGGCACGTCGGCTTCGACGCGACGGACGTGGCCGACGCCACCCTCTCCGAACTGGACCGCAACAACGAGTTCGACGTCATCGAGCGCGGGCGGGTTGCCCTCCCGCAGATGCAGGACCTCATCAACAACGCCGGGGCCGCGATGACGCTGATCAACGGCTGCCGGGACCTCTCGGACACCGAGCGCCAGACCCTCGTGGAGGCCGCCCAGGGCGGGTACTTCCAGGCCCCCCGCGAGGCCGACCTCGGGACCCTCGCCGAGGAGTTCGACGTCTCCAAGCCCGCCGCCTCGAAGAACCTCCGGCGCGGCCAACAGAAGTTGCTGGAGCACGTCACCGAGGCGCTGGAGGAACTGGAGGAGTGACCCGACCGCGGTCTCCGACGAACCAGGTGAACGGAACGAGGACCACTGAGTACTATCGCGCGTTGTTTTACCAGGGAGGTCGCCGGAGCGGTGGACGTGATTGGCGAACAGTTGCTGCACGCGGGGGCGACGAACGCTGTTAACTACCGATGCGGCGAGAATTTAAATATCGGTGGGCGCCACCCATCCCCGAGCGATGTCGGGCAGGTGGCAACGTGCCGGATCGGCACCAAAATCCGACGACGCCGGCAGGAGCGATGGCGAACCGACTGACGGACACGACCTCGAAGCCCTCCGGACGACGCAATCCGAGGTCAGGGCCGTTCTCGACCACCAGACAGCGACGTTCGACGACGTGGACACCAAGGCCGCCCGGACCTTTCGACTCAATGCGATCCTCCTCGGACTGTTGCTCACCGCAGGGTCGTTCGTGGCACGGGCGGAGCCAATTGACTTCGCCCCGTTCATAAATGACTTCACGGGGGGCGGCGTCGTCCTCCTGAGCGCGTCGTTCGTCGCCGCGGTGATGACCTATACACGGTCCAACGTGGAGACCGGCGTCGGCCCGGACGACGTCAACCGGTTAATCGAACAACGGTACTCGGAGAAGGAGTGGTTGATCCTCCTCTTGCGGAGCGAGGCGGAATGGATGCGGGCAAACGAATTTCGACAATCGATAGACGGGCTCCTGTTGAGCGTCAGCCACGCTGCGCTCATCCTGGGCGTCGTCTCGGTGTTCGTCGGTACCGTCGCCCTGAACTGGTAACCATGACTAAGTACCCGGAACGACTACTCCGACGTATGAGCGAGACGAGGGACGTATCGAGCGTCGAAGACGAGGAACTCCTCGAAGGCCAGAGCGTGTTCAAAGGCCCAAGGAAGTTGCGCAAACACCTCCTTTCGAACGACGAGGACTCGACGGGCTAGGAGTAAGCGACAGGGTTCTCCGCCGGAGGAGTTTCACTCGTACGTCCGGGTCATCCCGCCGTCGAACAGCAGGTCGCCGCCGTTGAGGTGGCTGCCGTGTGCGGAGAACCCGAAGACGAACAGGTTCGCTACCTCCACGGGGTCCATCATCTCCCTGGTGCGGGCCTGCCCGAGCATCACGTCCTCGACGACCTCCTGCTCGGAGATGCCGCGCTGCTCTGCCGTGTCGGGGATCTGGCCGGTCACCAGCGGCGTCGCCACGTAGCCCGTCGACACCGAGTACGCGCGGACGTCGCCGTCACCCTCCGCGGCGATGGACTGGGTCAACCCCCGGAGGCCGAACTTCACGACGTTGTACGCCACCTTGTCGCTGGTCACGTAGTGGCCGTGGACGGAGGCCATGTTGCCGACGGCGCCGCCGCCGGCCTCGCGCATGTGCGGCAGCGAGTGCCTGGTCAGTTCCAGCGGCGCCCGCAGCATCACGTCGTGCATCTCGTCGTACTTCTCCATCGGGAACTCCTCGATGGGCGCGACGTGCTGGAGGCCCGCGACGTTCGCCAGATACCGCAGTTCCCCGAGGTCGGCCGCAGCGTCGACGACGGCGGCGGCTTCGCTCCGGAGGTCGGCGGCGACCGGTTCGACGGCGCCGTCGACCCCGGCGTCCTCGGCGAGGTCGACGGTCTCCGCGAGGCCGTCCTCGTCGACGTCGGTGGCGACGACCGTGCAACCGTTGTCCGCCATGGCGAACGCGACGGCGCGGCCGATGCCGGAGGCGGCGCCCGTTACGAGACAGACGGTCCCGGGGGCGAAGCGGTCGTCGTCGACCGAAAGTACCTGCTCGCTGGCCAGCGGCGGCGGCCCGAGGTCCTGGTCGGGAGCGTCCGACATGGTCGATCCAACGCGGTCGGGGAGTGAGAAAACCGGGGTTGACATGTGAACCGACCGGTCGTCCGCTACGGGGCAACCGGCGGGGAAGTCCGCGGGCGGGCGACCGGCGGGAAAGTCCGCGGGCGGGCGACCGACGGGGAAGTATTTACGCCCGGGGCACCGACCGCCACCGATGAGCACCGCTGGCCGCGAGTTACTCCGTACCGTCGCCCCGACCGAAACCGTCGTCCCGATGGCGGCCATCCTCGTGCTCGGTGGCCTCCTCGCCTGGGCGTTCGGCGCGACGCCCCCTCCGCTGGACGTCGTCGGGGAACCGCTGGCCGAACTCACGAAGGGACTCGCCCTCGCGCTGGCAATCGTCCACGGCGTCCGGGCCGAGCGATAGCTCCTGGGACGGCAACGCGCCGAGCGACGCGTTCCGGGGGACTCGGCGACGGATCCCGCGGGGCGGCGGCCGGATCGCCGTTCACATGTTAACCCGCCAAATTTTGCCGGGGATGGCGTAACGTCTTGGTAGTATGTCGGGCCATCACATGACACGTCGAAACGCACTCAAGGCGGTCGGGCTGGCGGGGGCGACGAGCGTCGCGGGCTGTCTCGGCGACGGGGGCGGCGGCGCCGAGGGGACCCTCAGCGTCGGGGTCATCCAGCCGATGACCGGCGACATCCAGTACTACGGCCAGCAGTCGCTGTGGGGCTTCCTCTCGGGGCTGGCGTACAAACTCGACCAGGACCCGCCGATGATCGAGGCGGCCGGCCAGGAGACCGTCGAGGGCGAGGACGTGACCTACGAACTGTACGTCGAGGACACGCAGTTCGACTCCAACCAGGCGCAGGACGTCGCCACGGACCTCGTCGACCAGCAGGACGTCGACGTCCTGTTCGGGACGGCCTCCTCCGGGTCGGCCCGGCAACTGATCGACACGGTGACCACCACGGCCGAGGTGCCGACGATCATCGGCCCGGCCGCGGCGGCGGACATCACCTCCAACGGGGAGTTCTGTTCGGACCTCGTGTTCCGGGCCAACGAGAACACGGCCATGGACGCCCGTAGCGGAGGTCGGTACGTGGCCCAGGAGACCGACGTCGAAACCGTCTTCATCATGGCCGCCGACTACAGCTTCGGCGAGGCGGTCGCGAACAACTACCGGGACGTCCTGGAGTCCGAGGGCATCGAGATCGTCGACACCCGGTACGTCGAGCAGGGGTACGCGGAGTTCGAGGGACTGTTCGACGAGGCCGTCGAGACCGGTGCCGACGCCGTGATCGGCGGGTTCACGGTCTCGACGCTGCCGCAGTTCCTCTCGACGGGCCTGCAGTACGACGTCCGGCTGTTCGGCGGGTTCGCGACGCTCATCAGCAACCAGGCGGTCGGGGGCGTCCTCCAGCGGACCCTCGGCGAGGGCTTCACCGCCCAGGACGTCCAGGACGCGGAACTCGGCCCGTTCACCACCCGGTACCACTGGAACCAGTACGACAACGAGATCAACGACTGGTTCGTCGAGACCTACTCGGACACCTACGGCATCGTGCCGGACCTGTTCACGTCCGGGACGTTCACGGCCGCCTCCTCGCTCGTCCAGGCCGTCGAGGAGGAGGGCTCGCTGGACGGCGACGACATCGCGGCCGGGCTCAAGGGAATGACCGTCGAGGACACGCCGAAGGGCGAGGGCGGGTACACCTACCAGGAGTACAACAACCAGGCCCGCTCGGAGATGACCATCGCCGACCCCGTCCCGACCAGCGACGAGTGGGCGGACAACTGGGACGCCGCGATCATGCCCGGCGAGCCGCGCGCCCGAGTCTCCGGCGAGGAGTCGACCCTCCCGGCGGACCACGACGACATGCAGTGTGACCTCTAGGCGGATGCTGTTGCGTACGTCCGGGCTGACCAAACGGTTCGGCGGTCTCACGGCCGTCGACGGCGTCGACTTCGGGATCGAGGAGGGGCAACTGTGTTCGCTGATCGGCCCGAACGGCGCCGGCAAGACCACGTTCTTCAACCTGTTGACCGGGGCGTTGCCCGTCAGCGACGGGCGCATCGAGTACCGCCAGGACGGCGAGTGGGTCGACGTCACCGACGACGACCCACACGAGACCGCGCTCCGGGGCATCCACCGCTCGTACCAGATAACCAATATCTTCCCGACGTCGACCGTGCTGGAGAACGTGCGGATCGCCGCCCAGGCCCACGGCGGCGCCGACGCGTGGAAACTGCACCGCAACGTCGCCGACTTCGAGGCCTACGAGGACGAGGCGCGGGAGATCCTCGACCGCGTCGGCCTCGCGGCGGCGGCCGACACCGTCGCGGGGAACCTCAGCCACGGCCAGAAGCGCAACCTGGAGGTGGGTATCGCGCTGGCCGGCGATCCGGACCTGCTGTTGCTGGACGAACCGACGGCCGGCGTCTCCAGCGACGGCATCGGCCGGATCGTCGACCTGATCGAGGACGTCGCGGCCGACCACTCGATCCTGCTGGTCGAGCACAACATGGACGTGGTGATGGGCGTCAGCGACCGGATCGCCGTGTTGCACCAGGGGTCGCTGATCGCGGACGGCCCGCCCGGGGAGATCCGGGAGGACGAGGACGTCCAGGAGGCGTACCTCGGCGGCTACGACCCCGACGCGGCCGCACAGGGCGACTCCGAGTCCGTCGAGGGGGGTGCCGGCGCGTGACCGACCGCGACCGACTTCGAGGAGGTGACCGGCCGTGACGATGCTCGAGGTCGAGGACGTCCACACCTACTACGGCGAGAGCCACGTGTTGCAGGGCGTTTCGCTGGCGGTCGAGGAGGGCGAGAACGTCGCGCTGATCGGGCGCAACGGCGTCGGCAAGACGACGACGCTGCGCTCGATCCTGCAGTTGACCCCGCCGCGGGAGGGGTCGGTCCGGTACCGTGGCGAGGACCTCGTCGGCCTGGAGACCCACGAGGTCGCCCGCCGCGGCGTCGGCTGGGTGCCCGAGGAGCGGCGGGTCTTCTCGCACCTGACCGTCGAGGAGAACGTCGAGGTGGCGACCCCCGCGGACGCCGATCAGGGGGCCGCGCTCGAACGGACCTACGGGACCTTCCCGGACCTCGAACGGTTCCGGCACAAGGAGGCGGGCGACCTCAGCGGCGGCCAACAGCAGATGCTCGCCATCGCCCGCGGCCTCGTCGGCGACAACGACCTGCTGCTCGTCGACGAACCCAGCGAGGGACTGGCCCCGCAGATCGTCCAGTCGGTCGTCGACGCCCTCCGGGAGGTCGGCCGGGAGACGACCATGCTGCTGGTCGAGCAAAATTTCCCGATGGCGATGGACCTGGCCGACCGCTTTTACCTGCTGGACCACGGCGAGGTCGTCGCCGACGGCGACACCGGGGACGTCTCGCGGGACGACGAACTCATCAGGAGGTACCTCTCGGCATGACTGTACGCTCGCTGTACCCGACGGATCGTTCGACGGCCACGGGGAGGTGGCCGGCGTGACCGGGATCGACCCGGCGCTGCTCGGGGCGGCGTCGGTAGACGCCGTCCCGGTGGTCGCGTCGCTGGTCTCGGACCTGCTTGACGTGGGCACCCTGACCGGCATCACCCTGGACGCGCTCTCGAAGGCGTCGCTGTACGTCCTCATCGCCGCCGGCCTGTCGCTGATCTTCGGGCTGATGGGGGTGCTCAACTTCGCCCACGGATCGTTCACGATGCTGGGCGCGTACCTCGGCGGCGCCGTCATGGTCGTGCTCGTGAACACCGGGACCGGCCAGTACGCGCGGGTCGCCCTGTTCTTCCTCGCGATGGCCGCGGTGTTCGGCCTCATGACCGCCTTCGGCAGCGCCGTCGAGAAGCAGCTCATCCGGCCCATCTACGACCGCCAGCCGCTGTTCCAGATCCTGCTGACGTTCGGGCTCGTGCTCGTGCTGGACGAACTGGCCCGCATCGTCGTCGAGGTCCGCGGGATGCAACCACGTAGCGACTGGCAGGAGGCGCTGGGCACCGCGCCCGGGGCGCTCCAGGACACGATTACGGTGGCCGGCGAGACGACGCGGGGCCTGTACATGTTCGAGGTCCTCATCGGGGCGCTGGTCGTCGCGATCACCTGGGCGTTTCTCACCCGCACCCGGTACGGGCTGTACATCCGGGCCGGCAGCGAGGACGGCGAGATGGCCCAGGCGCTGGGCATCGACATCCGGCGGGCGTTCTCGGTCGTGTTCGGCGTCGGCTCCGGCCTGGCGGCCGTCGCCGGCGTCATGCTGATGTGGGACCCGCGGTTCGGCGCGAGCGTCCCGCTGTCGACGGAGGCGCTGTTGATCGCGTTCGTCGTCGTCATCATCGGCGGCCTCGGGACCTTCCGCGGGACCGTCGTCGCCGGCCTGCTCGTCGGCCTGGTCGACGCGGTGACGACGTGGCTGTTCCAGAGCGCCTACGTCGAGTTCGCGGGCCTCTCGGAGATGATGATGTTCCTGGTGCTCGTGCTCGTGTTGATCGTCAAGCCACAGGGCCTGTTCGGCGTCGAGGAGGTGGGCGGCCATTAGCGACGACCGCCCCGCCCCGGACCGCGAGGTCGGGGACGCGGACGCCGGAACCCCGCCGGCCGAGGAAACGGAGGAGGCGTCGGGTCGGACCGGAACACGCGAGGGGGCGTCCGGCGACGAAGCCGCCGACGCGGGATCCCTGCGCGCGACCCTCTACGAACACCGCGTCCACGCGGCGGTCGTCGTCGCCATGGGGCTGTACCCGCTCGTCTACCAGGTGCTGACGAGCACGCCGCTGGGCGCGGAGTTCAGGGTCCTGCTCCCGCCGGTGCGGACGATGGTCGCCGTCCTGTACGTCGGCCTGTTCGCGATGAGCTTCGACTTCGTCTCGGGGTACACCGGCTACCTCTCCTTCGGCCACGCGATGTTCTACGGGACCGGCGCGTACCTCGTCGTCCTGGTCGCCACGGGCAAGGTGCCCGGACTGTCTGCCGGGACGCCGTTCATGGCGCTCGTGCTGCTCGGTGGCGTCCTGGCTGCGGCGGTAGCGCTGCTGGTCGGTGCCGTCTCCTTCCGGCTGACCGGCGTCTACTTCGCCATGATCACGCTCGGGTTCGCGGAGGTGGCCCACGTGTTCATCCGCAACTGGGACCACGTCTCCTCGAACCCCAGCGACGGCGCGAACATCGGCGGCGAGGTCGGCGCCTTCGAGGTCGGCGTCCCCGGCGTGGACACCCTGTCGGTCGGAATCGGCCGGCTGGTCGGCGACAGCTACGAGAACGTCCTCGGCATGGGCATCGAGTTCACCGAGGCGATGGTGTCCTTCTACGCCGTCGGCGCGGTCGTGCTCGTCTCGTACTTCGCCATGCAGCGGATCGTCCACTCGCCGTTCGGGCGGGTGATGATCGCCATCCGCGAGAACGAGGAGCGCGCCCGCGCGGTCGGCTACGACACCTACCGGTTCAAGCTGGCGGCGTTCGCGATCAGCGGCTTCTTCGCCGCCGTCGCCGGCGCCCTGTTCGCCGGCTTCCGGCGCGCCGTCGGCCCGTCCAGCACCTTCGACCTGTTCGTGACCGCCGACGCCCTGCTGGCGGCGATCATCGGCGGGTTCGGCACGCTGGCCGGCGCGCTGTACGGCCACCTGTTCCACGAGTTCCTCGGTGGCATCCTCTCGACGGAGAGCCACGGCCTCGCCAGGTACCTCCGGGCGAACCTGCCCCCGGACCTGCTGGGCACCGAGGTGGCCGGCGTCTCGCTGCTCGACGTCGTCAACGTCCTCGTCGACGGCCGCGCCGAACTGTACCTCGGGCTGGTGTTCGTCCTGTTCGTGCTGTACGTCCCCCGGGGCATCCTGGGGACGATCCGGGACCGCATCGGCGGCACCGCGGCCGAACGGCTCCCCGGCCACGTCCGGGAGTACTTCAGGGAGCGCCGCTGAGGTGGGAGACGTGAGCCACGGAGCCGACCCCCGACCCGCCACGGCCGCCGCGGCCGCGCTGACCGGCTACGGCCGGTACGTCCCCGACGAGACCGTCACGGGCGCCGAGATCGCCGCGCGCAGCGCCATTCCGGAGGAGGTCGTCGTCGAGAAGATGGGCCTCCGGGAGAAACGCGTCTGTCCGCCCGGCGAGGACCACGCCAGCGACATGTGCGTGAAAGCCGGCCGCGAGGCGCTGGCCGACGCCGACCTCGACGCTGCCGAGCTGGATCTGGTGCTGTACCACGGCAGCGAGTACAAGGACTACGTGGTCTGGAGCGCGGCGGCCGCGGTCGCCGAGCGCCTGGGTGCCGAGAACGCCTACGCGACCGAGAGCTACACCCTCTGTGCGGGCGCGCCCGTGGCGTTCCGGCAGGTCCGCGCCCAGGTGCTCGCCGGCGACGTCGAGCGCGCCCTGCTGGTGTCCGCCAGCCGCGAGGAGGACCTGGTCGACTACGAAAACGAGGACTCCTCGTTCATGTTCAACTTCGGCAGCGGCGCCAGCGCGGCGGTGCTGGAGCGAGGCGCGGATCCCGCGTCGGACGACGCGAGCGGGCGAGCGCGCGACGCCGACGGACGCGCCCGGGCGTACGTCCGCGGGAGCGACGCCCTCACCGACGGCAGTTTCTCGGAGGACGTGATCATGCCCGCGGGCGGGTCCCGCAACCCGCCGAGCGCCGAGACCGTCGACGCCGGACTGCACGCCCTGGACGTACCCGACCACGAGTCGATGAAGGAGCGACTGGCGGAGGTGAGCCTGGAGAACTTCCTGTCGGTGGCCGACGGCGCCCTCGACCGGTCGGGCTACGCCCGCGAGG
>CAYTAG010000031.1:0-20987 GCA_964435625.1 uncultured Halobacteriales archaeon | reverse complement strand
AGCGGGCCGTCGAAGATGCCGCCCTCCGGCACCGAGTCGAGGTGGCTCCCCGCCGCGACGGGGGCGGCGTCCGGGTCGGCGCTCTCGGGGACCCAGGTGCCGGCGACGTTGCCGACGCCGTCGACGGTCACGTCCAGGCCCGCGGCTTCCATGCGCTCGACGAGGTACTCGCGAGCCTGGCGGTTCGCTTCCGTCCCAGTGAGGACGGTCCGGCCGTGGCCCTCCTCGATCTCGACGGCGCCGAACTCGGCGTTGGCTTCGAGGTCCGCGCGCAACCGCGACTCGCTGACGGTCTCCATGGGGGATTCTTCGGCGGTTCGAACCTGGGTCTTTCGGCAGTCGTTTGTTTCCGGTCGTTCTTGGTCGTTCTCTGGTGTTCGTCCGCTCGGGCGGCTTCGGTCCTCATCCGACGGTGACCCCATCAGCAACGCGTCGAAAGCCCCCCGGGCCGCTTCGGGAAGCACGACGATGCAAGCACTGGACTTCGGGAGCGAGCGAAGCGAGCGACTAAAGGAAGCGCGCAGCGAGGCGCGCGACCGAAGCGGCCCGGCCCTTTCAGTCCCACCTCAGCTACCGCCAACCACCAGCCTCCCCAGCCGATTGTGCTCCTCGTCGCTCACTCGCGTCGCTCGGTCGCTCCTGCGGTGCTCATCCCTCGCGCGCGGTGCTCGCGCGCCGTGGTCCCAAGGTAGGCCCGTGGCGCGCGCTGGTGTCCTCGCGAACACCGTGAGCGAGGACTCGTCAGAGCTCGTCTCTGACGGTGTCTCCGGCGAGCCGTGCGAGCCGGAGGCTCGTCAAAGCGTGCCTCTGACGGTGTCCCCGCGAGCCGTGCGAGCGGGGGCTTTCCGGGCGGTGGCGGCAACGACGTCGTTCGAGGAGCGCGCAGAGACGGTTCTCGAAGCGGTTCGCCGATCAACGCAACTCGTCCACCCGTTCGACCAGCGCCCGGACCCGCGCCTCGTCGACCGGGTTCGTCGTCACCCCGCCCTCCTTCAGCGCGGTGCCGACGATGGCGCCGTCGGCGTGCTCGACGACGGTCTCGACGTTCTCGCGGCTGACGCCGCTGCCGACGAACACCGGCGCCCCGGTTTCGTCGCCGAGGTCGGCGGCCCGTGCCAGGTCTGCCTCCGCGGCCGCCTGGCCGGTCGACGGCCCGGAGACGACGACCGCGTCGGCGAGTCCGCGCTCGACCACCTCGCGGAACTCCTCGTCCAGCGGTCGCTCGGCGAGCGGCGCGGAGTGTTTGACCGCCACGTCGGCGAACACGGACACGTCGGCGTCGATGCGCTCGCGCAACCGCATCGTCTCGTGGGCGCGGCCCTCGACGACGCCCTGGTCGGTCGCGCGCGCACCCGCGTGGACGTTCACGCGGACGAACGACCCGTCGGCGGCCGCCGCGACCGACAGCGCCGCCGCGGCGTCGTTCCGGAGGACGTTCACCCCCAGCGGAAGGTCGACCGCCCGCCGGAGGTCGGTTGCCAGCGCGGCCATCTCCGCGACGACGTGCTCCGGAACGTCCCCGGGATAGAACGGCGCGTCCCCGAAGTTCTCGACCAGCAGGGCGTCCGCGCCGCCGGCGTCCAGCGCCCCGGCGTCCGCGAGCGCCCGCTCGCGGACCGCCTCGCGGGAGTCGAACCCCGGCGAGTCGGGCAGCGCCGGCAGGTGGACCATCCCCACGACCGGCCAGTCGGCGTCGAACTCGTCCATGCCTCGGCTGAGGTCCCCGGAGGGAGAAAAGGTTGGGCTCGGCCACCAGCGACTCGTTCGGACCGGCCCGCAGCTCGTCCTATCGACCGCATGGCATCGTCCGGTCGACAGTGCGACGGCGTCCGGCCGACTGCGTGGCGATTATACGAACATATGCACCTATGTTCATATATTTCCCTCGACGTCGTCGGGTCGTCCGATGCCGAGGCCGCGGCAGGAGGATTTTTTATTCGGCGCGGCGAGCGGGGCGACATGAGCGACTTCGACCTCGACCTGCAGTCGGCCGAAGACCGGATGGACGGCGACTGGACCACCGGCAACAGCGTCGAACTGGGCGTCCTCGACGGGACGACGCCGCCGTACGAGTGGATCGACGCCGTCGAGGACGGGTCGGTGCTGGTCCTGGCCGTCGAGGGCGATGCCGAGGAACTCGCCGCCGGGTTCGCCCGCGAGGTCCAGGAGATGGGTGGCGAACTCCTCACGTTCCGGGACATGCTGATCGTCACGCCGCCGGACGTCTCCATCGACCACGGCCGGCTGGGCTGATCCGGAGCGAGCGACGAGCTCCCGGAGGACGAAGAGGCCGCGACGGACGACCGCTTCCCCGGCTCAACGGACCGTCAGCCAGTGGCCGTCGGGGTCGCGCAGGCGAACGCCGTCGTCGAGGGTCTCGACCTCGCAGGCGCGCTCGCCCACGGCGTCGAGGACCCGGTCGGGGTCGGCCTCGAAGCCGAGGTCGACGTGCAGGCCGCCCCGGGCGTCGGCGATGCCCAGTTGCGGCTCCCAGAGTTCGAGGTCCACGGGTCCGCGGAGCCTGACCCGCCGTCGGTCCTCGCCCCGGTCGACCGGGTCGAACCCGAGGCGCCGGTAGAACGACTCCGCACGGTCGAGGGCCTCGACCTCCAGGACCACCTCGAAGACGTCGGTGACCGGGGTCGGCTCGCCGTCCGTGGCGTCCGTCGAGCCCCCGGTCCCGGCGATCTCGACGCAGTTCCCGTCGGGATCGTACAGGTACAGCGACTTCGCCGAACCGAACTCGTGTTCCCGGAGGTCGAACTCCCCGGAGAGACGGTCGTACCACGCGTCGTACCGGGCGCGCGGGGCCGCGAGGGCGTAGTGGGTGTGGACGCCGCCGCGGGGGACGCCCGAGGGCCGCCTGAGCCGGAGCCGGTCGTCCCCGGCGGCGTAGACGACTTCCTCGTCGGATTCCTCGACGACGGGCAGGTCCAGGGCGCCCTCGTAGAACGCCCGCGCCGGTTCGAGGTCCTTCGCCTCCAGCGCGAGCCACCGCAGGCCGGTGAGCATACGGCCGGATTGGGGCCGGACCGGGATAACGACACCGAGACTTAACCCGACCGCACCCGAAGGTCCGGACATGGCGATCAAGCAATCGGGACCGGCCGACGGCTGGCTGGAGATCGACCGCTGGGGCGGCGGCGTCGGGTGGATCGCCCACCCAGACGAGACGATGCAGCGGGCCAGCCACCTGCTCGCCGTCGACGGGGACATCTGGGTGATCGACCCGGTCGACGTCCCCGACCTGGACGACCTCGTCGCGGAGTTCGGCACCCTCCGGGGCGTCGTGGTGTTGCTGGACCGGCACAAGCGCGACGCTGTTGCGGTCGCCGCCCGCCACGGCGTCCCGGTGTACCTCCCGGAGGGGATGGCGGGCGTGGCCGGGGAGGTGGACGCGCCCGTCGAGCGGTTCGACGGCGGGTTGCCCGACGCCGGCTACGTGACCGTCGAGGTGATGAACAACCGTTTCTGGCAGGAGTTCGCCCTCTACGACGGCGAGTCGGGGACGCTGGTGATCCCGGAGGCCGTCGGAACGACCCCCTACTTCACGGTCGAGGAACGCCGACTGGGCGTCCACCCCGCGTTGCGACTCTGGCCGCCCCGGAAGGCGTTGCACGGTCTCCGCCCGGACCGGATACTCGTCGGCCACGGCGACGGCGTGTTCGAGGACGCGACGGAAACACTGAGGACGGCGCTTGCGACCGCCCGGCGGTCCGCACCGAGGCTGTACGCCCAAAGCGCCTGGCACCTGATAACGTCGTAATCCGGGGCCGGGAGTGTTACCTTCCCGGAGCCCGGAGTCGGAACGTGGTCTACGCGACCCGGGGGACGGTCGAGGCCCTGCTAGAACTTGCCGCGGACGCCGAGCCACAGCAGATCACGGTCGGGCTGTCGGTGACGGAGGCTGGAGCGTTCCCGGAGCCGCCGGAGCTACCCCCGGAGACCCCCATCTTCACCCACTTCTACCTCCCGGACGCGGGCGAGTCGGTTTCGGCCGTGTTCGGCGTCGACCTCTCGACCCCGCTCGGCCAGACCCAGGGCCGGTTCGTCTCCCACCCCCAGGGGGACCTGGACGTCTCCCGCGAGGACGACCTCCACGGCGTCGTGCTGGTCGCCGTCCCGCCGTGGGACGCCGACTCCATCGCCGCCTTCGGCCGGGACGGCCGGCGCCTGGACCTCTCGGTCGTGGACGCCCGGCCGCCCGACGAGCGGCTCTGACTACTGGAGGTAGCCCAGGTCCCGAAGCTGGGTGGCGATCTCCTCGAACTCCGCCTCGGTCAACTCGCCGCTGCGCTGGTGCTGGATGACGATGCTCCGCAGCAGGAACCGCACGAGGTCGCTCGTGCTGGAGAAACTCGTCCCCTCGATGGTCTCCTCGACGCGGTCCGCGAGGTCCTTCGGGATCGAGACGGTCGTGTACTCGGTCACGTCCGGCTACAGCGCGGGCGCGGGGTTGAAAGTTCCGACGCGTCGCGGTCGGTCCGCCGCGCTCACCGCTCGACGCCCGGTTCGTCCGCGGTCACGGGGTCCGCCCGGTCGTCGGACTCCTCGGCGTCGGCGGTCGCGTCGGCATCGTCCCGTCGCGGGTCGGCGTCCGGAGTCGCCGTCCGGCCGGCGTCGTCCGGTGAACGACGGCGCTCCCGTTCGAGTTGCTCGGCCAGGCGGTCGATCCGGTGTTGCTGTTCGCGGTGTAGCGAGACGATCATGTCCGAGAGCACGCCGAACATGATCAGCAGGATGCCGACCAGGATGCCGGAGGCGCTGACCAGCGCGAGCACCTCGTGGCTCCGGCCGACGACGAACCACTCGTAGCCGACGAAGCCGGCGACGGCCAGGCCCGCCCACAGCGCCAGCGCGCCGACGCTCCCGAAGTAAAACAGCGGGTTGTTCGTCTTCGCCAGCCCGTACAGGGTCAGGAAGATCGACCCACCGTCGCGGAACGGCCGCAGGTTCGTCTCCGAATCCTCCGGGCGCGCGCGATAGGTGGTCGGGACCTCCTCGGTCTCGACGCCGTGTTTCACGCACTCGACGGACAGTTCCGTCTCGATGCCGAATCCGCTTGCCGAGAGGTCGAACCCCTCGACGGATTCGCGGGTGAACGCGCGGTAGCCGCTGAGGACGTCGCCCTCGTCGCGCCGGTGAACGAACCGGAACGCCCGCTGGATCAGCGCGTTGCCCATCCGGTTGAGCCGGCTCATCGCGCCCGGCTCCATGTCCGCGAACCGGTTGCCGATCACGTGCTCGGCGTCGCCGTCGAACAGCGGCTCCAGCAACCGGTCGGCGTCCGCCGGCCGGTAGGTCCCGTCGCCGTCGGCCATCAGCACGTACGGCGTCTCGATGTGGTCGAGGGCCTGCTGGACCGCCTCGCCCTTGCCGCCGTTTCCGGACTGCTCGACGACGCGGGCGCCGCGGTCGGCCGCGATTTCGCGGGTCCCGTCGGTCGACCCGCCGTCGATCACGAGGACGTTCTCGAATCCCTGCTCGCGGAAGCCGTCGACGACGTCGCCGATGGTGGCGGCCTCGTCCAGCGTCGGCACCAGCACGCAGACGTCCTCGTGGTCGGCCATTGGTGGCTGTGGACGCCTCGGGCGCAAAAGGTTTTGCTCTCTCGCCGCCTATTCGGCGGTCGTCCCCGCCGGATCGACCGCCGACCGCGGTCGCAGGCGCCCGTACGCGTAGCCGGCGCCGACGGCCCCGGTGTACGCCAGTAGCATGAGGACCTCGACGAGGTTCCGGCCCGTCGGTCGTCGCAGCCGGCCGGGGATCGAACGGGTGAGCAGTTCAGAGAGGAACGCCGATTCGTCGGACAGTTCGTCGGCGAGCGCCGCCTTCGAGTAGCCCTGCCAGAACGACCGGTCCAGGAGGTACCCGACCGACAGCTGGGAGTCGTCGACCTCGTGTCTGACCACCGCGTCGGGCGCGTACCAGAACTCCCCGTCGATCCGTGCACACAGTTCGGCCTCCTCGCCCTGGAGCGGGTTGTCCTGGTTCTTGCCGAGGTCCGTCCGGAACCCGCCGGCGGCGAGGAACGTCTCGCGGTCGAAGGAGATGTTGCAGCCGAACGTGTTCCGGACCGGCTGGGGTTCGGGGGGATCGACGAACGGCTCGTCCATCGCGCCGACGAGCCAGTTGAACTCGGCCGGCAGGTACGCCGGCCGCCGGTCGGGCCAGTCCGGGATCACGTGACCGCCGACCCCGGCCGGTTCGTGGGCCTCGTAGATGGCGAGCAGTTCCGCGATCCACTCGGGGTCGGCAACGACGTCGTCGTCGGTGAACGCCACGACGTCGCCGGTTGCGGCCGCCGCACCCGCGTTGCGAGCGGCGCTCAGTCCGTCGTCGTCTTCGAGTTCGACGATCCTGATCCCCGCAAGGTCCCCGTACCGGGCCTCGACGTCGCGGCGGAGGTCCGGTGCGGCCGAGACCACGACGACGAACTCCAGGTCGTCGTGGGTCTGTGCCAGGATGCTCTCGGCGGCGTTTTCGAACGTCGTCATCCGCGTGCCCCCGTGGACGTTGACCACGACCGACGCCTTCATTCGGTCCGGAAGTCGCCGTGCCGGGGCTTTAACCGTTCGCATGTGACGTCCGCGCCGGACCCACGGCTCCGACGACGCCGCCGGGACGGATCACTCGGAGATGGCGTCCGAGAGCACGGCGACGACGGTCACCCGGAGCCGGCGGCTGATCGCCAGCAGGACCGCCGCGTAGACGGCGCCGCCGACCCCGACGACCCCGCCGAGTTCCAGGAAGCCGGTGATGGCGACCCGCGACGCGACCAGTTCGACGGCGCCGAACATGATCCCGCCGGCGACCACCTGTTCGAGGAGTGGCCGCGGCAGGAGGTCGATCTCCGCCGCCCGTGCGCCGACGGCGCGGACGGCGAGCGCGTACCGGAGCGCTTCCGCGAGGACCGATCCGATCACGGCGCCGGCGACGCCGACCTCGATCACGAGGACCGCCCCGACGACGGCGTTGGCCAGCAGCGTCACGGACTTGATCCGGAAGACGACGTCGGGGTGATCCAGACCCGAGAGCGTCTGGACGAGGGTCATCGACTGCGAGGCGACCGCGTGATACAGCGCGATTCCGGCCAGCAACACCGCCGCTTGCTCGTACTCCGGGCCGTAGGCGGTCACGACCAGCGCCTCCGGGAGCGCGAGCGCACCGAAGAAGATCGGGATCGCCAGGATGCTCACGTACGAGAGCGCGTCGGTCACTTCGGTGCCGACCGGTTCCCCCCGCGAGTGGAGGTTCGACACCTGGGGCATCAGCCCCGAGACGACGACGCCGGTGACGAACGTCGCCGGCAGGCTCAACCGGTAGGCGACCTCGTACTGGCCGACGGCGCCGGTCGTGAGGATCGCCCCGATCAGTATCGTGTCCACCCGGTCGTAGGCCTTGCCGACCAGACCCCCGGGGATGCTGTACTTCGCGTACGACCACAGCGAGCGGCCCGTCTCCCGCGTCGGCCGGCCGGGCCGCACGCGCAGGATGGCCACCGCGACCGGGATCACGAGCAGGGTCGCCCCAGCGAGCCCGTACCCCATGCCTGCGGCGCCGAACCCCGCGAGGACGAACCCGAGCTGGAGCGGGAAGGTCAACACCGACCGTAGCGTGTCGTTCCAGACCTTCTTCGCGACCCAGCCCTCGGCCGCGAGCATCCGCTGGACCGGGACGAAAAACGCCATCGACGCGAACAGCGCGGCGAACACCGCCGGCGCATCCTCCACGCCGGTGAACGCGGTCAGGCGGGACCCGAACGCGAACACCGCCGTCGCCATCAGCGCAATCGCCGCCAGGTTCACGACGACGACGACGCCGGCGATCTCGCCCTTTTTCGCCCCCGCCTCGGAGTAGCGTTTCCGGACCGCGGTGGCGAGGCCCCGGAGCGGCCGGTCCGCGAGCAGCACCAGCGAGAGCAACAGGTAGTACCCGCCGAAGGAGGTAGGGCCGAGCGCCCGGGCGAAGATGATCGTCCCGGCGAACCCGATGGCTGCCTGGACGAACTTCCCGGCCGTCCCCTTGACGGTTTCCCATCCGAGGTTCATCTCGCCGGCCCCGGACATGGTCAGACGTAGCCGAGGTCCCGGAGCTGTTCCTCGGGGAGGTCGACCGTCTCGGCCGCCCCGGGCGACCACTCGGGGGTGTGTTCCTCGATCCAGTCCCTGGCCCCGAAGACGTCCCCGAACAGGTCGTCGGCGGCGGTGGTCGCGGCCATCGACCGCCACGAGTGCGTCCCGGCGTCGTCGCCGTCGAGCCACTCGACGTGCATCCCGTGGTCCGACAGCAGGAGGAGGTCGTCGTCCGGACCGAGGGCGGACTCGACGGTCCCGACCATCTCGCCGACCCGCTCGTAGACGCGCCGGAGGCGGTCTTCGTCGGTGGCGTAGGCGTGGCCACAGGCGTCGAGCGTGTGGACGTGGGTCCCCGCGAGCGCGACGTCCCGGGCCACCATCTCCTCGACCCAGCCGAACTGCTCGGCGGCGGTCCCGAACACCGACCGCTCGAACGCCCGGACGGACCGGCGGTCGTCGCCGGGACCCATCGCTCCCCAGACGTCGAGCAGGTAGCGGCCGTTCACGACGCCCGGCCAGTTGTGGACGACCCGCCCCGGCCGGTCGAACACCGTCTCGGCGTCGGTTTCCGCCAGGTCGTACTCCTCGCCGGTGACCCTCGTGGCCAGTTCCCCCAGTCGGGCGCGCGTCGTCTCGGGGAGCGCCCCCGTGACCGTCGAGGCGAGTTCGAGCAGCGGGTTGTCCCACGCGCTGGTCCCGCCGCCTGTGATCCCGTGGGTTTCGGGTCCCAGCCCCGTCGCGACGGTCGGCCACACTTCGAGCGTGTACGGCCGGGACCGCATGTGGCTGAACGTCTCGATGCCGCGCGCGACGTCGAGACGGAAGGCGTCGACGTCGAAGTGATCGACGAGCGCCTCGTCGAGGGCGTCCAGCGCGAGTACGACGAGCGTCATTCGCTACCGGTCAGGTACGTCCGTAGTCATTTAAAGACCCGCTTTCGACGCCGGAGCCAGTCGTTGCAGTCGGCGACGAACGTCTCGACGGGCAACGGCAGGTCGAACGGGATCCGTGCCGAGGGGGACTGCCACCGCTCCCGGAGCCAGGTCTCCCGGAGGAGCACCTGCCTGTAGCCCCACTTCTCGAGGAAGTGCTCCTTGCTCGCCAGCCGCTTGCCCGGGTCCCCCCTGTTCGCCGCGTAGGTCGCGTCGCTTCTCGGATCGTGGACGAACTGGACGGACGGGGAGACGCCGAACCGCCAGTCGGTCCCGCGCCAGTGGCCGACGTAGAAGTCGAGGTGTTCCATGGCGATCACGTACGCCGGGTCCCAGGCGTACTCCTGCAGACACTCCCGGCGGAACAGACAGACGTTCGGCAGGAAGTCGAAGGGGACGAGTCGGTGACCTGCGGCCTCGAGCACTTCCTTCTCGTCGTCGACGTCACGGATCAACACGCCGTCGTCCACCGAGAGGTCGTGGGTCATCCCGGTCAGTCGCCCGTACTCCAGGAGGAGCCCGGCGATCCCCCCGAAATCGGGTCGTTCCCGCAGTTGCCGGCGCAGGAGGTCGACGTTGTCCGGGAGCCGGTGGTCCGAATCGACGATCAGGAGGTACTCCTCCTCGAGGCGGTCGACGATCTCGGCCCGCCCCCGGCCCAGGCCGGCGTCGTACTCCAGGTCGATGACCGTCAACTCGAACGGCCAGTCCCGCTCGTAGAGGGATCGCCGGTCCTCGGTGCGTCCGTCGTCGGCCACGTACACCCGATCGACGTCGTCCGGGTCGACGCTGTCGAGGAGGGCGGCCAGCTTCTCGGTCCGCGTGAACACCTTGACCCCTAGCGCGACGCTCATAGGTAGCCCAGCTCCCTGAGGTTCCGTTCGGTCGCATCGTCGAGTCCGTCCCGCCCGCTGGCGCGCTCGCGGACCCCGGCGTCCTCGAACGCCTCGAACACCGGGCGGACGCGACTGTCGCCCTCGCGTTCCCGGACGCCGTCGTCCGTCTCGACGATCTCGTGGCCGTCGCGGTGGACGTACCGCCGACGTGGCCCGTCCTCGTGGACGGCCATCGTCTCGAGTCGGAACTCCCCGGCGTCGCCGCAGTGCTCGCGGGCCCTGTCGACGAACAGGTCCTCCGCGAGCATCGACGAGGAGACGACCGGGCGGTCCCGGACCGCCGTCGCGGGACGGCGGTCCCCCTCGAGCGCGCCCTCGATCACCGCGGGGATCGACGTCAGTGACGCGTACGATTCGACGTCCACGCGGTCGTTCTGGCCCGGGTGGTGGACGATCAGCGGCACGTGGGTCTGGACGTCGTGGAGGCCGAGGACGTGTCCGGCCGCGCGCCACCCCGGGCGCAACGGCGTCGTCTCGCCGAACCCCTCCCCGTGGTCGCTCGTGACGATCACGAGGGTCTCGGACAGTTCCCCCCGCGCGTCCAGCGTTCCGATCACGTCCGCCAGGTAGTGATCGAGTTGCCTGATGGCGCCGTCGTACAGCGGTTCGAGCGCCTCGCGGTGTGCCCACGGGCGCTGCCCACAGAGGAACTCCCAGACGCCGTCCTCGACGTCGTCCTGGATTTCCCTGGCCCGCTCGTCGGCCCACCGGTCGAACTCGTCGGCCGGCCGGTACGGCGAGTGCGCGTCCATCAGGTTGACCAGGGCGGCCCACCGGTCCCGGTCGTCCGACCACTCCAGAAACCGGTCGAGGTAGACCTCCGCGAGCGGGCGGTTCCCGGCCAGCGTCTCGTACAGGCGCGGGTAGTCCCACTCCAGTTTCGACAGGACGCCGTTTGCGACCGACCGGAGGGGGTAGTCGTCCGCGGCGGCCGCCCGGAGGAAGTCGACGTATCCGTCGAACTCCTCGCTGTAGGGGTCGAGGGCCTCCGGATACGCCGTCTGCTGGGAGCCGAACGCGGCGTCGAACGCGTCCGCGATTCCGGTGTCGATCTCGGTCAGCCAGACGTTCTTCGAGAACACCGCCGTCTCGTATCCTCGCCCGGACAGGTCCTCGAAGATCGTGTGTCCCGGGGCAAGCCGGTCGTCCATCGTCCGGACCCGGTGCTGTGTCACTTCGAGCCCGGTGAGCATGCTCACGTGGCTCGGGAGGCTCCAGACGCCGGGGGCGACCGCGTTGTGGTAGACGTGACAGCGGTCCGCGAACCGTTCGAGGAACGGCGTCGTCTCGCGGTCGTACCCGTAGAGGCCGAGGTTCTTCGCGCGGACGCTGTCCAGCACGACGACGAGGACGTTCGGCTCGTCGGTCATAGGTATCCGAGGTCCTCGAGCCGGCTCTCGATCCGGTCGTCCGCCTGGGGATCGGGCGTGACCTCCGGCTCGTAGTCGTTCTCGCGGCTGGCGGTCGTTTCGACCCACGGGACCCGGCGGAGGTCCGCCATGGGGACCGAACTCGGGTGCCCGTAGATCCCCCACCGGCCGATTGCGTTGCCGTGGTCGGCGGTGACGACGACGCGGTCGGCGTCGATGGTCGACAGCAGGAACTCCACCTCCTCGAGGACGTACCGGAGGTTCTCTCGGTAGGCCTCCCAGGCGACGTCCGTCGAGACGTCGCCCCGGCGGACCCGCTCCCAGAAAGTCTCCTCGGCGTCACCGAAGCCGGCGACGACCATCCCGTCGTGGAGGTCCGGACGGGTGAGAAACGGGTAGTGTGGCTGCATGTAGTGGACGATCAGGCGGTCGGGGGCGAGGTTCCGCCAGGCGTCGACTGCCCGGTCGGTGAGCGGCCGGGGGCGGATCGTCCCGAGGTCGTCGTCCCACGCGTACCGCCAGACCTCGTCGAGGCGGGCGAACTGCTCGGGGTCCAGGCACCGGTCGGAAAACGGGTTCCCGGTGACGTGTGCGGTCCGGGCCATCTCGCCGGCGAACTCCTCGCCGAAGTTGTGCTCCATCCACTCGCGGGAGGAACTCCCCGCCGAGGTGAACCGGTCGCGGGTCCCGAGGAAGTCGTACTCGTCGGCGACCTCCTCCAGGAGGTCGTACCGGCAGGCGTCAAGGACCAGGAGGACGTCCCACTCGCGGTCGTAGATCGGCTCCCCCGGATCGTAGATCCGCCCGACCCGTCGGAGGGCCCCGACGTAGAACTCGTAGGCGGACTCGGTCGCGCCGGCGACGCCGTCGCGTCGAATCCTGTCTGCGGTCTCCCGGGCCCAGTCCAGGAAGCTCATCCGACCACCTTCCGGTACGCGATGGCGGGGAGCCGCGGCCCGACCAGCCGGGGGTGTCGCCGCAGGAGGAACCACAGCCATTCGAGGTTGTCCCGGAGGCCGTAGGCGTCCACGTCGTCGTCGCGGTGGTCCCACTCGTGTTCGAGCGGGACGATCTCGTAGCCCGCCTCCCAGGCGGCCATCAGGAAGTCGGTGTCGCCGCCGTGCGAACACGGCTCGGGGAACCCGCCGACGTCGCGCCACGCCCGTTTCGGGAACGCCAGGACGCGACCCATCCCCGGTTCGAACCTGCGGGGCCAGGTCACGCGCGGAAGGATGCCCGTCGCCGCCGCCGTCTGGACGGTCGCCTCCGAGATGGCCTCGACCAGGTCCCGGAACCACGAGGCTTCGAACGCCAGGTCGTCGTCGAGTATCACCACCGACTCGTGGGCCGCGTCGGCGACGCCGGCGTTGCGGGCCCGGTTGAGGCCCGGGTCGCGCCGAACCTGGACGTCGTCGACGGACGCCGGGAGCGACTCGGTGGTCAGAACCTCCTCCCGGTTCGAGGGGATGACGACGCTGACGTTCATATCACTCGAGGTACCCCAGGTCCCGCATGTGTTGTTCGACCTGCAGGCTCGCGGGGTCGATCCCCTTGCTCTCCTCGGCGAGGCGGTCGCAGTCCGCCCGCCTCGCGTCGAGGAACTCCAGCAGGTCCCCGTCGGGATCGCGAGTCGTGATCGGTTCCTCGTCGTACGCTCGCGGGTCGTGCGCGTAGTTCGTTTGCACGTAGTCGTCCGGCCCGAGGTGTTCGCAGTTGAAAACCTTTCTTCCATCCCGGTGGCGAACGCCGTCGTACGACAGTGTGCCGTCGTAGAACACCCGGTCCCGGCCGGAGGCCTCCCCGCGGATCGTCGGGACGAGCGACTCCCCCATCACGAGGTCCCCGGGCGGGTCGATCCCCACGAGTTCGAGCACGGTCGGCAGCAGGTCGATCAGGGAGGCTTGCGCGTCGACGTCCACCGGGTCGAGGTCGCCGCGTCGGAGCACCAGCGGGACCCGGGTACACTCCTCGGTGAAGACGTTCTCGTGGCCGAACGAGCCCCACTGCTCCCAGCCGGCCAGTATCTCGCCGTGGTCGCTGGTGATCACCAGCAGGTCCTCCTCACCGAGCCAGCCCGCCGATTCGAGCCAGCCGACGAACGACCGCAACTCGTCGTCGAGGTACTCGCACTCGGCGTCGTAGAGCCGCCTGACGTCGCGTCGCTCCCGGTCGTCGGCGTCGGCCCCGTCGGACCGCACCACGCGACGGGAGAGGTTGTTCGCTTCGGTCCGGGACTCGACGACCTCCAGGTCGTCGTACGGCATGAACTCCTCGGGCGGCTCGTAGGGGTGGTGGGTGTCCATGTAGTGTACCCAGAGGTGGACGTCGTCCTCGGCGGGATCCAGCCCGTCGAGCCACTCCCGGGCACCGGCCTGCAGGTCGGCGGCCGTCGCGTAGTAGTGGGCGTCGCTGGTCGCGTTCTTCAGCCGCTTCCAGACGCCCATGTACGCGAACTCGAGGACCTCGAACAACAGTCCGGTCTCGTCGACGTACTCGCGAACGCGGTCGCGGAGTCCCGTCTCGTAGCCGGCCCCCGCTTCGTATCCGCGGCCGTAGTTGTACCCCTCGCCGACGAACTTGTTGTCGGACCACCGGCTGGTCCGGTAGCCCTCCCGTTTCAGCTCCTCGGCGATGGTCGTCACCCCGCCCTCCTCGGGGATGCCGATCCCGTCGATGGAACTGGCGTACCGCGAGGCCAGCAGCGTCGGGAAGGACGCCGGGGTGAACGGCCCGTTCGCGACCGCGTCGGTGAACCGGACCGAGCGCTCGCCGAGGTCCGCGAGGAGGGGCATGACGTCCGGATCGAGCGTCCGGTCCAGCCGGAGGCTGTCCGCCGAGAGGACGACGACGTTGCCCCCCGTCATCCGCCGACCACCGCCGTCAGGTTTCGCTCGAACGCGGCGGCGTCGTAGGTGCGTGCCGCCTCCCTGAGCCGGTCCCGGTCCCAGGTCCGGTCCAGTGCCCGTTCGACGCCCCGGGCGACGGCCCCGGCGGTCGGGTCCACGAGGACGCCGGTTTCCCCGTCGACGACCTGGTTGCTGGTGTTCGGCTCGTCGACGCCGACGACGGGGGTCCCGGCGGCGAGGTACTCGATGGGCGCGATCCCGAAGTCCTCGCGTCTGGCCAGGAAGACGCCGACCTGCGCCCGTTCGACCGCCTCGACCAGTTCCTCGTCCGGGACGTACCCCCGGACCCGGACGTTGTCGGGGGCACGCCGTTCGATCTCCGGGCGCAACGGCCCGTCGCCGATCAGGGTCAGGTTCGGCGTCGGCGTCCGGTCGGACAGCCGACGGAACGCGTCGACGACCACCCCGGGACGCTTTCGTTCCTCCAGTCGCCCCACCATGACCACCTCGCCGGGTCGTTTCTCGCGGTCCGGCGAGAACCGGTCGACGTCGACGGGGGGGCTAACGACCGCGTCCGGTTCGCGGTTGTACTGGGCGGCCATCCGGCGGGCGGTCAACTCGCTGTTGGCGATCACCGTCGGAATCGACCACGTTTCGATTCGGTCGATCACTTTCAGTGCGTACCCGACGACCCCGCCGTCGAACCAGAGCGTTCCCAGCGGCGGGTGGTGCATGTAGTGGTACACCGACTGGTGGTCGTACGGCTGGAAGAACTTCGTCGACGGGCCGCTGGACAGCACGACGTCGTACTCCCGCAGGTCCAGCGACAGCCACTTCCAGGCGAGGTAGGCGTCACGGAGCGTCGACGTCTTCGTCCGGTAGGTGAGGACGCGGACGTCGTTCGGTGCCCGTCGCGCCCACCAGGACCTGTCTTTCCCCGAGAACCCGACGACGAGGTCGGCGTCGAGGAGTTCCGCGGCGGAAATCGCGACGTCGACGGCGCCGCCCGGGTGGACGGCCCCGTCGTGAAGAACGACCGCATCCCCCTGCATACCCGCCCTTTGTCCGATGGGTTATTTTGACCTTTCGCTTCGTGTACCGGCGGGCTATTCGCTTCGTGTAACGGCGGGATATTCGACGAGCAATCGCGCGATTTTCGGTGCCCGGATCGACGCCCGTCGAGCGGCCGTACCGGATAGATTTCGCCGGACGGACCGGTCGTCCGGATGACGGGAAGACCGAGAGATGACAAGGCTTATTTCCGGAATGGTGCTTTTCCACCCCAATGAGCGAGTCCTCCGACGAGAAGCAGCCATCCGACAACCCGCTGTGGCTGCTGGTGCGCCGGTACGAGGTACCGGTTCTCGCCGTGCTGGTCGGTTTCATGTTCTGGGTCCGGACCCAGTCGTGGGACCGATTCGTCAGCGACGGTGGGGTGACGTTCCGTGGCAACGACCCCTGGTACCACCTCCGGGAGACGACCTACGTCGTCGAGAACTGGCCGGCGACGATGCCGTTCGACCCCTGGACGAACTTCCCCTACGGGACGGCGGTCGACCAGTTCGGGACGCTGTTCGACCAGCTCGTGGCGACCGCGGCCCTGGTGATCGGCCTCGGCGACCCGAGCCCGGAACTGATCGCGACGACGCTCGCGTTCGCCCCGGCGGCGTTCGGGGCGCTGGTCGCCATCCCGGCGTACTTCGTCGGCAAGCGGCTCGGCGGCCGAGTCGGCGGCCTGTTCGGCGTGCTCGTGCTGGCGCTGTTGCCGGGGACCTTCCTGCAGTACTCGCTGGTCGGGTTCGGCGACCACCACGCGGCCGAGGTGTTCTTCCAGGCGGTCGCGGTGCTCGCGGTGATGGTCGCGCTGGCCGTCGTCGAGCGGGACAAACCGGTGTACGAACTCGTCGTCGACCGGGACCTGGCGGCACTGCGCCGGCCGGTCGGGTGGAGCGCACTCGCCGGCGTCGCGGTCGCCCTGTACGTCTGGACCTGGCCGCCGGCGATCCTGTTGATCGCCGTCCTCGGGATCTTCCTCGTGCTCAAGATCGCTGCGGACTACCTCGCCGGGACCAGCCCCGAACCCGTCGCGTTCGCCGGCGCGGTCAGCATGGGCGTCACCGGCGTCCTCACGCTGGGGTCGCTGAACGCCGTGAACTTCTCGCCCACGTCGTTCGGGCTCCTCCAGCCGCTCGTGGCGTTCGGGGTGGCCGGGACCTGCGTCGGGCTCGCCTGGCTCGCCCGGGAGTGGGACGAGCGAGACCTCCCCAGGCGGGCCTACCCCGCCTCAGTGTTCGGGGTCGTCGTCGTCGGATTCGGTCTCCTCGTGGTGTTGTTGCCGGACCTGTTCGCCACGTTCCAGAACAACTTCCAGCGGTTCGTCGGCTTCAGCGCCGGCGCCGAGACCCGCACCATCGGCGAGGCACAGCCGTTCCTGAGCCAGATCGACCCCAGGTTGGGCGTCGAGATGCGCGGCGTCATCGAACGTGAGTACGGCGCGATGTTCTACACCGCGCTCGTCGGACTCGTCGCACTGGTCGGCACGCCGATCCTGCGGGGCGCCGACAGGCAGGACGTCCTCGCGTTCGTCGGCGGCGTGGTCGTCGTCGGCGCCGTCTGGCTGTTCGGCGTCGGTGACCTGCTCGCCGGCGTCCTGCCGCTGGGGATCGCGCCGGTCCTCTACGAGACGTTCCTGGTCGGGGGTACCGTCGCGGCGCTGTTGCTCCGCGGCGACCACGACGCCGAGCGGATGTTCGTCGCCGTGTGGGCGCTGTTCATCGTCGCGGCGGCGTTCACCCAGGTCCGCTTCAACTACTACCTCGCGCTGGTCGTGGTGGCGCTGAACGCCTACCTGGTCGGCCGGGTCATGTTGCTGCTGCGGATCGTCGACCGGGACGGCGACCTGCGGACGGAGATCGAACCCTACCAGGTCATGGCGCTGATGCTGGCGCTTCTGGTCGTCCTCTGGGGGCTGGTCTTCACCGTGCCGATTGGTCAGTCGGGCCAGCAACAGCTTACGACGAACACGGCCATCGAGGTCGGCAACGGCACGGCCCCGGGCGACGTGACGAAGTGGAACGGCACCCTGTCGTGGATGCAGGACGACACGCCCCGGGCGGGGACCTACGGCGGCGTCGGCGACCCGATGGAGATGTACGGGACGTTCGACGTCCCACCCGACGGTGACTTCGAGTACGGCGACGGCGCCTACGGCGTGATGTCCTGGTGGGACTACGGCCACTGGATCACGGTTCAGGGCGAGCGCATCCCGAACGCCAACCCGTTCCAGGAGAACGCGGTCGGGGCGGCGAACTTCCTGCTCGCGCCGAGCGAGGGCGACGCCGAGGACGTGCTCGCGAACCAGAGCGAGAAGGGCGCCGCCACCAGGTACGTCGCCGTCGACTGGAAGATGGTGAACACGGACGCCCAACAGGACGCGAAGTTCACCGCACCCATCGTCTTCTACGACGAGGAGAACGTCTCGCAGTCGGACTTCCTCGGCGACGCCATCTACCAGCAGTCCCCGCAGAGCGGGCTGTTCCCGGTGACCCAGCCGAAGAAACAGCGGTACTACGAGAGCATGATGGTGCGGCTCTACAAGTTCCACGGCAGCGCCGTCGAACCGAAGCCGGTCGTCCTCGACTGGGAGGCCAGCCAGGCCCAGGACGCCGACGGCAACCCCATCGACATCCGGGTGGCGCCCCAGGACGGCCCGGTCGTCAGGACGAACTTCTCGTCGATGGAGGAGGCGAGGGCGTACGTCCAGAACGATTCGACGTCCCGGATCGGCGGGTTCGCGAACAACCCCCAGGAGCGGATCCCCGCCCTGGAGCACTACCGGCTCGCGAAGGCCAGCGAGTCCAGCGCCGTCGAGTCCCAGTCGTTCGTCAACAGCGTCATCCAGAAGACCCGGGGACTGAACGTCTCCCAGGAGCAGCTCCTGAACAACCAGCAGTGGGTGAAGGTGTTCGAGCGCGTCGACGGCGCCGAGGTCCAGGGCCAGGGGCCGCCGAACACGACGGTGACCGCCAGCGTCGAGATGCGGATGCAGACGACCAACGAGACGTTCACCTACCACCAGCAGGCCGAGACCGGACCCGACGGGGAGTTCACCATGACGCTGCCGTACTCGACGACCGGGTACGACCAGTGGGGTCCCGAGGAGGGCTACACGAACGTCAGCGTCCGGGCCGACGGCTCGTACGTCTTCTCGACGCCCTCGACCTCCAACGAGACGGGCATCTACGCCCACCGCGACAGGGCCAACGTGACCGAGGCCCAGGTCATCGGCGAGAGCGACGACGCCGTCCAGGTCGAACTGCAGGAGGAGACCCTGCTCGAGTTCCCGGACGGCAACGAGACCGACGCCGGCAACGAGACCGAGACCGGAAACGAGACCGACGCCGGCAACGAGACCGAGACCGGAAACGAGAGCGCGCCCGGGAACGAGACCGACGCCGGCAACGAGACGGACGACGACGGGCGCGTCGGCCCCGTCGGCCCCGCGGCCGCCGGCGGCGACGCCGGGGAGTCGGGCGGCCCGGCCGGGCCGCCAGCGGACCCCGCGACGCGCGCCGGACTCGTAGCGTTCGTGATGGCTGGCGTGCTGCTCGACGTCCGGAATGACTGACGACGGCGAGGCCGCGGCGGCGACCGGCACGGGGTCGGGCCTGCCCGCCTGGGCAGTGGTCTACCTCAAGGGCGTCGCGATGGGCACGGCCGACGCGGTTCCCGGCGTCTCCGGGGGGACCATCGCCCTGGTGACGGGCATCTACGACCGGCTCGTCGGTGCCATCGCCTCGCTGGACCCCCGGCTCCTCCGGGACGTCCTCGCGGCCGACGGCGACCGCCTGGAAACGCTTCGGGACGGCCTGCTGGAGATGGACGTCCCGTTCCTGCTGGTGCTGGGAACGGGCGTCCTCACCGGCGTCGCGACGGTCGCGCGCGTCCTGGAGTTCGCGCTGCACGAACTGACGGTGGTGACGTTCGCCTTTTTCTTCGGGTTGATCGCGGCGTCGGCGGTCGCGCTGTGGGACCACGTCGCCCTGGACACGCCCGGTCGCGTCGCCACTGGCGTCGCCGGCGTCGTCGTCGCCTTCGTGCTGGTCGGGGAGTTCAGCGCCGGCGTCGGCCACGCGCTACCCATCGTCTTCGTCGCGGGGGCCATCGCGATCAGCGCGATGATCCTGCCGGGGGTCTCGGGGTCGTTCATCCTGCTCGTCTTCGGCCAACTGGGGTACCTCGCGGAGACGCTCAACGAGTTCCTCGACGCCCTGGGGTCCGTACTGACGGGCGGGAACCTCGACCGCGTGGTCGAACCCGGCCTCGTGGTCGGGACCTTCGGCGTCGGCGCGGCCATCGGCCTCCTCACCGTCGCCCGGATCGTCGAGTGGGCGCTCGAACGCAACCGCCCGGCGACGCTGACGTTCCTGATCGGCCTGATGATCGGCGCGCTCCGCCTGCCGGCGCGGGAGGTCCACGACGGCGCCGGCGGCGACCCGGCAGCGCTCGGCGTCGCCGTCGTGGCCGCCGCCGTCGGCGGAAGCCTGATCCTGCTGCTGGACCGGTACACCGCCGGGATCGGTTACGAGTGATCGTGGCCGGCCGGGCGACGTGACGTCGACCGCCCGGATTCCGCCGACGGTCCGGCGGCCGGATTTCGGCAGGCGACCGCCGGCCGGAATTCCGGCAAGCGCCCGGCGGGTCGGTTCCTTTATCCGCCCGACGCGCCTCCGTAGCGCCGAATGCCGGGCGAGGGAACCTCGGACTTCCGGGACGGCGCACGAGCCGTGGCGCCGCTCCTGCTGGGGGTCGCACCGTTCGGCCTCGTCGTCGGCGTGACCGCCGTGAGCGTCGGGTTCACGCCCGTCCAGGCGGTCGGGACGTCGCTGTTGCTGTTCACGGGGGCGGCCCAACTCGCGCTGATCGAACTGGTCGGCCGGGGCGCGCCGTTCGCGGTCGCCGCCGCGACGGCGCTGGTCGTCAACCTCCGGTACCTGATGTACAGCGCGTCGCTGGCGCCGTACTTCCGGCGGTTCTCGCTGCCGGCGAAGTGGCTCGGGGCCTACGGGATGACCGATCACTCCTACGCGCTGTCGGTCGTCGAGTTCCGGGAGACGGCGCCCGACGAGCGCAGTCGGGCGTGGTACTACTTCGGGGCCGCGGCGCCGGTCTGGGTCGTCTGGATGCTCACGACGGTCGTCGGCGCGCTGCTGGGGGCGACCGTGCCCCCGGAGCTGTCCCTGGAGTTCGCCGTCCCGCTGATGTTCATGGCACTCCTGTTCCCGGCCGTCGAGGACCGGCCGACCGCGACCGCGGCGCTGGTGGGCGGCGCGACCGCGGTCGCGGCCGCCGTCCTGCCGTTCAACCTCGGGCTGGTCACCGCCGCGGGGCTGGGCATCGCGGCCGGCGTCGCCCACGAGGTCCGACGGGGAACCTTCCCGACGGACGACCGCGAGGGCCACGGCGAGGCCGACTCCACGGGGAGCGCCGAGTTTGACGGCGGGGCCGAAGCCGACGGGGACGCCGCCGGCGATTCGGCGGGTGGTGGTGATCCGTGACCGAGTACGACCCCGCGACGCTGTGGTTGCTCGTCCTCGTGGCGGGCGTCGGCACCTTCGCGATCAAACTATCGTTCATCCAGCTGTTCGGGCGGCTGGACGAGGTGTCGTCCACGGTCGCTGGCGTGCTCCGGTTCGTCCCCGCGGCGGTGCTGGCGGCGCTGGTGGTCGATTCGGTGGTGACCCTCTCGGCGTCGCCGTCGTTGCACCTCGCGTTCGTCCCGGCCGAACTGCTGGCCGCGTCGGTCGCGGCCGTCGTCGCCTGGCGGACCGAGAGCGTCCCGCTGACGCTGGCGGTGGGGATGGTC
>CAYTAG010000030.1:0-21086 GCA_964435625.1 uncultured Halobacteriales archaeon | reverse complement strand
AGGCGGTCGTCGTGCCGTCGCCGACCTCCTCTTCCTGCGTTTCGGCAACCTCGACGATCATCTGGGCGGCGGGGTGTTCGATGTCCATCTCGCCCAGGATGGTCGCGCCGTCGTTGGTGATGACGACCTCCCCGCCGGAGCCGACCATCATCTTGTCCATGCCGCGCGGCCCCAGCGTGGTCCGGACGGCCTCCGCGACGGCCTTGCCGGCGGCGATGTTCGCCGACTGGGCGTCCCGGCCCTGCGTGCGCTGGCTGTCCTCGCTCAGTACGAACATCGGCTGTGCTCCCATGCGTCGCTGTCCCTGTGACTCGGCCATAGTTGTGTTCGTTAGTATCGTGGTCAGCGGTTCTATATAAATTTTTCCTATTTACGGTCAGCTTCCCGCCCCGTGCGGCGGTGCACGGCCGATTCCGTGTTCGTTTTTCACTCACATGGGGCCGTTCCATCGAGTCCCCGTCCCGCGTCGTTCCATCGACTGGGGCCATCCCGCGTCGTCCCATCGAGTCCTCGTTCCGGCATCCGTCGGTAAAGCGGCCTCTCATATGTCGGGGACAATTTTTAATGAACCTGTCCATTCAATCTAGTTTCATGGCCGAGAGTCAACCCCCGGGTCCGGACGGGCTCCCCCTGGTCGGCAACACGATGCGGATCTTCCGGGATCGACTGGACTTCATCGAGGAACTCGCCGACGACTACGGCGACGTCGTCTACCGGAACATCCTGCTGAACGACTCCTACATGCTGACCCACCCGGAGGACATCGAGCAGGTCCTCAAGCGCGACGACGAGAAGTACGCGAAGATGGGCTTTTCGGACGACCAGACCGAGCGCGCCTGCGGGTCGCTGGTCGACACCTCCGAGCACACCTTCGACGAGCGGCGGGAGACCTTCCAGGCGGCGTTTCACCCGGACCGGATCGCCGAGTACGCCGAGACGATGACCGCCGAGGCCGAACGCCACGTCGCCGACTGGGAGACCGGCGACGTCGTGAACCTCGAGGACGAACTGCGGGAGATCCTGTTGAACGTGACCCTGCGGACGCTGTTCAGTCACGAACCGGACGACGAGGAGGTGGCGGAACTGTGCGGGGCGTTCCAGCGGATGATCCCCCGGTTCGACCCGACCAAACGGCCCATCCCCGACTGGGTGCCGACGCCGACGAACTACCGGTACAAGCAGGGGATGAACCGTGTCAACGGCTTCCTGGAGGATCGCGTGGCCGAACGACGACGGTCGGACGGGGACCACGACGACCTCCTCCAGATGCTCGTCGACGCCCAGGAGGCGGGCCGGATGTCCGACGAGTTCACCCGGGACGAACTGTTCACGATGCTGGTCGCGTCCCACGAGACGTCGATGTTCTCGCTGGTGATGACGTCGTACCTCCTCGCCGAGCACCCGGAGGTCAAGGCCCGCCTCCAGGAGGAGGTCGACGACGTCCTCGACGGGGACTCCCCGACGATGGAGGACCTGGAGGAACTGTCCTACGTCGAGAAGGTGATCCGGGAGTCGATGCGGCTGTACCCGTCGGTGTACGCGGTGCCCCGCATCCCGGAGACGGAGGTCGAGATCCGCGACTACCGCATCCCGGAGGGGTCGTACGTGTTCATGCCGCAGTGGGTGGTCCACCGCGACGAGCGGTTCTACGACGACCCCGAGACGTTCCGGCCCGAACGGTGGACCGAGGAGTTCAAGCGAGACCTCCCCGAGTTCGCGTACTTCCCGTTCAGCGGCGGACCACGGTCCTGCGTCGGCGAACTGTTCGCGTGGATCGAGATGCAGTTGATCGTCACCGTGATGGCCCAGCGGATCGACTTCGACCTGCTCGCCCCGGAGGAACCGCAGTTGACCGCCGGGATCACGCTGCACCTGACGAACGACGTCGAAGTCGAAGTCCGGGAACGGTAGCTCCTCGCCGGCCGCCCGCACTCGGTCCCTTCTCGCGGCCTCGCCTTTGCGCGTCTCCGCCGAACCTCGCGTCCCCGGTCCGGTCGAACGGACGGTCGAACGCCCGACAGTTAAACCGTTCCTACATTACGGCACGATATTTTTAGTACAGGAGTGACGTAATAGGTTACCATGCCAACCGTCGGAGAGGACGTTCTCAACCGCAACCGCCCGGCACAGGAACAGGTCAGCAGGTACTACTCGGAGCTTTGGGACGAGTACGCCCGCCCGTGGGCCTCCGGCGTTCCGGACACCGCGATGCACATGGGCTACTTCGACGACGAGCACACGGAGTTCGGGCCGGCGATCCGCAACATGAAGCGGATCCTCGTCGACGCCGTCGACATCGGCCCCGACGACAGGGTCCTGGACTCCGGTTGTGGCATGGGGGAGACGTCGACGTGGATCGCGAAGGAGTGCGGCGCCGAGGTGGTCGGCATCAACATCAACGAGCAACAGTTGGAACGCGCGCGTGAGATGGCCGAGGAACGCGGGGTCGCCGACCGGGTCGACTTCCGGTACGACGACTACACCGAGATGGACACGCTGGCGGACGACTCCGTGGACGTCGTCTGGGGCCTGGAGTCGATCTGTTACGCGCCGGACAAGCGTGACGTCCTCGAACAGGCGAAACGCGTCCTCGACGACGACGGCCGCATCATGGTCGCGGACTGGTTCATGGCCCAGCGGAAGATCACCGAGGAGGAACGGAAGATGGTCGAACACTGGCTGCAGGGCTGGAAGATGCCAAGCATCCCGCACGTCGAGGACTTCGAGGCCGAACTGGAGGACCTGGGGTTCCGCGACGTCGACACCCGCGAGGCCCTGGAGAACATCCGTCCGTCCGGGTCGGGGTTCAACTGCCGGACGCGGCGGATGGTCACCTACCCCCTCGCCAGGGTCATGAACGCCATCGGCCTCGCCGGGGACTACCACCTCGAACACGAACGCGGGTGTTACTACCAGCACAAGGTGTACGACGAGGGACTGGCCACCTACGGCATCGTGACCGCCCGCAGGTAGCGTCGAGCGTCCTCGCCGGCCGGCGTGGCTTTTCGTCCCCTTCAGGGGGCAAACTGATGTCGTCGGGACGTATAATGGAACCGTAATATTAGAAAATTATTTATTTCTGGAGATGAATGTTCGGACTGGTATGACGTCGCTCGCACAGAGCGCCAGAAATGGCGTCCTGGCTGGTATCATCATGGGCATCGCAACGATCATCGCAACCGTGGCCGCGTACACCGCCTTCGGGATTCCGAGGGTGGCCCTCACCGGACCCGGCTGCATCAGAAACTACATCATGGTCACCATCGGGACCGGCATCTTCGGCTTCTTCGCCTCGTACTACCCTGCCCTCCTGCCGGGGCAGACCCTCGGCCGGAAGGCGATGGCCGGCGGGACCATCTTCGGGTTCACCCTTCACCTCTCGACCGGGATCAGCCCGCTGACGCGGCCGCTCAGCAAGAGCCTGGGCTGGGCGCCCACCGAGTGGATGCCGCTTTTCAACATGTGGGCGTTCATCATCGCGGGCATCCTGACCGGCCTGACGATGTACTACATCTTCGGCATGTCCGACCTCGAGGGTGAGGTCGTCGAGTCGCCGTCCCCGTCCTGAACTACCACCCACTTTTCGAAAGAATGACCTACGACGCGGCGGAGTCGCCCGTCCACGGGACGGCGAGCGCTGTCTGGACGATCAACCGGTTCGGGGCGATGCTCGGGCTCAACCTCGGGTACCTGCTGATCGTCGTCGCGCTCGCGCCGGCGGCGTCGGTCGTCCTCGACCGCGCGTGGATCTTCGCCGTGTTCTTCGGGGCCGTCATCCTGATGAAGGCACAGGCCTCGGTCGCGGACGCGTTACACGAGTACGACGTCGACGCCGAGAACCCCTTCAAGTCCCACGTCCCCTCCGCGGTCGACGTCCTCGGCCGGGAGAACGCGATGGCCCTGTTCGCCGTCGAACTGACGGGCTCGCTGGCGCTGTGGGGATACCTCGCGTACCACACCGCCGACCCGCTCTTTCTCGTCGCCGGCGTCGCGTCCAACCTCTTCGCGGTGACGTACTCGTACCCCCCGCGGTTCAAGGAGTGGGGCGCGGTGAACCACCTGGTGACGACCGGGGTCGACGCGTTGTTCGTCCTGCTGCCGGGAATCGTCCTCTCGGTCGGCCGGATCGGGCTCCGGGAGGCCGTCGTCGTCGGCGTCGTGTTCACGTACGTCTTCGCCATCCACGTCATGCACCAGTCCGGCGATACGTACTACGACGCCCAGTGCGGGATCGACACGTTCACCCGGTCGCTCGGCGTCGAAAACTCCGTGGTCCTCTCGTTCGGCGGCGTCGGGATCGCCGTGGCGGCTGCCCTCTGTACCGGGCTGTTCCTCTGTGGCTCCTTGCTGTTGCTGTTCGCGGTGAAACTACAGCGGATCCTCGCCGACACGCTCGGGGAGTCCCTGCAGGCCCAGTCCGACATCGTTTCCCGGCGGTTCGACGTCAGCACCTGGGCGCCGGCACTGAACGTGGTTCTCGCCATGGACCTGTTCTGGTTCGGGACGTTCCTGTGACCCGCTCCGGCGGCCGCGCCACGTCGTCGGGGGCCGTCCTCCGACCAACCAGTACGTTCATGCACGTGGCAACGGAACGTACTGCCGGTGAGAACGGATGTGCAACTCCTGTAAGGCGCGGGTGGAGGCCGAGGAACACGCACGCAAGTGGAACCGGTACGCCTGGCTGTTCCGGATCCAGGACCGGTTCACCGACCCCGATTCGGAAGACAGGCGACGGCTCTGGCAGCAGGCGGCGGGCGACCGCGTCCTCGAGATCGGCGTCGGGACCGGGCGGGACATGGACCTGTATCCCGACGATGGCTCGGTGACGGGGGTCGACATCTCCGAGACGATGCTGGAGGCCGCCGGACGGCGGGCCGAGGACCTCGGGCTGGACGTCGACCTCGAACGGATGGACGTCCGCGATCTGGCGTTCGACGACGGCACGTTCGACACCGTGATCTCGACGGTGACGCTGTGTTGCTGTCCCGACGTCGAGGAGGCCATCGCCGAGGTCCGGCGGGTCCTGGCCCCGGAGGGACAGTTCGCGATGCTGGAGAACGTCCGGGCCGACGCCAGGCCGGTCGCCAAGTTCCAGGACCTGACGGCGCCGCTGGCCGAACGGTTCGGCGGCGGGTACTTCTACCGGGACACCCCAGCACTGGTGAGAGAACAGGGATTCACCCTCGCGGAACGGGAGACGACGGGGCCGTTCGGCACCCAGGAGTTCGTCCTCGCCCGGCCCGGGTCCTGATCAGTATCGGACCTTCTGCTGGAGCCACCGCCGGACGTAGTAGACCGCAGCGCCGGCCACGCCGGACTGCTCGGTTCGCCGGGAGGACGTCGAGACGAGTCGCTCCTTGAGGACGTCGACGTCGCCGTACTCGCGCATCTCCTTGCTGAACGCGGTGTCGGCCAGCGGGACCTCCGGGAAGCCGTCGACGGCCTCGAAGGCGTCCGCGCGAACGAAGATGTTGAATCCCGGCAGCATCAGTCGGACCGAGGACATACAGAGGTGGTTGACGAACAGCGGGCCGACGCGGTCGATCCACCCGTTGTCGCCGTGGTAGTGACAGTGACAGCCGGCCGCGTCCAGGTCCTCGTCGGTCACGAACGCGTGCATCTCCGCGAGGTAGTCGGTCTCCAGGCAGGTGTCGGCGTCGACGAAGGCGTACCACTGGCCCTCGGCGACGCGGGCACCCTCGTTTCGCGCGCCGCCCGGACCGCGGCCGTCGCTCTCGACGACCGTCACGTCGACGTCCGCACGCTCGGCGAACCGCTCGGCGACCGCGCCGGTCCCGTCGGTGCTGCCGTCGTCGACGATCACGACCTCGAACGGCACGTCGGCGGTCTGGGCCTCGATGGACTCCAGCAGGTCCGGGAGGGCGTCGACCTCGTCTCTCGCCGGGACGACGAAACTGACGGTTGGCATGGTCACCGCCGCTGGACGTCGTCGAGCTGGCCGCCGACGGCCTTCAGCAACGCCAGGAACACGGCCATGCCCTTCTGGATCTCGGGGTCCCGCAGCTGCCGGAAGATGCCCAGCAGTCCGGGTTTGGAGTCGGGGACGCCGTCGGCGAGCTGGTCGGCGGCCTCGTCCTGGAACTGCTGGAGTTGCTGGATCTGCTCCGGGTCGACCTCCGAGGCGGCGTCGGCGAACAGCGCGAGGTTCTGGACGAGTTGCAGCGCCTTCTCGTTCTCGCTGAACATCTCGTAGGGCTGTTCCTGCTTGTCGAGTTCGTGGGTCGCCAGGACGGTGACCAGGTCGAGCATCCCGCTGCGGTCCAGCAGGTCGATGGTATCGACGAAGCTCTCGATGGACTCCTGGCGCTCGGCGAGACTGGCGAGCAGTTCCTCGACGTCCTCGTCGGCCTCGACGGCGTCCTCGACGCTCATGCCGTCTCACCTCCCTCGGCGGGGAACCACTTGCCGTGCCAGTTCTCCTCGTACAGCAGTTTGCCGTAGTGCCACATGCGGCTCATCATCGGGGTCTTGATCTCCGCCCGGGGGCCGCCCTCCGCGAAGAAGTCGGCCTCGACCATGCCGGCCTGGCCGTTCAGGCCGTACTTCGCGGCCATGAAACACTGGCCCTTGCCGTCGAACCGGCGGCCGTGATCGACGCCCTTGATGTCCGAGGCGATCCGGTGGGCGGCGACCTCCGCCTGCTTTTTGGCGAACACGCCGGCCTTCGGGAGCGGACTGTCGATGCTCGGGATGAGGACCTTCGTGCAGTCGCCGACGCCGTAGACGCCATCGTACTCGGTCTCCATCGTCTCGTGGTCGACCGGGATCCAGCCGGAGTCGTCCGACAGCGGCGACTCCGCGACCGGCGGCGGACTCCGGTGGGGCGGCGTCGAGAACAGGAGGTCGTACGGCAGCGACTCCCCGTTGGCGAACGACAGGGATCCGGCGTCGGGGTCGACCTCCTCGAGTTCGTACTCGCCGTAGTACTCGATGCCGCGTCCTTCCAGCGCCTGCACGGCCAGGTCGGCGACGTTCTCGCCGGCCTTCTTCATCGGCGCCGGACCGGGGAAGAAAAAGCGCATCGTCGTCTCCTCCCGGAGGCCGTGCTGGCGCAGGAAGTGCTCGGTCAGCAGTGCCGCCTCCACCGGGGCGGCGGGGCAGATGTACGGGAGACTGGACACGCCCATCGTGAGGTCGCCGCCGGAGAACCCCTTCAGTGCCTGCCGGTACGCCTGGGCGCTGTCGCCGTCGTAGACGTGGTGGGCGTCCTCGAACCCGGGGATCGCCCCCTCGTCGTGGCCGACGCCGAGCGAGACGACGAGGTAGTCGTACTCCAGATCCCCGTCGGTCGTCTCGACGACGGCCCCGTCCGGATCGATCCCGGTGATCTCGGTCTGCTCGAAGGAGACGCCCTCTTTCTCGAACTGCTCCAGCGGTTCCGTCAGGTCGTCGTACTCGCGCTCGCCCGTGAGCAATCGCAGGTAGGTTGGCTTGAACTCGTGGACCGGCGACTTGTCGACCAGCGTGATCGACGCCTCGTCGTCGAGGCGTTCTCTGAGCGTATTCAACGCGACGACGCCGCCTACACCGCCGCCGAGTATGGCGATTTCGGTATCCGACATGCCAGAGCATCCTTCCTCCAGCAACAAAAAGTTATATCATTAGATATAGGTAGAGTTTAAAATAGCGTCGGGAGTCGATCGGGAACGGGACCATCCGTCCGCCGTCCCCGAGACTCGTCGATCCGACGCCCGCCTCCGAGATCCGTCGATCGGACATCCCGGGCACCGATTCGAGGCGGGCCGTCCGTCGAGCTGTGTCGAAACGAGTAACTTTTAGTACGTTCCCCCGGTGTTTGAACACGATGATCGAACTGTATCAGGCCGAAGGCTGCCCGTACTGCGAGAAAGTCCGCGACAGGATGACCGACCTCGGGCTCTCGTACGTCGTCCACAACCCGCGGTTGCCGGGCGACGAGGGCGGCACGGTCATGAACGAGCAGACCCAGGAACAGATGGTCGAACTCGGCGGCCAGGACCAGATCCCGTTCCTGGTCGACCACGAACGCGGGGAATCGCTGTACGAGAGCGACGACATCGTCGAGTACCTCGAGGAACACTACAGCTAACTCCGGCGGCCCGTTTCTGGTCCCCTCGAACTCCTCACGCCGTAGAGTGTATTATATTCAATTAGTTATATCGTATATGCTTAATATTGAAGACCCTTAATAAATAATCTTATATCGTTTGAATAAATACGGCAACACATGGGCTCGCGAAATCGAACCTCGGAAGGTGCACAGTCCGCCCGAGACCGTCGCGGTCGTCCCGCGTCGGAGGGCGGTCGCTCGATGTCCCGCCGGGGCTACCTCGCCGCGTCTGGGGTCGGCATCGGGTTGGTGACCGCCGGTTGTCTCAGTGGGGAGTCGGAACTGGAGATGGGGGTCATCCCTGACGTCGACCCCGACACCGCCATCGAGAAGAACGACCCGCTGAAGAACTACCTGGAATCCAACATCGACGCGACGATCAAGATGCGGGTCGCTTCGGACTACTCGGGCGTCGTCCAGGCGATGGCCTCCAACCAGATCGACTTCGCGTACTTCGGCGGCCTGTC
The DNA here is from genome assembly GCA_964435625.1 of uncultured Halobacteriales archaeon. Taxonomy (GTDB): domain Archaea; phylum Halobacteriota; class Halobacteria; order Halobacteriales; family PXRE01; genus PXRE01. The sequence continues at coordinate 12,509 of CAYTAG010000030.1, read as the reverse complement.
GTACATCCTGGCCCACCAGGAGGCGGAGGCCCAGCCCATCGTCGTCGGCGCGGAAGCGGGATCGACGATGTGGCACTCGCAGTTCCTCGCGCACCCCTCTACCGGGTTCGAGAACATGGAGGACATGATCGCCGCCGCCGGCGAGACGAAGTTCGCGTTCGGCGACCCGATCAGTACCAGCGGGACGATGATGCCCATCTGGTACATGCGCCAGGAGTACGACTTCAAACCGAGAGAGGAGTTCTCGGAGACGACCAACACCGGCGCTCACGACGCGACCGCCCAGGCGGTCAAAAACGAAAGCACGGACGCCGGCTCGCTGAACGCGAAGGTGTACGACCGGCTCGTCGATGACGGCGACATGGAGCCGGGGTCGGACGTGATCGAGATCTGGCGGTCGCCCGGGTTCCCCGATTACCCCTGGGCCGTCTCCGGCGAGATGGACGACGGCCTGCAGGACGACCTCCAGTCGGCGTTCGTCGAACTCGACGACCGCAACGAATCGGACATCCTCGAACAACTGGGCGTCGATCAGTTCGTCGAGACCGACCACGGCGAATTCGAATCGCTAGAGAACGCGGCTACCCAGCTCGGGTTCATGGACGAGATCTGATCCGGACGCCCGGATCGACGCGAATACAAGGAAATACGACAGATGACCACGAAACTCGCCGTTCAAAACGTAAACAAGACCTTCGAAGGAGAGGGAAACGTACTCGAAGACGTATCGTTCGAACTGGAAGACGGTGAATCGGTCGCAATCGTCGGCCCGTCGGGTGCGGGCAAGACGACGATCCTCCGACTGGCGTCCGGCGCCATCGCGCCGGACGCGGGCGAGGTGGCGGTCGGCGGCAAGGACCTGGCGTCGGACGACGCCAACGGCGCCAGCGACTCGACGGCACTGGTCTACCAGGAGCGCTCGTTGATCGAGCGCCGGTCGGCACTGTCGAACGTGCTCGTCGGCCGGTTGCAGCAGGTCTCCGCGCTCCGGGGACTGATCGAGCCGCTCATCCCGCTGAACCCGACGCCGGGATACGACGCGCTGGAGGCCGTCGGCATCGAAGAGGAAGCCGAGTCCCGCGTCGACGAGTTGAGCGCGGGCCAGCGCCAGCGCGTCTCCATCGCCAGGTCGCTGGTCCAGGAGGCCGACGTGTTGCTGGCCGACGAGCCGACGGCGAACCTCGACCCGCAGACGCGGGATCAGGTGCTCGACGTGCTGATGGACGCGACGGGCGACCGGACGCTGGCCGCGGTGTTGCACGACGTCGAACTCGCCGTCGAGCGGTTCCCGCGCGTGATCGGCGTCGGCGACGGCACCATCGCGTTCGACAAGGACGCCGACGACATCACCGAGGCGGACCTCAACGACCTGTTCGACGTCGAGCAACCGGCCCGGTCCGACGACGACGACGCCGGGGACGACGACGAGATCGGACGGGGGTGCTGGGATGTCTAATCCCGAGACCGCCCCCGCGGAGGTCGGTTACCAGCGCAAGGAGGGCGGGCTGAACCTCACCAGGCGGTCGTACCTGTGGATGCTCGTGTTCGCGGCGATCCTGCTGGCGTCCGCCTGGATCACCGAGTTCGACCTCCTGGCGCTGATCGCGCCCGAGGTCCGCAGCCAGATGACCGAGTTCGTCCTCGGCGGGTTCCCGCCGGACGTCTCCCAGGAGTACCTCTTCGGGAACTCCCTGCGCGGGGGCCTGCTGTGGGCCACCGTCGAGACCATCGCGATCAGCATCCTCGGGATGGTCATCGCCTTCATCCTCGCGCTCCCGATGGCGCTGCTTGCGGCCTCGAACGTCAGCTACAGGGGACCGCTGCACGCCGGAAGCAGCGACCGGACGCTGCGGATCGTCGGCAGGGTGATGCACACGGTCTCCCGGACGACGCTCAGCTTCCTCCGGTCGGTTCCCGGCCTGGTCTGGGGGTTCCTGTACGTGGTCGCCGTCGGCCTCGGGCCGTTCGCCGGGACCCTGGCCATCGGCACCCACAACGCGGGCGTGCTCGGGAAGTTGTACGCCGACTTCATCGAGGACACCGACCCGATGAAGATCGAGGCCGTCCGGTCGACTGGCGCGACGCGACTGCAGACCATCGTCCACGGGATCATCCCGCAGGTGATGGCGACGCTGACGTCGTACACCCTCTACCGGTGGGAGTGCTCGATGCGGGCCGCGACGATCCTCGGGTTCGTCGGGGCGGGCGGCATCGGGTACTACCTCGTGGTCACCATCACGCGGCTGCAGTACCAGAAACTGGTCACCGCCATCCTCGCGGTGTTCATCCTCGTGATCCTGACCGACCAGCTGTCGACGAAAGTCCGGCAGGCGCTCATCTGAGGGGGTCGCTCGCGAGCGACTCCGACTTTCCCGCCGTCCCCGGGCCGGTCGTCCCACCGCCTTCGGCCGTCCTCAGGCCCGACGTTTCAACCGGGCGTCGTCCAGTTCGCCCTCCTCGCCTTCCCGTTCGGCGAACCGGACGACGAGGTTCCGCTCCGCCCGGCGGAGGTGTTCGAGGAAGGTCGACTTCTCCAGGCCCAGCCGGTCGGCCAGTTCCTCCGAAGAGCTCTCCCGGGGGATCTCGTAGTACCCGCTCGCGTACGCAGCCAGGACCACCTCCCGCTGTCTGTCGGTCAGCCGCTCCCCGCCGGTGCGCAGGCCGGTGTACTCGGTCACCCGCCGGATAGTGCAATCGAAGGTCGCGGAGTCCCACTTCTCCTGGGAACGCTGGCGGAGTTGTTCGAGGGTTTCGTTGTCGGTGACCAGCGTGAACTCCAGTCCGTCCTCGTCGAGGACGATCTCGTCTTTGAAGATCAGGGTGCCGTCGATCCCGACCAGTCCACCGTCGAACGGCTGGGACGTCATCTGCAGGAGGTACTCGTAGGCGCCCGGCGTCTCCGAGACGAGTTCCGCGTCCGTGACGTGGTTGACCGTCCCGAGGGTGGCCTCGTCGACGGGGTCGTCCGCTTCCAGCAACAGGACCCCCGACCCGTCGCTGCAGTCCAGGAGGTGGAGTTTCGCCGGTTCCTGCTGGCTCTCGGCGATGGCCTCGAACCCCCCGAACCCGATCCGGTCGAGGTCCGAGTGGGCCATCTCGATCAGTATCTCCCGCATCGTTACGGGTCACCCCCGGGCAGTCCCGACGCCGTCTGCTGTCGAAACACGTTGCCGGTCCGGCACGAATTGTTCATCAAGTGAACAGTAGACGCCGGAAGGTAAAAAAGTACGTCTCCGGCGGGCTCCCGGTCGGGCCGGACCGTCAGGCCTCCAGTTCCGCCCGGACGTTCTCGAAGCTCCGTTCCATCCCCGTCTGGAAGCGGCGTTTGAACAGCCACCGGAAGAGGACGTTGTCCACGACGGCGGGGACGTCGTAGTCCATCCACGCGTACACCCGCGTCGACCCGCCGGCGTCCTCGAACCGGATGCCCCCCTCGTGGTTCCACCTCGACCGTTCGAGGGACGTCCAGGTGAGCAACTCGGGCGGTTCGTAGCCGTCGATCTTCTCGAAGACCTCCACGGTCACGCCGGCGATCCCGACGTACCAGTGCAGTTCGGCGCCTTCGCCCTGCGCGTGGGGGGTGAGGACCTCGCCGTCCTCGATGACCGTGATCAGTTCCGGCCACCTGTCCGTCGAGGAGACGACGTCGAAGACGGCCTCGCGCGGGGCGTCGATCTCGACGTCGACCTCCAGCCCCTTCGGTTCCTGGTAGGACATCGTCGCGGTGCCTAGAGGCCAAAGCTCGACTCGGTTTCGATCTTCCGGTTGAACACGTACACGGCGACGAGGCTGGCGCCCACGGCGAAGCCGACGAGCATCGTCACCGCCGGCCAGAGGTCCGCGAACACCCATCCGTCGACCACGAGCGAACGGAGCGCGTCCGTCGTGATCGAGACCGGGTTGAGGTCGGCGATAGTCGCGAGCCAGTCCGGCATGAAGCCGGTGGGCATGAAGGCGTTGCTGACGAACAGGACCGGCAGGACCAGGAAGGACGAGACGGCCGAGAACGCGAACTCGTATTTCACGGCGTACGCCAGGATCATCGACACCGCCGTCGTCCCCGTGGTGAACAGCACGATCAACGCGAGGAACACGAGCATGCCCCCGATGCCGCTCTCGAAGTGGACGCCGTCGGCCACCGCCAGCACGAGCAACAGGCTCGTCTGCAACGTGACCATCGTGGCCATCACGATGGCGCGGCCCGCGACGGCCGAGGCCTTGTTGATCGGGGCGGACCACAACTTGTGCAGGAACCCGGAACTGAAGTCCTCGGTGATGCACTGCCCGCCGAGCGAGATGTACTCCAGCGCGATCAGGACCGCGATCCCCGGCAGGATGAAGGACCGGTAGCTCTCGGTCGGGAACGACGGGAGTGCGGTGATGCCCTCGAAGAGGCTCCCGAACAGGAAGTACCAGACCACCGGCTTGACGGCGAGGAGGACGAACACCGCGACCGGTGCGTAGAACACCTCCCGGAACCAGCGCTCGGTCAGCCCCGCCGTGACGCGGAGTTCTTCCCGTAGCGCCGACATCATACCACCTGCGGTTCGAGTTCGGTGATCTCGAGGAACGCCTGGTCCAGCGTCCCGCCCTCGCCGTCCGAGACGTTGGCCTTCAGGGTGTCCGGGCGTTCGACGGTACGGATCCTGCCGTCGTCGATGATCGCGACGCGGTCACAGAGTTTGTCCGCCTCGGTGAGGTAGTGGGTCGCCATCAGGACGGTCGATCCGGTCCGGCGGATCTCGAGGATGTACTCCCACATTTCGTGGCGGACGCTCGGATCCAGGCCGAGCGTCGGTTCGTCGAAGATGACGACGTCCGGTTCGTGGACCAGCCCGGTCGCGATCTCAAGGCGACGTTTCATCCCGCCGGAGTAGGTGTCGATCAGGTCCTCGCTCCTGTCGGCGAGGTCGACCGTCTCCAGGGCCCGCCCGATGCGCTCGTCGATCTCGTCGGCGGGGGTCTTGTACAGCTTGGCGAACAGCCGCAGGGCCTGTCGGCCGGTCAGGTACTCGTCGAGCGCGGTGTACTGCGGGATGTACCCGATCTGCTGGCGCACCTCGGCGGGCGATTCCCGCACGTCGATCCCGTTGACCGACGCGGTCCCCCCGGTCGGCTCGGTGATCGTGGTGAGGATCTTCATCAGGGTGCTCTTTCCGGCGCCGTTCGGGCCCAGCAGCCCGAAGATCTCCTCGTCCTCGACGGTCAACGAGACGCCGTCCAGGGCGACGGTGTCGCCGTATCGTTTTCGCAAGTCACGTACGCGTATGACGGATTCGTCATTCGTCGATCCCATGTAGGACCCGTACACGGTGAGGGGCCGTTAGCGTTCTTCACCTCATATACGGATGATTTTAAAGCACTACCCCGGACGCCGTTGGGACGTCCGGACCGACGTTGCCTGCCGGCCGGGCCCACGTGCCCGGCCGGCCCCTTCCGTCAGGTTGTTATTCCCCCCACCTCAAATAAAAACAAACCCAACATGGTCGAGTATCTTTTGAAAAATGACCCCAACATAACTGGATATACATTGAAGTGGTAATAGGTTTATTACTGAACAAGATGGACCTACAGCGCGACGACGTAATCCTCGAGAAACACGCCGAACTGTGTGGGATGTTCTCCAACGAGAAACGCCTGCGGATCCTAGAGACCCTGCGCGAGGGCGAGATGTGCGTGAGCGACATCTGCGAGGAGACCGGCTTCCCGCAGCCGACCGTGTCCTCGCACCTGAACAAGTTGAAGAACCACGGCGTCGTCAAATCCGAGAAGGAGGGGCTGAACACGTACTACCGGGTGCCGGACGAGCGCATCTTCGAGGCCATCGACGCGATCAACGAGGTCCTGATCGACCACCTCGAGAACCAGGTTGCCTGAAGTCGGGCGGGAGGTGAACGGTTCGTGCGGGCGTGAGGACTACCCTGGAGCCGGGCGACCCGCACCGATGGGGGTGGACCACCGATAGCCCAAAATAGTCGGCCCCGGAAATGGGTAGTAATGTTAGCGCTGGAGCACAACTTCCGGGTCGTCGACGTCCACGCGCGGCTCGACCCGGAACGCGACGAGGACGCCTCGACGCGGGGACGGGCGATATCGCCCGAGCGGCTCGAACGGGAGATGCACCAGGCGGGGGTCGTCCGGGCGGCCGTGTTCCCCGACGCCCGGCCCGGCGAGAGTTACCTGAGCGCGAACAACGCGGTCGCCCGCCTGAGCGTCGAACGGCCGTTCGTGGCGTTCGCGCGCATCAACGGCCCCGAGAAACCCGGCGACGGGGCGACCTCCCGGCTGCAGAACCTCACGGCCTCCCGGAAGGACTACCACACTTCGCCGGACGACGTCGAACAGTACGCCTACGACGACCGCTTCCACGGCTTCAAGATCAACCCGGCCGTCGACGGCATCCCCGACGACGAGGTCCTCGACCAGCTGGAGGACGCCGGCCTGCCGGTGATCGTCCACGGTGGGCGGTCGTTCCCGCCGAGCGCGCTCGCGGACACCCTGCTGGACCGGTCGTTCCCCGTGATCTACGAGCACTTCGGCGGCCACCCGCTCCAGCGCGAACTCATGGACGAGGCCATCGACATGCTCTCGCACCACGACGCGCTCCACCTCGACACGAGTTTCGTCCGCTACCGCGACGCCCTCGAACGGGCGATGCGGGAACACCCCGACAGGGTCTGTTTCGGGAGCGGCGCCCCCTCGGCACACCCCAACGTCGGCGTCATGGAGGTCCTGACGCTGGACGTTCCCGAGGACGCGATGCGGAAGGCGTTCTCGAACAATCCCTCGCGGCTGGTCGACGCGCTCGCGCCCGAGGGACAGACGACCTAGCGCCAGTCGTAGCGTTCGACCGGCCGGTCCGTCCGCCCGGACAGCCCGTGGGGGTTCCGGCTCGGCGACCGGTCGGCGAACCGGGCGGCGAGCCCGTCCCTGAGACCCCGCAGGACGTTGCCGCCGGCCGTCCGCCCGCCGGCCAGCCAGTCCGTCGCCGTGACGTCGTCGGCGAGTACCATGCGGACGCCCCGCCCGGCGTCGCCCAGCCCCTGCCCGAGGACGCGCCAGACGACCGTCGGCCGGACGCCGTGGTTCTTCGCGTGCCGGTAGGCGAGCGACCGGTACTTCCAGCCCATCGTCCCCCCGGCCGCCGGCGGCCGGAGGTGGGCCGGGCCGACCGGCGAGCCGCCGTCGGTCTCGACGTCCTGGCTGGTGGTCATCCCCGGCGCCCACTCGACGGTCGACCCGTTGGCGGTCAACCGGTGGGCGAGGTCGCTGGCCCCGCCGACCCGGAGGTACTCGTCGAACCCGTCGACGGCCGCCAGGATCTCGCGCGCGAACGCCACGTTGTCGCCCCGGAGGTCGCCGTCCTCCTGATGGCCCCCGGAACCGTCCGTTGCGGCGTTGCCCGCTCCCCCGTCGACCGGCCCGGTGACGGCGTCGGCGCCGGCCGCAATCGCGTCCCGGACGGCTCCGGCCCACTCCGTCCCCGGCCGGAGCGCGTCCGACAGGAGGGCCACGACGTCGCCCGACGCGACCCGCACGCCCGCGTTGCGCGCGACGTTGACGTTGCGCTCGGACAGCTCCAGGAGGACGTCGACGTCGTCGCGTTCGCACACCATGCCGGTGGTCCCGTCGGTCGACGGCCCGTTCACGACGACGATCTCGGCGTCCGACGCCCGGGCCGCGAGCGCGTCGAGACACCCCGACAGCCGCTCGCGGCCGTTTAGCGTCGGCACGACCACCGACAACTGCATGTGGCCGTGTACTCGGCGCCGCGACATAAGCCCACTGCCCGTTACAACTATCGACGGCCCGAGACGTCCCGGCAGCGGTGGGGGCCGCCTCCGCCACACGAAGTGTGATTTATCGTATATATTTACCCGGTGTCGTACCGGGGTCGGGTCGCGCCCCCCGGCCGGTGACCGGCGGCAGTCCGGCGTCGCCGGGCCCGTCAGACCTCGGCCGTCCAGAACGAGACGGAGGCGGCGCGCTGGCCCGGGCGGGTATCGCCCACGGCGGTGTCGAGGCTGCGGATGCCGCGGGCGAGGCGCCCGGGGATCTTCCGGTAGAACCCGTACGGGAGGACGAAGTCGTGGCTGGCGTCGACGAGGTCGAGGTCGGTCTCGTCCAGGAGGGCGGCGACGTCGGAACCGGAGTACAGCCGCGACCCCATCGGGAGCGCCCAGTTGTACAGCGTCCTCGTGCTGTAACTGTTGAACGTGTCGAAGAACACGCGGTCGCGGGCGACCCGTCGCATCTCCCGGAGGAACGCCGCCGGGGTATCCGCGAGGTGGAAAAAGCGCATGGCGAACACCACGTCGAACTCGTCGTCCTCGAACGGGAGGCGGCCGGCGTCCCCGCGCATGAACTCGACCGTGTCGGCGACGCCCGCCGACTGCGCCTTGCGCCGACCCTGCTGGAGCATCGGCGCCGAGATGTCGAGGCCGACGATGTTCGCCCCGCGGTCGGCGAGCATCACGGTGAACCGGCCGGTTCCGCAGGCGATCTCCAGCACGTCCTTGCCCTCGACGGGGCCCAGGGCCGACAGCACCGCCTCCTTCTCCCGGCGGTCGATGAGTCGACCGCCACGGGAGAACCGCTTGGCCTCGTAGGCCTCCGCGACGTCGTCTTCCTGGTACCACTCCTGTCCTTTCACGCTGTCCGTGTCTACCTCTCCCCGGGGATAAAACGGTACTGGAACTGCTCGACAGGTTCGTCGTCCAACGGTACCGGGCGGCGTCGCCCCCACGACGCCACCTTCTCACCCGCTGGTCACGACGCGGTCGGGGGCGATCCGGATGATGACTCGCGGTCCCTGCTCCTCGCCGTGGTTGGGGTACTCGTCGGCGCCCATGTAGCGGCCGGCGAGTTCGTCGATGTGGTCGACGGCCCCGTCCTCGGTGACCTCGGTGACGGTCCCCCTGATGGATACGTACCGGTAGGGGTCCCCGGGATCCAGCGCGAGCACGCCCACGTTCGGGTTCGTCCGGACGTTTCGCTCCTTCCGGCGGCCCCGCGCCGTGTTGACCAGCACGTGCTCGCCGTCGTAGTCGATCCAGACGGGGGTGACGTGGGGCGTCCCGTCCGGCATGACCGTCGCGAAACTACCGAACGTCTCCCACTCGAACAGGTCGAGGTAGTCGGAGGGAACCGATTCCATGCCGGCGCCTTCGGCCGGGTCGCGGAAAACGTTCCGGGCACGTGACCTTATATTCCTTATTTTCTCCCCACACACATATGGACAAGGTTTACGATGCGTTCCACGCTCGCTGGGGGTATGAGTGCGACCGCCGAAAACAGCGAGGCAGAACCGTTGACGGAATCGGAGTTCCGCGCGCGGCTCCGCGAACTTCCCCCAAGCGCGAAGCTCGTGGCCAAGGTGCTGGAGACCGACGCCCCGCTCTCGCAGGGCGAACTCGCCGAGGAATCCCTGTTGCCCGACCGGACCGTCCGCTACGCGCTGAACCGTCTCGCGGAGGCCGACCTCGTGCAGTCGCGGTGTAGCTTCAGGGACGCGCGCAAGCAAGTCTACTACCTCAACAACTGACGACCGGCCCCTCGACGATTGACGGCCAGCCGGCCGACGCGGCTCCAAAATTTTGGGACGAAGGCATATCCACCCATGGGGCGTGTCACCGTACGGACGCGGGTCCACCACCGCGTCCGATGGGACCGCCGGCCACGGCCCATTCCACCTTCCGAGGCACCCGATACCGTCCGTGGACGCTCCGTCCGCGCCTCTTCCGGTTCGGGTTTTTCCGGGCTAACGCGTCGAAGCCAGCCGTATCCACGCCGACCGGAATCCCTCGATCAGTCCTTTCGACCCGTCGTTCCGGGGACATGCAGTTCCGTTCGCGCGTAGCTGCCGGTCGTCGACGGGTGTGGTCCGCCGGTCGACCCGTCCGACCACGCGTCAAGCCGGCGTCGATCCAGGATCGTTTCGCGGCCCTCCCGTCAACGGAACGCCGGATCGAAACCGGGTGCCAGCCGCGAACGGCTAAGTGCGTCGCGGTCCGACGCGGTGTATGGTCGAGGTCGAGCGGGTCCGGGTTCCGGTCGAGACGCTGGCGGAGGCGGGGACCACCAACACGTACTTCGTCGGCGACGACCCCGCGGTGCTGGTCGACCCGGCGGCCGACTGCGACGAGCTGGACGCGGCGGTTGCGCGCCGCGGCGTCGAGCACGTCCTGGTTACGCACGCCCACCCGGACCACGTCGGCGCGGTCGCCAGGTACGCCGACCGGGCGACCGTCTGGGCGTGCGAGGGGTTCGAAGAGCGGTTCGAGGCGGCCGCGGACGTGGCCCCGGACCGGACCCTCGCGGACGGGGACGTGGTGTCGGCCGACGCCGTGGAGGTCACGGCGCTGGCGACGCCGGGGCACGCCCCCGACCACCTGGCGTTCGCGGTCGGCGGGGGCGTGCTGACCGGGGACCTCGTCGTCGCGGAGGGCAGCGTCGTCGTCGGCGCCGAGGAGGGCGACGTGGCTGCGTACCTCGATTCCCTCCGGCGACTCCGGGACCGGGATCCGGCGGTCCTGTACCCGGGCCACGGGCCACGGATCGACGCGCCCCGGGCGGAACTCGACCGCCTGATCGACCACCGGCGCGAGCGCGAGCGACGCGTCCTCGCGGCCGTCGAGGCCGGCGCGGAAACGCCCGGGGAGGTCGTCGACGCCGCCTACGACAAGGACCTCTCGGGCGTGCGCCACCTGGCGGTCTCGACCGTCGTCGCCCACCTGGAGAAACTGGCCGACGAGGGCCGCGTGGCGTGGGACGGCGAACGAGCCAGGCCCCCGTAGCGGTCGCGTTCGGCTTCCCTGATCCGGGAGTTCCGGCCGTGACGGCGGCGGTCCCTGGCACCTCCGGGGGCTTTCGAAGCTCTTAAACGACCCAGCGGAGAAGAGTTGGGCAACTCGCTGGGCGACGGGCACCAGCGGGCGCCTGTCACCGACAGGTCATCGGAATGTGGCGGCTCGACCGCTGAACCGGCAAACGCCCGTGGTGATAACCATGGCACGGAGCTTCTATTCGCACATCAGGGACGCCTGGAAGGACCCGGACGACGGGAAACTCGCCGAACTGCAGTGGCGACGCAAACAGGAGTGGCGCGAGGAGGGCGCCATCGAGCGGATCGAACGACCGACGCGGCTGGACCGCGCCCGCGAACTCGGCTACAAGGCCAAGCAGGGCGTCGTGGTCGCCCGCGTGAGCGTCCGCAAGGGGACCGCCCGAAAGCAGGCGCCCCGCGCCGGCCGCCGCAGCAAGCGCACGGGCGTCAACCGCATCGGTCGCCGCAAGAGCACCCAGCGCATCACCGAGGAGCGCGCCAGCCGCAAGTTCCGCAACCTGCGGGTGCTGAACTCCTACTGGGTCGGCGAGGACGGCAGCCAGAAGTGGTTCGAGGTGATCCTCGTGGACCCGGCCCACCCCGCCATCGAGAACGACGACGACCTCAACTGGATCTGCGGCGACTCCCACCGCGGGCGCGCGTTCCGCGGCAAGACCAGCGCCGGCACGCAGGGCCGGGGCATGCGCGAGAAGGGCACCGGCACCGAGCACACCCGCCCGAGCCGGAACTGAGCGGCCGCGCGGACCCCACCACCTGGTCGGGACTGCTCGACGATAGCACGCCTCGGGTATGTGAAACGTTCACGTAGACTTTTTGCCCCGCGAGCCGTCGGTACGGACGTGTTCGACGACAGGACCGACGCGGGACGGCGACTCGCCGCGGCGCTGGGCGACCGGGGCGTCGACGCGGACGTCGTCCTGACGATCCCCCGCGGCGGCCTGCCAGTCGGGCGGGCCGTCGCCGACGAACTCGACGCGCCGCTTGACGTCGTCGTCGCCGGGAAGATCGGCGCGCCGGACAACCCCGAACTCGCCGTCGGCGCGGTCGCCGGCGACGGGAGCCGCTGGCTCAACGACGACCTGCTGGACCGCCTGGGCGTCCCGGAGTCGTACCTCGACCGCGAGACCGAGCGGGAAGCCGAGAACGCCCGCGAGAAGGTCGAGGCCTACCGCGGCGGCGACCCGACGGCGAACCTCGCCGACCAGCGCGTGGTCCTGGTGGACGACGGCGTCGCCACCGGCGCGACCGCCATCGCCTGCCTCCGGCAGATCACCGGCCAGGACCCCGAGCGCGTCGTCTTCGCGGTCCCGGTCGGGCCACCGGACGCGTTCGACGTCCTCGAACCGGAGGCCGACGAGGTGGTCGTCCTGGAGGTTCCGAGGGACTTCGGCGCGGTCGGCCGTCACTACCGGTCGTTCCCGCAGGTGTCCGACGAGGAGGCGCTGGCGCTCCTGCGCCGAGGATAGAGCGACGGTGCCTGGCGGTGATCGGCGTCCCCAGTAGGGCGACTGATCGGTCGTCCCCACGCCCGGCGATTCGAAGGTGGCCGGCGCCGCCGCCCCGCGGAGGTGGCCGGGGCAACCGCCAGACCGGAGGTGGCCGGCATCGCCGACGGACCAGAGGTGGCCGGCACCGCCGGCGAATCGAAGGTAGCCGGCACCTC
>CAYTAG010000029.1:0-22401 GCA_964435625.1 uncultured Halobacteriales archaeon | reverse complement strand
CACCCATGTCCAAAGGAACCACCCCAGTAATCGCCAAAGCCTACCGCACCCCGCAGGGCAAGCAGGACGGCGTCTTCTCGGACGTCCGCAGCGAGGACCTGTCGATCCCGCTCATCAACGAAATCCTGGCCGAGACGGGGCTGGACTCGGACCACGTCGACGATCTGATGTGGGGCGTCGCCCAGCAGCGCGGCGAGCAGGACAACAACGTGGCGCGGATCATCTCGATCCTGTCGGACCTCGGCGAGGAGGTGCCGGGAACGACGATCAACCGCTGGTGCGCGTCCTCGATGCAGGCGGTCATGTCGGCGTCGGACGCCATCCGGGCGGGCCAGCGCGACTGCCTGATCGTCGGCGGCGTCGAGTCGATGACCCGCGTCCCGATGGAGGGCGCCTACGAGGGACGGAACTTCCACCCGCGCCTGCAGGAGGAGTACAACCTCGCGGACCTCCAGATGGGGATGACCGCCGAGAAGGTCGCCGAGGAGTACGACGTCGGCCGCGAGGAGCAGGACGAGTACGGCTACCGCAGCCACCGGCGCGCCGCCGACGCAACCGAGGAGGGCCGCTTCGCGGACCAGATCGTCCCCGTCGAGGGCACCGACGACGAGGGCAACTCGATCACCGTCACCGAGGACGAGGGCATCCGGCCGAACACCACCCCCGAGAAGATGGCACAGTTGCCCACCGTGTTCAAGGCCGACGGCACGGTCACGCCGGGCAACTCCAGCCAGATCAGCGACGGCGCGGCCGCCCTGCTGGTCACGAGCGAGGCGTTCGCGGAGGACTACGGCCTGGACGTGCTGGCCTACGTCGGCGACCACAACGTCGCGGGCGTCGATCCCACCATGATGGGCATCGGCCCGGTTCCGGCGACCAGGGGCCTACTGGAGCGCACCGGCGAGTCCATCGACGAGTTCGACCTCGTCGAGTTGAACGAGGCCTTTGCCTCCCAGACGCTGTACGCCCAGCGCGAACTCGGCGTCCCCGACGAGAAGTTCAACGTCAACGGCGGCGCCATCGCCATCGGCCACCCGCTCGGTGCGTCCGGGGCGCGCCTGCCCGTGACGCTGGCCCACGAACTCAACCACCGCAATGCGGACAAGGGCCTGGCGACGCTCTGTGTCGGCTTCGGGCAGGGCGCCGCGATCACGCTCACGCGGTAACGCGGGCGGAATCTACTCCCGCCAACTGCCCCAGACGTCTTCCAGCGAGGACAGTTCGCGGTAGTTGTGCTTGCGTTCTAGAATTGCAACGACGTAGAGGACGTCGGCTTCGCGGTCCCAGTCGACGATCACCCGGAAGTCGCCGACCCGGAGTTTGTACCCCGGAAAGTCGGTGAGTGGGTCGAGGTAGTGCTCGGGAAAGTCGACGATCCCCTCGACCTTCGAGACGACGCGCTCTCGGGGTTCCCTGTCGAGGCCGTGGAGAGTATCGAGGGCGGTTTCCGTTATTTCGACGTCGACCGTCATTCATCAACCGTTTGCTTCGTCACCGCACTTAAGATTGCCCAGCGGTATCTATATCCCGAGTTCCTCCTTCGCCTCGTCGAGACTCACGGTCTGCCCTTCCTCTACGTCGGCCAGTCCCTCCGCGAGTTCACGGAGCGCCTCGGAAGTCAACGTCGGTTCGGTCGCATCCCGGAGGACGTCCCGGATGAACTCCGAGCGACTCGGGTATCCCCGTTCCTTCCACGTTTCGTCGATCTCCGCTTTCTGCTGCCTGGTGACCTTCACGTCGATCTTGACCATCTCGGGGTCCCCGTCCGTGTCGGTGCTCATCTCACGCCAGTGGTACGCCCGTCATGCGCAAAAGAATTACTCCCGCTGTAGAGCGCCACTACGTTCACGAGGTAAGCCTCCGTCAGTACGTCTCGACGTCCAGCCCGTCGATCCGTCGAAAGTGCGCCGCGTTCCCCGTGAGGACGGGCTCACCTTCCGAAAGCGCGGACGCCGCGATGACGCAGTCCTCGCGGTCGATCGGTTCGCCACGGTCGTAGAGGGACCCGGAGATCCGGCCTGCCCGACGCATTATCGCGGCGTCGGCGGGGACGACGACCTTCGAGTCGAGGACGTCCAGAACTGCTTCCCGCTCACGCTCGGACTCGCGTGCGCGATGAACTCCCTCGTACAGTTCGAGCAGGGTCACCGACGATAGCTTCTGTTGTTCGCGGCGCCGGTCGAGCAGGTCGGCGCGCTCGGCTGCCGCTCCGTCGCCCCGGACGAGTGCGACGAGAAAGGACGTATCGAGGATCACTCCTCGCTCAACTCCTCGGCCAGCTCGTCCGCCCGGCGGTGCGAACGGTCGCGTCGCTCCTCGATTGCGTCCGCGAGCGCGTCCGCCTCCGACTCCGAGAGCACGCCGGCGAGGTCCGACAGCGGCCGCTCGGACGCCAGTCGCTTGACGACGTCCGAAAAACTTTCCCCCTCGCGCTTTCTGGCCCTGAGCCGCTCGTAGGCTTCCTCGTCGAGGGAGATCGTCTTGGTGCTCATGCGTACACGTATGCCTGTGTTCCTTTATAAACTCTCGGCCGAGGGGGAGAAACAGACATCCCACGTGTTTTTCCGGCGCGACCGACTCCCCGTAGCCATGCGCGACGACGTCGTGGCGGCGCTAGCCGAACACGCGACTGCCCTCTCCTCGACGGACCCCGGCGCCGACCGTGCCGACCTCGCGCCCCTGGCGGACCGCCTCGACGGCGCCGACGTGGTGGGGCTGGGCGAGGCCACCCACGGAACCCGGGAGTTCTTCCGACTGAAATGTCGGGTGATTCGCCTGCTGGTCGAACAGCGAGGGTTCCGGACGGTCGCCTTCGAGGCGGACGTCGCGGCGATGCTGGCCGCCGACCGGCACGTCCGGCACGGCGAGAGGGACCCGAAAACAGCGCTCGCGGGCCTTCGGAAGTGGCAGTGGCAAACGGAGGCGGTGGCGGACCTGCTGGGCTGGCTCCGCGAGTTCAACGAGGGTCGGCCCCCCGGCGACCGGGTGCGCGTCCGGGGGATCGACCTGAGCGACCCCTCCGCGCCGGCCGGTCCCCTCGGCGAGCACCTCCAGCGCGCCGACGTGAT
Source organism: uncultured Halobacteriales archaeon (assembly GCA_964435625.1). Taxonomy (GTDB): domain Archaea; phylum Halobacteriota; class Halobacteria; order Halobacteriales; family PXRE01; genus PXRE01. Next base: position 19,333 of record CAYTAG010000029.1, on the reverse strand, counting down.
CCCGGTCCCGAACGACCTCGATTCCCTCGCCGCGTCGGAGGGCCCGCCCGCCGACGACGCGCTCCGTGATCGCTACCTCGCCCGCAGCCAAGCCGCCGCGACGGCCGTGGGCAAGCGCCTGGACGCGAACCGCGAGGCGTTCGTCGACGCGACGTCGGCCGCGGAATGGGAGCGTACCCGTCACCTCTGTCGGGTCGTCGTCCGCAACTGCGAGTGGCACCGCGTCCGCCACGAGCAGGACGGCCCCCACGAGGCGGGGATGGCCGAGCGCGACCGCCTGCTGGCCGAGAACGTCGCGTGGTGTCTGGAACGTGACCCCGGCGAGGGCGTCGCCGTCTGGGCGCACGACGGCCACGTCCAGCGCGGGACCTTCGACGACGGTCGGCCCTGGACCGACGCGGAGACGATGGGCGAACACCTCGACCGCGAGTTCGGCGACCGCTACCGGCCGCTCGGGTTCGACTTCGGCCGCGGGTCGTTCCGGGCGATCTCCGCCACCGACCCCGACGGGGAACCGCGCACGTTCGCCGTCGGGGACCCGCTCGACGGGAGCGCGACTACCTACTTCGATGCGCTCGACTCGCCCCGCTTCCTCGACCTCGCCTCGGCGGGAAACGATGCCCGGTTGGCAGGGTGGTTCGATGGGCATCCGGGCGTTCGCTACGTCGGGTCGGTGTACGATCCGGACGTCGACCCCGGGGACTACTACCAGCGAACGGACCTCCCGGCGTCGTACGACGGCCTGTTCTTCGTCGGGGAGTCGACGCCGACGCGGCCGCTCGATGGGGCCTGACCGACACCGACGGGCCTGACCCGACGACGACTGACCTCTCGGAACGCAAACAAAAGTTCGCTTCCGGGAACCGATATGGCGGCGGCGGGCCAACGGGGGAGTCGATGACCGACACCGAGACGATGCGCGCGGTACAGGTCCCCGGGGCAGGAGCGGAGTTCGAGGTCGTCGAGCGTCCGGTCCCCGAGCCAGGGCCGGAGGAAATTCGGATCGCCGTCGCGGCCTGTGGCGTCTGCGGCGGCGACGTCCACGTCCGCGAGGGTGGGGCGTCCGAGTATCCCCGCATCCCCGGCCACGAGGTCGTCGGGACCGTCGACGCCGTCGGCGGCGACGTGACCGCGTGGGAGCAGGGCGACCGCGTCGGCGTGGGCTGGCACGGCGGCCACTGTTTCGTCTGCGAGGCCTGCCGGCGCGGGGACTTCGTCCACTGCGAGAACGCGCCCGTCACGGGGATGGACCGCGACGGCGGCTACGCCGAGTACACGCTCGCCCGTAGCGAGGCCGTCGCCGCCGTTCCGGACGGCCTGGCCGACGAGGCGGCCGCGTCCCTGCTCTGTGCCGGGCTCACGACCTTCAACGCCCTCCGGCACTCGGACGCCCGGATGGGCGACCTCGTCGCGGTGGTCGGCGTCGGCGGCCTCGGCCACCTCGGCCTGCAGTACGCCCGGCGGGCGGGCTTCGAGACCGTCGCCGTCTCCCGCGGGACCGACAAGCGCGAGGCTGCGCGGTCGTTCGGCGCCGACCACTTCGTCGACGCCGAGGCCGAGGACCCCGCGGCGGCCCTCCGGGACCTCGGTGGCGCGCGGGTCGTCCTCGCCACCGCGCCGGCCAGCGACGCCGTGGCCGGCGTCGTGGGCGGCCTCGACGCCGGCGGCGAGGTGATCGCGGTCGGCGTCCCCGAGCAGCCGGTTCCGGTTGACGTCGGAGCCCTGACTGCCACCCGCGGCGGCGTCGCCGGCTGGGCGTCGGGGACCCCGCGAGACGCCGAGGACGCGCTCGCGTTCGGCGCTCGCCAGGAGGTCGTCCCCGCGGTCGAGACGTTCGACCTGGCCGAGGCCGGACGCGCGTTCCGGCGGCTACGGGAGGGCGACGTCCGGTTCCGTGCGGTGCTGGAACCGTGAGAAGGTGGCGGCTTTATAAGCCTTGGAAACTTATAAGGAGTCCTCGCCCTCGTCTTCACTCTCATCCAATCGAGCGGCCAGCCGTGCGGCGTCCTCGGCGACCTGTTCGGGCGGGAGGTTCGCCTCCTCGGCGATGGCCTGGAGGTGGTACGCCAGAAGCGACAGCGCTTGCATGCCGACCCGCTCGGGGTCGTCGAAGCGGTGGGCGAACACGTAGTCGAGTTCGTCCTCCGAGACCGCCCCGGCGTAGAAGCCGTCGAGGTCCTCGCGGGCCAGCAGGTCCCGCGCCCGTTCGAGGTCCGTCTCGAATCCGTCGTCGGTGGTCACGTGCGGGCTTCGTCCGCGGCGCTGTTAAGGGTGGTCGTCGCGGTTCTGCCGCGGTTGCCATCCAGAAAGCCCCGCGGTGGTACGGTCGCGCGCTTCGATGTCGAAGGAAGTCGTTGGGGTTCACTGGCCGCCACCACCACCCAGAAAGCCCCCGCGCGCTCGTGACGTCGCGGCGGGCGAGAGCAAGCTCTCGCTGGGTCGCTCGCAGGCTCGCGGGACCCTCGTTGCGCGCTTCCCTCAGTCGCTCACTCCGTTCGCTCCCTCAGTCCAGTGCTTGCGTCGTCGGGGCACCGTCGGAGACAAGCTCCGACGAGCCGCCGCTCGCAGGGCTCGTGGCGACGCCCACGACGCGGCCCCTTTCAGTCCCGCCCGAAGAGTGTGCCGGCCATCGTCGCTCCCGTCGGTGATGCCGGCTACCGTTACGTCCGCCGGATTTGTCGGTCACCATCGCTCCCGTCGGTGATGCCGGACACCTTCGCTCTCGGCGGCGGTGCCGGCCCCCTCGGCATTCGCCGGATGTGCCGGCTACCTCCGCAGGTTTGGACGGTCCCGTCCGGCGCTACGTTGCCGGATCAGTCCCCTTCGACGAGACGCTCTAGGTGCTCGGGCGGGACGGCGCCGCGGGCGGCGGTCCCCTCGTAGACGAACGTCGGCACGCCGCTGACGCCTCGTTTCCGGGCCGTCTCCGAGTGCGACCGGACCTCTTCCCGGCGGTCGTCGTCGGTGATTGCTTCGCGGATTTCGGCGGGATCGAGGCCGACGCTCTCGGCCAGGTCAGCGAGGACGTCCGGGTCGCCGACGTCGCGGCCGTCCTGCCAGACCGCCTCGAAGATGGCCTCGTCGAACTCCAGCCACTGCTCGTAGGGGTAGTGCTCTTTCACGTAGTAGGAGGTGGCCTGCGCGGGCAGCGAGTCGACCTCGGTCGTCAGGTCCAGTTCCATCTCGACGCCGTACTCCTCCTGGAGGCGCCGGACGTTCTCCTTCGCTTTCTCGTAGTACTCCTCGTCCTTGCCGTCGTCGGCGTCGTGGTCGATCTCGCCGTCCGGACCGCGCTTGCCCGCCCGGAGGTCGAACGGGTGCCAGTCGATCTCCAGGTCGCGCTCGCGGTCGGCCTGGTACTGGTCCAGGGACTTCCGCCCCAGGTAACAGAACGGGCACACGTAGTCCGAGTAGACCGTGATCGTGTTCTCTGACTGTTGCTCGCTCATACCTCTCACTAGGACGGTAGGGCACAAAAGACAGCGGGTTCAGTGTAGGAGGAGTGTCTGCCCGAGCGTGGCAGCAATCGATTTGCTCGTTCAGTTCGGATCCCGGTCTCTGTTTCAGCGGTGGGTAAAGTGTAGGTACTCGACAAGTTTGGTAACATCTCGGAGGGAACTCAAGCCTTAGCTACAATTTAACAGGAGCATGAACCGATGTAGATCTATTAAGGGATTCGGCCTATGGGTCTTCAAGGAAATCCTCAAGAGGACGGCGTTCTCGCTCAACTAATTCACCATCGGAAGCAATCGCATTAAACAAATCTTCATGTTGTCCTTCATATTCACCTCGGAAGACTGCTGTCTCTCCCCACTCTGTCCTTGATTTATCAGGATGAACTCCTTCAGCATCATGTAGTGCAGAATGTATTTCTGCCGCTTTCTCCGAGGGGACCTCCAATTCGAATTGATAGATTGAGATAAGAGGGGCTTCTGTGCCAGTCCGCGCACGATCCTGGTTATCGTGCTTTTTGATGCCGTAAAAGTGAACTTGCTCAATATCTGAGGTTTGGCTTGGCAACATAACATCAGGCTCATTCTCGTAGATAATTGCATAATCAGTGTTCCTAGCATATACTGCCCTACAACCAGCGATAGGTCCGCCTTTCTTCGGTTCACCTTTCAAAGGGTTTTGTTGAATTGAACGACACTTCTTCAAGAGAGTTTCGCCCAACGAGGTGTCAGCCTGATGCCAGCGTCTCAAATCATCTCGAAACTCAGGATATATCTTAATCTCCCAATCCATTTTTAATGCTATGTTGAGATCAGACTCTCAAAATCATCTGTCTCTAGCGCATCTTCGTTTGAACTTCCGAGCCCCTCCAAATCCCCGCTGTTGAAGACTACGTTGTTCACGTAATACTCAAAGTCCATTGGTTCGCCTTCGTCTGTATTGTTAAATAGCCACGTTTGCTTCGTGAACTGAGCGAGTTCATCGGTCGAAACTCCCGTAGTCTCTTTGTGAATCTGTTTGATGATCTCTTTCTTTGCGGAGGAAAGATCGCCTCCTTCCGGGTGATTTTGGTATTCCCTAGTGGGACCGTCCTGTTTCATCACGATTTTGAAATCTACACCCCCCTCTTCAACCAGTTCGTCCAGTGCATCGCTTACGTCGTCCGAATAGCTCTCGTAGTTATACGGTTTGAACGAGGCGTCCGACAGCCGCTTGCCGAAGTTCTGGAGGCACCAGATATCTCCGTAAAACACCAATTTCTGTAGCCGGTAATTGTATGCGAAATCTAGGTGACGAAGGAACTCTTTCAGTATCTCTTTCAGTTCCTCGAAATCGGTTCGTTCAGTTGATTCGGATGACATGTTGGGTTCACCTGCTATGGACCGCACGCCTCGCTAGCGCCAGTTGTTATACTACGGTAATACCCCTAGGGTAAAAAGATATTGGGGAGTCCGGTGAAAGTGAAAACGAGTAATATAGACACCAAATCGCTCGTTTTGGAGTTTAGCTATGAATTCTCTTGGTTGAGATATCTCTGACATAATAGTGCAGTGATATCAACGATTTTGTATAATATCTAATTATATCTTCAACAACATTCAATAAAGGACAACGCACCCTGCTTTGATCTTGGCAAAGGTGGCTCTGACGGTCCCTACGTACTATAATAACGGGCAGAAGTACTCAGTATCTCTGGCATCGATCCTGGGGTAGTCGTCCCTCCCGAAAGCCCCCACGCGCTCAACCCGCCGGGGCGGGCGAAAGACAAGTTCTCGTTGGGTCGCTCGCACGCTCGCGGGACCCCCGTTGCGCTCCTCGCGTTGCTGCGGTGCTTGTCTGGCGAGACGGTCCTGCTCGCTGCGCTGCGCGGGCTGCGTCTCGCTGACCTCTGCTCGCGGGGTTCGCGGGAGCGTCGTCAGGGCGGAGTCGAGCGCACGATCCCTTTCAGTCCCGCCCGGCGCCGGGTGGGGCTGAAAGGAGCGGCCGGCTTCGGGACGCCCGATGACGTAAGCACCGCAGGGAGGAAGCGAGCGTAGCGAGCGACCGAACGAGGAGTGCAGCTAGGCGCGCGACCGAAGCCGGCCGGGGCTTTCGACGTGGAAGGACCAGCGAGTACGGATCCATCCGAAGATCGACGCCCCGAATCTGCGGTTACGTTTGACTGTTAGTATAGCGGCTGATCGTGTGCACGGCCGGCGTCGTTCGGAAAGGCCGCGCGGTCGGAGGCCCCGTCAGCACTTAAATGGGCGGAGTGTGCCGTGTCAAGACTTTGCTGGCTTCGCCCCCGACCTGGCGTATGGGCACGACCGACGGGCAGGGGACCCCGGACGTCCCGGTCGACCGCGGCGGGATCGACGTCTTCGATTCGCTGCTGGTCCGCCAGCCGATTCGGCCGGGCGAGACCGACGCGACCCTCGACCTGCTGGCGGAGTGGGCCGAAGACCACGGCGACGGCGACGTCCGGACGCTCCTTCCGATAGCGGACGTGACGCTCGTCACGCTGTTTCTCGACCGTGGCGCCTTCGGCTGGAACGGGAATCGGGCGGGCGACGCGCTGGTGTGGTACGTGGAGGTCGTCGACGACGACGCCGACGAGTGGGTCGACCCGGACGGGACGATCCGGGGTGCGTCGCCGCTGTTCGAGCGGGGGCTCGACGACCTGCTGGCCGGCGAGACGACGGTCCACGCCGACGGCCGCGACGGCCACCAGCTACTCACGCACGCCACGAATCCCCACCGACGGGAACGGTACGCCGAACACTGCGGACCGCCGCTGGTCGCACCCGTCGCCGGCGACGAACTGCCGATACCGGTCGCCGTGACGACGATCCCCCTGAAGTCGGGGGCCGTTAGCTGGCTCGTGAGCCGGGTCGTTCGCGCCGGCAACTGGCTCAAGCGGTTCGACCGCGTCGGCGAGTGGCTCCGCGACCAGACCGACACGCTGGAAGCGGAGGCGATGTACACCGAGTCGATCCTGTTCGAACCCGTCGGGGGTCGGCTCGTGTTGCACTACTACATGGAGACCGAGGACGCCGACCGGCTCTGGGCGGCCTACGAGGAGACGGACAACTGGGACGCCCGCTTTTCCGACTGGGTGATGCGCCGCATCTTCGAGCGCCCCGGCGAGATCCTCGACCCGCCGCTTGAATCCGACTGCGAGGTGCTCGTTCACGCCGTCCACCCGGAACGGCCGTGACGGGACTCGGCGACGTCGGTCGCCGTGGCGGGTCGCGAGCCTACACCGTGAAGGTCCCCCGGGACGAACGCGGGGCATGCACGCCGCACGCGTCTCGCTCCAGGTCCCGGCGGAGTCGCTACACCCGATGCACGAGTTGATCTGTGAGTCCCCCGGCCTGCGGCGCGAGGTCATCCTCGAACGCGACGCGGCCGGGGAGACGACGACGCTGCTGGTGTACGTCGAGGGCGACCGGACGGTCTACGAGGCGGCGCTGAAGCGGGCCCCGGACCTCGAGGAGTGGACGACCGAGGACGCCGACGGTGGCTTTTACGTCTACGTCCGGACGCGGCTCCGCGAGCGCGAACGGCAGTACTACGAGGCCCTGGACCGCGAGGCGCTGCTGGTCGTCCCGCCCGTGGAGATGCGTCAGGACCGGACCATCCGGCTCTCGCTGGTCGGCGACGCCGACGCCCTCTCGGGTGCCATCGAGGGACTGCCCGACGACGTTTCCCTCGACGTCCTCAGGACCGGGACGTACCGCCACGTCGACCGGGAGACGCTCAGCGAACGCCAGCGCGAGGCGGTGCGCGCGGCGTGGGACGCCGGGTACTACGAACTGCCACGCCAGGGCGACCTGGAAGCGGTCGCCGCGCGCCTGGACTGCGGGACGTCGACGGCGTCGGACCTGCTCCGCCGGGCCGAGCGACGACTGGTCACGGCGGCGCTGGACGAGCGGCGGTGACCTCGGCCGCGAACGCCAGGTCCGCCGGTTCCGGTTTCGATCAGTCGGCGTGGGCGATTCGCCCGTCCGGGACGGTCCCGTCGTCGTTCCAGCCCCGCAGGTCGTAGTACTCCTCCAGGGCCGCCTCGAAGTCCGGGAGGTCGTACGGCAGGCGGTCGTCCTCGCGGTCCATGCCGCGCCGGTTGTTGAAGTGCCGTTCGAGTTCGACGACGCGGGCGCCGATCCCCTGGAGGTCGTCGTAGGAGGTCTCGAACAACGCTTCGAGGCGCTCCTCGGTCATCACGTCCCGCGAGAACCGGCAGACGACCCCGCAGTCCTCGATGGCGCGGGCGTTCTCCTGTTCGACGACCAGTTCGGCCTTGCCGTCCAGCCCCGTCGGGTCGAAGGGCTTCGTCCGGGGGTGGCCGCCGCCCTCCTCGGAGTCGACCAGCGGGTACTCGTAGGCGTAGGTCGTCGAGTACATGTGGTCGGCGCCGCGGTTGGCGACCGCAAAGGAGAGTCCCTGGCCGTTGAGCGTCCGGCCGTCGTGGGCCGCGAACTCCATGCCCTTGACCGTCCAGTTGTCGACCCCGAGTTCGTCGTGGATGCGGTCGATCCCCTCCGCGAGCAGGTCGCCCTCGCCCTCGCGGTGGGCGATCTTCTCGACCAGTTCGTGGACCAACTCGGAGTTGCCGAACTCGTCGTTGGCCGCGAGGTACGCCGAGACGACGTCGCCACAGGAGATGGTGTCCATCCCGAGGGCGTCACACAGCTCGTTGGACTGCATCACCGAGACGACGTCGTCGACGCCCGCGTTCGAGCCGAAGGCCATGACCGTCTCGTACTCCGGCCCCTCCGTCTCCAGGCCCGTCTCCTCGTCGCGGGTCGGCAGTTTGCAGGCGAACGCGCACGCCGAGCAGGTGCCCTTCTCGAACTTCTTGTCCTCGACGGCCTCGCCGCCGATGCCGTCGGCGCCCTCGAAGGACAGTTCCGAGAAGTACCGGGTCGGGAGGGCGTTGACGTGGTTGGCGTAGGAGGTGACGCTGGTCGTCCCCTGCCGTTTCATGATGTGGTCGTCCTGGGCCGCCTCGCGGTGGATCTCCATCCCGACGTCCGGAATCTCGATCTCCGGCGGGGAGTCGCCCGCGAAGGTGACCGCCTTGACGTTTTTCGCGCCGAGGACGGCCCCCAGCCCCCCGCGGCCGAATGCCCGGCTCTCGGTGGTCATGATCGCGGCGAACCGCACCAGGTTCTCGCCCGCCGGGCCGATGGCCGCGACGTTGTCGGGGCCGTACGCCTCGCCGCGGCTCTCCTCGACGTGGTCGGTGACCTCCAGGATCGTCGCGCCGGCCAGTTCCGGGACCACTTCGAACTCGACGCCCTCGTCGGTGACGTGGACGATCACCAGTTCGTCGCTCTCGCCGACCAACTCCACGGCGCTGTACCCGGCGTCCGCGAAGTTCCGGGACATGAAGCCGCCGGCGTTCGAGGACAGCAGCCCGTCGGTCAGCGGCGAGACCGTAGTGGCGTTCATCCGCCCCGTGAAACTCATGTTCGACATCTGCATCGGGCCGGTCGTGAAGTACAGCCGGTTGTCCGGCCCCAGGGGGTCGGCGTCGAACGGGACCCGGTCGTGGGCCAGGCGGGTGGCGACGCCGCGGCCGCCGACGAACGACGCCAGCACGTCGTCGATGGATTCCGTGGTGGCCTCGCGGTCCCCCAGGTGGATCGACAGGAGCGGACCCTTCGCGTGGAGCATGTGCGTTTCTTGCTACACGGAGCGGTTAAACGTTCTCCTGGCGGTCGAGTACGGGGGTTTTCACGATAGTGGGGAGGCCGGCTTCCGGCGTCGTCTAGCCGGCCCATCGTCGGGCGTCGGCGCGCGCGAGGAACGCGCGCGAGGGAGGAGTAACGCAAGGAACGACCAACGGGAGTGACCGAGTAACGCAGTCGGCTGGGGAGGGTGTGGCTCCCCTAGGCGTTGCGTGCCGCGTCACGACCGCTCCGACGATCTTTCGACTCTGCGCTAGCGTGACACCCCTGGTCGAATCTCTGCAAACGATAGCTCGGTCAGCAACACGCAGAAAGCCCCCGCATGCTCTCTGTCGACGGTGGCTTTGGCAGCGCCGCCCAGAAAGCCCCCGCGGGCTCGACTCCCGGGGCGGGCGAGAGCGACGCTCTCGCTGCGTCCCGCTCGTTGCACTCGCGGGACCCTCGTTGTGCGCCTCGTCACTCCTTCGCGTTGCTCAGTCGTTCCTGCGGTGCTTACGTCGGCCGGGTGCGTCGAGCCCGCGGCCTCTTTCAGTCCCACCCCACAACTCGCAGCCACACGCCTCCCCAGCCGACTGCGTTACTCAGTCGCGCCCGTCGGGCGCTCCTTGCGTTACTCATCCACCGTCAGAGGCAAGCTCTGACGAGCCCCCGCTCACGTCCGTTCGCGGGGACCTCGCGCGGTGTCGGCCCGCGGTCGCCGAGGGCGACACGCGGGCCAGCGCGCGCCACCGCGGCGGCTGCACAGGCATATATGAACATGTGAACATATATTCATATGTCCGCCTCGGAGAACGAAGACCACCTCTCGCCCGGACTATTCGTCTTCGTCCACTGCCACCACACGCGCGGGCGCAGCCTCCGCGTCGGCCAGCGCCAGGGGGTAGGCGTGCAGGGTGAACCGGTCGGGCGGTGCGGCCAGGTTCGTCAGGTTCTCGACGATGAACTGCCCGCCCCCGAGGATGGCGTGGTGGGCGGGGAGACCGTCCGGTTCGACCGGGCGAGAATTGGGGGACGGCGTCGGGTCGACGCTCGGCGCGTCGACGGCGACGTGGTAGTCGTTGTCGGCCAGCCACTCGGCGGCCTCCGGCGTCAGGAACGGGTGGTCGTCGTACCACTCGGTGCCCCAGTACTCGTCCCAGCCGGTCCGGAGCACCAGCACGTCTGCGGCGAAGGCGTCCCCGGGGCTGACCGCGGCCGCCGCGTCCCGGAGGTCGGTCCGCTCGATGGGATCCCGCGGCGCCTTGCCCGCGACCTCCAGCCGGACGGCCTCGAACCGGAACGCCGACGCGGGGTAGTCGTCCAGCGTTCGGCCGCCCGGTTCCGTGTGCGCCGGCGCGTCGACGTGGGTGCCCGCGTGGGTCCCCATGGACAACTCCGTCGCCCGGTAGCCGTCCTCCTCGACGGTCGCGGTCGCCGACACGTCTACCTCCGGGTCCCCGGGGTAGGTCGGCATCCCGTCGTCGACCTGCCGGGAGAGGTCGTAGGTCCTCACGAGCGGGTCCCCCCGTCCAGACGCGGCGTCCCGGTCCTTGCTCCCCGCCGTTCGCACCGGCCGGCCCGCCCGCGCGGGCGGCCGCCCCCATGGTGGATTCGCATAGCGACGAGTAATCGGCCAGAAGATATAAATGTCAGGGAGTTTCGTCCGGGGCGAGCACGGCCGACGGGGGAAGGTGAGGGGGAGCGTAGCACCTTTGCACCGGCGGCGCGAACCCCGGGCCGAATGGAGGTCACGCTGCTGGGTACCGGCGACACGACGGGGACGCCGACGCCGGGCTGTGACTGTGACACCTGCGAGCGCGCTCGCCGGGAGGGGATCGAGCGGTCGCGGTTCTCGGTCCACGTCCGCAACGAGCGCACCGGCGAGTCGCTGCTGATCGACGCCAGCCCCGACTTCCGCCAGCAGTTCCTGGCCCACGACGTCGACCTCCCGGACGAGATCGTCGTCACGCACGTCCACTTCGACCACCTCGACGGCCTGGGCAACGCCTACCGGCTGCTCGGCCCCCGCGGCGACGGCGACGCGCCCGTTCCCGTCTACGCCGCCGACGATCACGGCGAGCGGGTCGCGGCGGCCCTGCCGACCGACGAGGACGTCGCCGTCCCCGGCGAGGACTTCGAGAGCGTCGCGGCGGCCGTCGACGAGCGCTACGACTACCTCGACGCGGTGACCGTCCGCCCCCGGGAGCCGCTGGAACCGTTTGACGCCGCCGGCTTCCGGGTGACGCTCGTGCCGGTCGACCACCCACCGCTGCCCTGCTACGGGATCGCCGTCGTGGACCCCGAGACGGGCGGGAAACTCTCAGCGTCGGGGGACACCAGCTACGCGATCCCGGAGGCGTCGCGGGCGGTGCTGGCCGATCCGGACCTCCTGCTGGCCGACGGCATCGTGCCGGCGCACCTCTGCGAGTACCACCCCCTCGGCGGCCGCCACGAGGGCGACGACGACGTCCCCCGCACGTTCGGCACGAAACACATGACCCGCGAGGGGGCGCTCGCGCTGGCCGCGGACCTGGACGCCGACCGCGTTCGGCTGGTCCACGTCGCCCACTACTACCCGGCCGACGAGGCGTTCGAGGAACCGCTGGCCGTCGACGGCGAACGGTACGTGCTGTAACTGTGGCCGGCGTCGAACGTATTGACCGCCGCACCGCCAGAACCGAAAGCACTTGTCGGTCGCCCCCCGACCGCCGGGGTATGTCACGTCACCCGTCCCGACGTCGGGTCCTCGCGTCGGCCGCGGGCGCGGGAGCGGTCGCGCTCACCGGTTGTCTGGGGCTGTTCGACGAAGACCCTCCGGGCGTGGAGGAGAAGATCCCGACGCCCTCCCGTGAGTTCTCGCCGGTCGAGGACTGGACTGCCCCGACCGAGGTGCCGACGGCCGACGTCTCGACGAACGTCCTCGTCGAGAACCTGGAGGTCCCGTGGGACGTCGCCGTCGCGCCGGACGGCGACCTGTTCGTCACCGAGCGCGTGGGACGGGTGCGGCGGTTCTCGGGCGGGGACCTGGAGAACGTGCTGGCGCCCGAGGACGTCATCGACGCCGGGTCCGTCCCGGCGGGCACCAACGAACAGCCCTGGTGGGTCGACGGCGGCGAGGGCGGCACCCTCGGCATCGCGGTCCACCCCGACCACCCCGACGTGCCGTACATCTTCGTCTACTACACGGCCAACGGCGGCGACAAGGTGAACCGCGTCTCCCGGTTCGACGTCTCGGCGGACGCCCCGGGCGAAACCGAGGCGGTGCTGATCGACGACATTCCGGCCGGGAAGGTCCACAACGGCGGCCGACTGGAGTTCGGCCCCCGGGGCGACCTCTGGGTGACGACCGGCGAGGCCGGCGACGGCAGCCTGTCGGCCGACCCCGGGTCGCTCGCCGGCAAGATCCTGCGGATCGACGTCAACGGCGAGCCCTCGCCGGAAAACCCCGGTATCGGGGGCGGTGCCGACTCGCGGGTGTACTCCTACGGCCACCGCAACCCCCAGAGCGTCGTCTGGCTGCCCGACGGCACGACGCTCACCAACGAGCACGGCCCGAAGGGCCACGACGAGGTCATACAGCCGGAGGCCGGCGGCGACCACGGCTGGCCGCGGGTCCGGACCGGCGAGGGGTACCGGGGAGCGGACGACGTCCACCCGCCGCTGGCCAACACCGGCAACGTCACCTGGGCGCCCTCGGGGTCGGTCTTCTACACCGGCGACGCCATTCCCTCCTGGCGCAACCGCATGGTGATCGGCGGGCTGGTCAGCCAGCAGGTCGTCGTCGCCACGCTGACCCCGCCGGACGCCGACCTCCCGTCGGTCGAGTGGGGTCGGCGGTTCGACGCCGACTGGCTCGACGACGCCTACACCCTGACGGGCCACCCCGTCCTGCAGAACGAACTCGGCCGCGTCCGGCACATCGAACAGGGCCTGGACGGCCAACTGTACGCGGTCACCTCGAACCGCGACGGCCGCGCGAGCGACGGCTTCCCCACCGAGCGCGACGACGTCCTCGTCCGGATCGAAGGTTGATCGGCTGCCAGTTACGGTTTCTCGCAGCCGAAATTGACTTCGCGGCGCGCGCGAGCAACGCGCGCGAGGGCCGGGGGCGGGCCGGCGGCCTGGCGGTCGGCCGCCGGCCCAACCCCGCGGCTGGGGAGGGCGAGGACATCCCTAGTTGTCGGCTGCCGTCGAGACGAATTGGAACCCGCCAACGCTAGCGGCATGCAACGACTAGGGATGCCACCTTCCCAGCCGATTCACTCGTTCGCGCCGCGGGCGCTCACTCGTTCATCCGCCATCAGAGCAAGCGCTGACGAGCTTCCGCTCGCTCCACTCGCGGAGACACCGTCGGAGGCAAACTCCGACGAGCCGCCACTCACATTCGTTCGCGGGGACCTCGCGCGCGTTGCTCACGCGCGCCAGGCGCCAACTTCGACTGCGAGAGACGACGACCAACTCTTGGAATCGCCGTCACTCCCCGAACCGGTCCAGGCCGGCCTGCCGGCGTGCTCCCCCCTCCGGATCGGGGTCCCAGGGCGAATTGGCCGCGCGCTCGGCGGTCAGGTCCACCTCGGGCGCGTCCGCCGGATCGTGGCCCGGGCAGTCCGCGCCGCACTCGCTCGCGGGGTCGACCAGCCGGCCCTTCCAGGCGCAGTACGGGAGGCCGTCCGCGCCGGCGACGAACCCCGACTCGACCTCGCCGCAGGCCGGGAAGTCGTAGGTGCGCCAGCCCTTGCCGTAGGCGCGCTCGGCCAGTCGGCGGCGCGCCCGGGCCTTCTCGTCGGCGTCCACGAGGGCGATTTCCGACTCGCCGGGCCGCTCGGCCAGCAACTCGACGCCCGGGCCGCCGGAATCCAGCGGCGCCGGTTCGCGGATCACCTCGATGTCCACGTCTCCCGGACCGCTCCCGGCCGATCCACCGAGTTCGCCGTCCCGTACCCGCCAGACGCCGACCTCCTCGGGGATGCGGTTGAGGTGGGCGCCGGTGACGTGGCTCCCGGTCGCCAGGACGGCGGCGTCCAGCAGTCCCAGGCTCACGTCCTTGCGGAGCTGGGCTTCGAGGTCGCCGGGGTCGCCCAGGTCGGGCTTGTTCTCGATCCCGACCAGCCGCCCGAACCAGTCCGGGTAGCGGGCCACCTGGCGGACGTACTCGCGGCCGCCGCGGCGCTCGCGCTCGAAGAAGCCGACCTCGACCGCGCGGTCGACTGCCCGCTCGGCGCGTTCCGGATGGCAGTCGAAGGCGTCCTTCCAGTAGCGCGCCCGGCCCGGCCCGACCGCGCTCTCGACGGCCGCGTCGGGGATGCGCGCTGGCGTTAGCCGCGTCCGCTCGTCGAACTCTGGGCCGGGTTCGACGACCACCACGTCGACGACCCGGTTGGACGGCGCCTCGACGCCGGCGCCGAGCTGGCGAGCGACGACGCCCTCGCGGTCGGCCTCCAGGCGGGCACAGACCGCGAGTTCGAAGGCGAACTCCGACACGACCGACGGTGGGACGCGGACGGTAAAAAGGCCCCCGGCGCGGCGGTGGCGGGATCAGCGACGTGCCCGCGGGGCGCCGGGTGTCACCCGGAGCGCCGGCCCTCAACCTGGTCGCCGGCCCTCAACCGGGTCGTCCCGCCGACCCCTGCGGGGGGTTCAGGTACAGGGCGTCGAACAGCGCCAGCACGGCGACCGCAGCCGCGCCGGCCATCGCGACGTGCGGCGGCAGCGACAGCAGGCGTCCGAGGAGGATCGCGACGACGAACGCTACGGGGACGAACGCCAGCACGAGGTCGTAGTACGAGAGCGATCCGCCCGGCAGAAGGGTCAGGAGTTTGTCGCGAACTCCGAGCACGTCGAACACCTCCTATCGGAATCTATTCCAGAGGATTACTTATACTTTACCCCGATGACGTAGGCATTCAATCCGCAGTATGTTCCTGGTGGGTTCTGTGACCTAATTCTGTGGCGATCACGATTAGGTAGAAATAATTCTTGCAACTTATGAGCTACCGGAACGGACGGAGCACCGCGGTTTTGGAGGGGCGTTTTCGGCGGTCCGGAGTACGTATCCGGTGGCTGGTACGAATCCCCCGTCGGGCCCGGATCGGGGCTCGCTCGGGCCGCCGAACCTGCGGTGGAATCCCGGGGTCTCCGCCTCTCGCGCGCCCGTTCGGTCGCCCGCCCGCTGGCGGCCGAGAACAGTAGGTTTATCATTCGCTCGGGGGCTACGTTCCTCCAAGATTACTCCAGGAGGCAATCTTGACAGGAACACATCGCCAACCGGAGGTGAACATCGGGCTGGTCGGTCACGTCGACCACGGGAAGACGACGCTGGTGCAGGCGCTGTCCGGCGAGTGGACGGACCAGCACAGCGAAGAGATGAAACGCGGGATCTCGATCCGACTGGGCTACGCGGACACGACGTTCCGCCAGTGCCCGGAGGGCGAGGGGCCGGAGGGCTACACGGTCGCGGAGACCTGCGGCGAGCACGACGTCGAGACCGAACCGCTGCGGACGGTCTCGTTCGTCGACGCGCCCGGCCACGAGACGCTGATGGCGACGATGCTGTCGGGCGCGGCGATCATGGACGGCGCGGTGCTGGTGATCGCCGCCACCGAGGAGGTGCCCCAGGCCCAGACCGAGGAGCACCTGATGGCGCTGGACATCATCGGCATCGACAACATCGTGGTGGTGCAAAACAAGATCGACCTGATCGACCGCGAGCAGGCCGAGCGCAACTACCAGCAGATCCAGGAGTTCGTCGAGGGCACGGTCGCGGAGGGCGCGCCCATCGTGCCCGTGTCGGCCCAGCAGGAGGTCAACACCGACCTGGTCATCCAGGCCATCGAGGAGGAAATCCCGACGCCGGACCGGGACCCGGACGCCGACGCCCGGATGCAGGTCGCACGGAGCTTCGACATCAACCGGCCCGGGGCCACGTTCGACCAGTTGACCGGCGGCGTCCTCGGCGGCAGTCTGGTGGCGGGCGAGTTCGAGAGCGACGAGGACCTCGAGATCGCGCCCGGCCGCGAGGTCGAGGAGGGCGGCCAGACGGAGTGGCGGCCCGTCGAGACGACGATCCGGTCGCTGCAGGCCGGCGGCCGGACGGTCGACCACGTCTCGCCGGGCGGTCTCCTCGGCGTGGGGACGGGACTCGACCCGAGCCTCACCAAAGGTGACGCACTGGCGGGCCAGGTCGCTGGCGAACCCGGGACCCTGCCGCCGACCTGGCAGCAGTTCACCATGTCGGTCGACCTGCTGGACCGCATCGTCGGCGAGATGGAGGCCGGCGAGGTCGACGACATCTCGACCGGCGAGCCGCTGATGCTCACCGTCGGCACCGCCACGACCGTCGGGTCGGTCACCAGCGCCCGGGAGGGCGAGTGCGAGGTCGCCCTCCAGCGGCCGGTCTGTGCGCCCGAGGGATCGAAGATCGCCATCAACCGCCGGGTCGGCGCGCGCTGGCGGCTCATCGGCGTCGGCACGCTCGAGGGATGACCAGGGTCGGCATGGACACCAACGCCCTGATGATGCCCGTCGAGCTGGACGTCCGGGTGTTCGACGAACTCTCCCGGCTGCTCGACGACCACGAGCCGGTCACGGCGCGGGCGGTCGTCGAGGAACTGCGCCGGCTGAAGTCCGGCGGCATGGGCGAGGAGGCGATGGCCGCGAGCGTCGGGTACGACCTGGCGATGGAGCGCTGTCGCGTCGTCGAACACGGGCAATCACACGCCGACGACGCCCTGGTCGAACTGGCCGGCGACGGGGCCTTCGACTACGTCGTCACGAACGACCGTCCCCTCCGGGACCGGGTGCTGGAGCTGGACGTTCCAGTAATTGGTTTAAGGGGCCGGAACAAACTCGCGATAACTCGACCATAGCATGTACAAACGCGTCAGGCTGCGGGACACGGTAGAGGTCCCGCCCGAGAAGCTCGCGGACGTCACCAACGAAGAGGTCAGGAAGCTGTTGCAGGACAAGCTGGAGGGCCGGATGGACGAGGACGTGGGCAGCGTCGTCTCCGTCGTGGAGGTCCACGACATCGGCGAGGGGGCCGTGTTGCCGAACCGGCCGGGGGTCTACTACGAGGCGGAGTTCGACGCCGTCACGTTCGACCCGCAGATGCAGGAGGTCGTCGACGGCAACGTCGTCGAGGTCGTCGAGTTCGGCGCCTTCGTCGGCATCGGCCCGGTCGACGGCCTGTTGCACGTCTCCCAGATCTCCGACGAGTACCTCAGTTACGACGCCGAGAACCAGCAACTCGCGTCCGGGGAGTCCAACAAGGTCCTGTCGGTGGACGACGCCGTCCGCGCACGCATCGTCACCAAGAGCATCGACGAGCGCAACCCCCGCGACAGCAAGATCGGGCTGACGGCCAAACAGCCGGGGCTGGGCAAACACCGCTGGCTGAAGGCCGAGCGGGAGAAACAGCAGGCCCAGGCGGGTGATAGCTGATGGCGAGCGACCGGCTGGTCTGTCGGGACTGCCACCGCGTGATCGACGACGGGGAGGCCGAGGTCTGTCCCGCCTGCGGTTCGACGAGCCTCACGGAGGACTGGGCCGGCTACGTCATCATCGCCCACCCCGAGGACAGCGAGATCGCCGAGCAGATGGAGATCACGGAGCCGGGCAAGTACGCGCTGAAGGTCCGGTGACCTCGATCCGGTCATGCCGGACGTTCTCCTGGAGTTGCCCGAGGGGGCCCGCGGCGCGTTCAAGGAGCCGCTGGGGCCGATCACGACCGACGTCGACGAGTTGCTGGCGGCGGCCGGCGATCCCCTGGTCGCGGTCGGCGACGTCGTCACGGCTCACCTCGAACTGGCGGGCCGCCGGCCCCACGTTGCACTGATCGACGAGCGCACCCAGCGCGGTGCCGTCGACGAGGGGGTGCGGACCGCCCTCCGGGAGCCGGACGTGGTGGTCGAGAACCCGCCGGCGACGTTGACCCGCGAGTTGCTGGCCGCGCTCGCGGAGGCGGTGGCCGACGACGCGCCGACGACGGTCATGGTCGACGGCGAGGAGGACCTGGCGACGGTGCCCGCGGTGCTGGCGGTCCCGGACGGCGCCAGCGTGGTCTACGGCCAGCCCGGCGAGGGGATGGTCCACGTGCGCGTCGACGGGGCCGTCCGGGAGCGCGTCCGCGAACTGCTCTCGCTGCTTGACGGCGACCGCGAGGCTGCGCTCGCGGTGCTAGGCGTCTGACTCCGGCGGCGGACCGTCCCGCTGATTCTGGGCCTTCGGGTCGGCGCTGGGCCTGGGTGTTCTCGGTGCGACGTTTTGCGGGGCGTGGTGACCGAGCGGAGCGAGGTCACCCGCCGAGCGGGACGGTCGTTCGTAATCCTTTTAGGACCGTCGGGCCGATTTCAGGGTAACTGACCATGGAACTCCGGATTATCGAGGAAGCGGACAACCCGATGTTGCACCGCACCGACGTTCGTTTCGAGGTGACCCACGACGAGGCGACGCCCTCGCGGCTGTCCGTCCGGGACAGCCTGGCCGCAAAGCTCGACAGGGCCAGCGAGGAGGTCGTCGTCCGCGAACTGGACACGAAGTTCGGGATGCGCACGACCGTGGGCCACGCGAAGGTCTACGAGAGCCCCGAGCACGCCAAGGAGGTCGAACACGAGCACATGCTCGAACGGAACAAGATCACCGCCGAGGCCGACGCCGAGGAGGCCGAGGAGGCATGAGCCATCACGAGTACTACGACGACGGCGAGGGGACCAAAGAGCGCTGCCCGGAGTGCGGCGACGCCTTCCTGGGCGACCACGGCGATCGCAAGCACTGCGGGAAGTGCGGCTACACCGAGTGGCAGTAAGCGACTGATCGCGGTTTCATTATTTCGGGCGCTAACCGAGTAGCGACGGCTTTTTCTCGGGGCTGATCAGGTGGACGGGCGGCGGCGGTGATCGCCGTGTGTCGGGGTTATATGAATATATGTGCATATGTTCATATATGGCCGTTCGGCCGTCGAGGTGCGTGAGGTATCGCTTTGGAAGGTCGTCGGGCGAGACTAGCTGCAACCGGGCGACTAGGGATGTCCTCACCCTCCCCAGCCGCGGGCTCGGCGCGGCGGCCGACAGCTGGGCCGCCGCGCCTCCCCCGACCCTCGCGCGCGTTGCTCGCGCGCGCCGGGAGCCTAGCCCGGCCGGTCGGTCCACGTGGCGCGCGCTGGCTCGCGTGTCGCTCGCGGCGACCGCGAGCCTCTAAGCGCGCGAGGGATGAGTAACGCAGGAACGAGTGTA
>CAYTAG010000028.1:0-22597 GCA_964435625.1 uncultured Halobacteriales archaeon | reverse complement strand
ACGCCAAGAAGTCCAAGGAGACCGCCGTCGAGGAGTTCATCGAGTCCCGCCAGCGGTTGCAGTCCGGCATCGAGTTGACCTACTACCTGCCCGTCTCCGCCATCGCCCCCGGCGAGACGGTGCTGGTGGTCGACGACCTCATCCGCTCGGGCGAGACCCAGGAACTGCTACTGGACATCGCCGAACGCGCCGAAGGGACCGTCGGCGGCGTGTTCGCGCTCATCGCCGTCGGCGACGAGGGCATCGAGCGCGCCCGGGCGCGGACGGACGCACCTGTGGGTGCGTTGACGACCGTTGAACCCTGAACGAATCCCGAACGAGTCGGGTGGTTCTGGCTGATCTGGGGTGGTTCGGTGATTCAACTGGTCGACGGGAGAACTGTGATCGAGGTGATTCGACGGCACCCGGGCGACTAGGGATGTCCTCGCCCTCCCCAACCGCGGGGTTGGGCCGCCGCACCGGCCTTTATATAGGTCTCAGCGACATATAAAGAACGTAAAGAAACCGGGGGAATCGGCCGACCGTTCCTTAAAAGTAGCCGCTCCCAGGACGAGTACCACACCCCGCCGTCCCAGCCCTTAAGTACGAAGACGGGACCAACCCGGTGCATGCTCGACCTCGACTGCCGCGTCCGGGAGGTCGGCGACGTCACGCTCGTCGACGCCGTCGTCGAGTCGGCGGCGCCGACGCCCCGCCGGGTGCGGATCGAGACGGCCCTGGAGGGTCCGGTCTGGCCGCCGCGACGCGACGGCGTGCCCGAACGCGGCTGGGACGGCGACGCCTTCGAGGGCGTCGTCCCGGCTGACGGCCGCCTGGCGCTCGGGTTCGCCAGCCCCGCCGCGCCCACCGAACCGCCGGTGTTCGTCGTCGACCACGAGCGTGCCGACCCCGACGACGAGCGTTCGGCGACACCTCCGCCCGCGAACGAGCGAATCGACGACTGCACCGCCGGCCGGGCCGACCTCCGCGTCCCGGTCCACGAACGGACGCCGACGGGAATCCTCCGCGCGCTCGGGTCGCCGGCACCGCCACGGGACGCCGTTCCCGTCCCGGACGCGTCCGATGGCCCGGCGGACTCCCAGCCCCGCACCGGCGACCGGGAGGTATCCGGCACAGTCGCTGTGGACGAGGCGACGGACCCGGTAGCACTCCCCGAGGAGGTCGCGGACTGGCTGTCGGCCGTCGGGCGGCGCGTCCAGCGAGCCGAAGCACTGGCCGACGCGCGGCGGGTCACGACCGCCGCCGGGGCGCTCGAACGGGCCGGCGGACTCGACGGCGCCCGGCGGCTGACCGCCGGCCTGGACCGCGACGAGCGGGCACTGCGGGCGGTGGCCCGTCGGGCGCGGCACCTCGCCGACCGGGCGGCCGACGCCGACGTGCCGCTGTCGACGCTCCGGCGGCTCGCATGATCGTGGCGGTCGCGGGCGGGAAAGGCGGCGTCGGCAAGTCGACGGTGGCGTACAACCTCGGCGCCGAGATGGACGCTGTGGTCGTCGACGCTGACCTCGGGATGGCGGACCTGCCCGCCGGGAGCGGGCCGGACCTCCACGACGTGCTCGCCGGGCGGGCCGATCCCGTGGAAGCCATCGACGAGGGCGGGCCCGTCGACCTGCTGCCGTGCGGGCGGACGCTCGCCGGCGCGCGGGCCGCCGACCCCCGCGAACTCGTCGAGACCGTCGAAGCGGTCGCCGGGGAATACGGCTCCGTCGTCGTCGACTGCCCGGCGGGCATGGCGGCGGACGTCGGCCTCCCCCTGTTCGCCGCGGACCTGTACGTGCTGGTGACGACGCCGGCCGAGACGGCCGTGGCCGACGCCCTCCGGACGAGGGCGCTGGCCCGCGAACTGGACGCCGGCCTGCGGGCAGTCGCGCTCAACAAGGCCGGGCCGTCGGTCCCAGAGGAGCGGTTCGAACGGGTCCTGGGGGCGCCCGTCACGGCTATCCCGGAGTCGGCGGCCGTGGCGCGGGCACAGCGGCACGGCCAGCCGGTGCGGGCGGTGGCGTCGGACTGCGTGGCGGCCGAGCGGCTGGCCGACCTCGCGGAGCGGCTCCGGTCGTGGCGGTCCGGGAACCGTTAGCTGTCGGAGCCGGGGAGCTTCGGGGCGAGCACGTCGACGAGGCCGTCCACGTCCCGCGTCTGGTACCAGGCCGTCCCGGGGCCGGTGAACTCGAAGACCAGGCCCTCGCCGCTGAGCAGCGTCGACTTCAGGCCGCCGACGCGCCTGACGTCGAACTCCACGCCGTCGTCCCAGGCGACGAGGTGTTCGTTGTCCAGGACGTAGGACTCGCCGGGATCCAGGTCGAGGCGTTCGAGTCCGCCGTAGGCGTCGAGGAACGCGGTCCCGGAGCCTTTCAGCGCCAGCGGCGTCAGGCTGGCGCCGCCGAGCATCGACTTGAGCCCGCCCAGTTCCGAATCGACGTCGATCCCCGGGGTGGCTGCGAGGAAGGCACCGTCGGTGCAGTACAGCGTCTCCCCGTCGAGTTCGTGTTCCATAACGTCCCCGGGCGTCGGCGGCGCGAGCGTCACCTGCCCCGGCCCGTCCTCGGCGACGAACCGGTTGGCGACCAGCGACTCACCGCCCAGCAGCGACTTCGCGGAACTGACGATGCCGTCGCGGCTGGTCGTCGTCTCGACGTCGACGGTCGCGGAGTGGCCGACCATGGCCCCGGGTTCCGCGACGATCTCTTCGCCGGCCTGGAGGGTCACGACGAGGTGGGTGTACGACGGTCGATGGGTGAACTCGGCGTCCATAGATGCGTCTCGCGCCGCGCTTCTTCGGGCGGACTTATGAACACTCCGGTTGCGGGAGCCGCCGGCCGCGGGGACCGACCCGTCACTCCACGAGGTCGTAGTACGTCGACCGCAACGTCACGGGCGTCACGTCCGCCACCTCCGCGGCCTCGCCCTGGGTCAGTTCGACGTCGCACTCGTCGGCGGCGACGTACAGGCAGGCCGCGGCGACCCCGCAGGGGTTGCGGCCGTTGTCGATGCCGCGTTCGCGGGCCTCGGCGGCGAGTTCGCGGGCGCGCTCGGTGACCGGGGTCGACAGGTCGAGTTCGCTGGCGAACCGCGGGACGTACTCGCGGGGGTGGATGGGGCCGGTCGGCAGCCCCAGGTCGCGGTTCAGGGCGTCGTAGGCGACCTGGAGTTCGTCGCGGTTCGCCCGCGCGGCCGCGGTCATCTCCTCGATGGTCCGGGAGATGGAGCGCGTCCGGCAGGTGGCGTACACCGCGGCGGCGGCGAACCCCTCCAGCGAGCGGCCCCGGAGCAGGTCCTCGTTCTGGGCGGACTCGAACAGCCGACAGGCGCTCTCGCGGACGCTCTCGGGCAGGTCCAGGCTGGCGACCAGCCGGCGGATCTCCGTGAACGCGTACACCTGGTTGCGCTCGGACTTCGAGCCGATGGTCGTCCGCTTGTGCTGGCGGCGGAGCCGCGCGACCTTCCGGCGCTTGCGGCCCTTCAGCCGCAGGGTGTCACCGTGGTGGCCGATCTCCGTCGAGAGGCCGCGGTCGTGCCGGGACCGGGTGAGCGGCGCGCCGGTCCGTTCGCGGTTGGTCTCCTCGTCGGGGAACGACCGCCACTCCGGTCCGCGGTCCATCCGGTCGACCGCGACGACCAGGCCGCACTCCCCACAGATCGTCTCGTCGCCGCTTGCGTCCAGCGATCCGTCGCACTCCGGACAACTGCGTGCACCTGTCGTGCTCATACGCGATGCTTCGGCCGGATCGGTTATTTAAAGATGGGCGGTCGGCGGAACGAGCCGCCGACTTCGGGGGGTCGAACCTACCGGTTACCGGTAGGCTCTTCTCAGCGGTACACCTCGAACGCCACGTCGACGACCGCGACGTCGTCCTCGAAGTTCGCCGGCGGTACCGCCGCGCCCGCGTTCGTGTTGTCGACGATGAGTCGGTAGGCCTCCGGGTCCAGTTCGGTGCTCGCCGACGCGCCGTCGCTGTCCCAGACGGTTACGTCTTCGTTCACGTCCGCCGCCGTGTCGTCGTCCATCCGGCGGTACTCCTCGCGGGTCATGAACACGACGTCGACGTTCGGCCCGTCCCGCACCGAGAAATCCAGGTCGAGGGTCGCCGCCTCGTCGACGCGGATCGTGTACTCGACGGATTCGTCCTCGTGGATCGTCTCCGTCTGGTCGTGGGAGTCGAGTTCCTCGGACCGACCGTCGTCGTCCGGGTAGTCGTCTTCGGCGTCCGGGACGCCGTCACCGTCCCGATCACCCGGTTCGCCGTCACCGTCACCGTCGTCCCCGGACGTACATCCGGCGAGAAGTCCCGTCGTCGATACCAGTACGGCACCGAGAAGTCGTCGTCGTTGCACGAACTCACAGCCCGACGCAAGCGGGCAAAAAGATTGGCGATGCGGGACCCGTGACCTCGTTCCGGCGTTCGTCGAGCGAGCAACGCAGGGGTCGTTCGTCGGTACGGGAACGGCGGGGACCCGGTTCGCCGTGGATCGGACAAGTTTTTAACCCATCACGAGAGAAACCAGTCGTATGGCGCTGTCGGACATCGCGGCGGGGCTGGAGGTCACCACCGAGCAGCGCGAGCGCGGGGTCGCGGCCGTCGACGACACGGGCCGGGACCTGACCGCCCGGCTGGCGGCGTACGAGGAGGACCTGCCGTGCGATTCGGCGTCGGCCGCGACGCTAGTCCGGGCGTACACCGGCGGCCGGAGCGTCGGGGAGTGCGCCCACCGGGCGGGACTGTCCCCGGTCGCCGCGGCGAAGACGCTGCACCTGCTCGGGGTCGAGGGCGTCTGTCCGCTCTCGCCGCAGGGTCGCGAGATCGTCCGGGACTGGCTCGCCGGCGACCTCTCCCGGACCGAGGCTCGTCAGCTCGTAGGCGCTAGCGAACCGGAGTTCGCGCTGGCGACCTACGTCGAGACCCACGAGCCGCTCGCGGGAGCCAGGGAGGCCGTGGCGGGCCACCTCCGGCCCGACGACGGGAACGCGCTCGCGGACGCGATGAGCGACGTCGACGAGTTGCTCGGTCCGTAGGACGGGGAGCTATCGATCTCTTCCGGTGGTACGTGCGTCGACTCCCTTGCAGTGGCGCGCGCGTTGCTCGCACGCGCCGTGGAACTACCCTAGACCACTACGTATTCTCGGCGTCTCCGGGCCGCTCGACCGCCAGGACCACCTCGTCGTCGATCCGGTTGACGTTCTCCGGTTCGACGGGGTAGGAGTCCTCGTTCATGTCGCCCCAGTCCAGCGCCGCCTTGATCCGGTCGGTGAGCGACGGGTGGGGATCGACGTACAGCACGTCCTCGTCGACCTCCGCGACCATGCCGATCTTCTCGCCGGCCGCGTCGACCACGTCCTTGCCCTGGTCGCGGCTGGCGGGCACGGTCCGGGCGCCCTCCGCCGGCGTGGTCGTCTCCGCGGTTTCCGTCCCGGCCGGTTCGGCCGTTTCCGTCCCGGTCATCTCGGCGGTTTCCGTCCCGGTCGTCTCCGTCTCGGCCACGTCGGTACTCGCGGCTGCTCCGGTCGGTTCGGCCTCCGCCATCTCGATTTCACTGCGGTCGACGATCTCGGCGTCGACGACCCGGCTGGGGCCGACGTTCGTCGAAACGAGTTCGTCGGCGACGACCGCGAAGGCCAGTTCGTGTTCCTGGACGACTTCCTCGTCGACGATCCGTCGCTGGTACAGCTCCGAGGTCATGGTGCCCTCGCCGACCTCGGTCTGGAAGCAGTCCCCCTGGAGGACCGTTTCGGCGTCGGCGTCGGTCCCGACGACGCCGCTCTCGATGATGTTCCGCTGGACGCCCTCGACGTCGACCATCGCCTCGATCCTGTCTTCGGTCATCGCGTCGGTCTCGGTCACGTCGGTGTCGGTAACCCGGCTCTCGACGGTGATCCGTTCGAGGTCCTCCCGGGTGACCGAAACCGTGTCCCGAACGTCGACCGTGACCATTCCCTGCTCGAGGTCGGCGTCCTCGTACTCCCGCTCGTACTCCGTCTCGTAGAGGCCCATCTCCTCGTCGAGTACCTCGCTGAGACGGTCCTCGTCGATGCGTCGCTCGTCGAGCCACGCGGCGAGCGCGTCCGCGTCGAGGATGGGGTCCCCGAACTCGCGTTCGACGAGTTCCCGGTCGATGACCTTGCTGTCGACGAGTTCCCGGTCGATGACCTCGTGCTCGATGGTCTCGGTCTCGGTGACCTCGGCCTCGATGACCTGCGTCTCGGTGACGGTGGTCGTGACGGTCTCGCCCTCCAGCAGTTGCTCCTGGATCTGTTCGGTGTCCAGCGTCGCGCGCTCGGCGACCACGTCGCGTTCGAGCAGGTCGTACTGCCACTCCTCCTCGCCCCGGCCACGGTCGATCACCGCGAACTCGCCCCGGTCGAACCGCTCGCGGAACTCGTCCCAGTCCAGACGCTCCCGGTCGTCGTCCTCGCCCTCCCGGACGAACTCCACCCTGGACTCGTCTCCCGGTACGGCGACGGGAACGGCGTCGTGCTCTTTGGCCCACTCCTCGACGGTCGCGGGGTCGGTCGTGACGCGGTGCCCCTCGTCGGTTCTGTCTGCAGTCATGGCACCAACGCTACGCCCGAGATGCACATAGTGGGCGAAGACCGTTCAGGACGGACCCGAAGAGTCGGACTGGCTTTCCCGACGCAGCCCCGGAGAAACCGGGCGTTACCGGTCGCCAGCGGCCAGGTAGCACGGCGTTACGAGGGGGTCCTCTCAGGGGAGCCGTTCCAGCAGGCCGTCCTCCGGGAACGCCAGGTCCAGCGGTTCGTCGACCAGCGCCTCCGTGGACCGGGCGACAGCGGGTGCGAACGCGGAATCGGGATCGACGGCCGCCGGTGCGCGTTCGGCGCCGGTCGCGTCGCTGGTCGGGACAGCGACGTCCGCGCTACCGACCGGGTGGTCCCCGTCGGCCCGGTTGGCGACGACGACGTCGGCCCGGTTGGCGACGACGACGTCGGCGCCCGCCCCGACGTCGGCGAGCCGACCACGGACGCGCTGGAGGGCGTTGACCCCCCGGTCGGAGGCGGGGGTGACGAGACCGACGCGGTCGGCCGCGGTGACGGCGGCCACGGCCGGGTTGGTCGCGATCGGCGGCGTATCCACGAGGACGGCGTCGAACCGCTCGCGGGCCGTCGCCAGGACCCGCTCCAGCGAGCGGGCGGCGCCGGCGGTCCCGGCGCGGGCCAGTCGCTCGAACGGCGCCCGGGCGGGGCAGGCGGCTACCCGGCCGTCGGTCCCCCACTGCAGGTCGACCGTCGCTTCCGCGAGCGGTTCGTCCTCGGCGAGCACGGCGGTCGCGTCGGGGTCGATCTCGCCGGGGACGTAGTCGGACAGTCCCTGGGTTCCGAAGGCGACGTCGACGGCGAGGACGTCGCGGCCGGCCCGCGCCAGGGTCGCCGCAGCCTCGACGGTTAGCCGCGTGGCCCCGGCGCCGCCGCAGACGCCCACGACGGCCACGGTGGATTCCGGATCGTCCATGGCGGGACTGTTCCCGGGATCCTACAAAAACGTCAGGATCGTCCGGCGAGGTAGGTCCCGGCGAGTGCGGCAGTTGCGACTTCCTCGCCCCCCTATTTCCGGAATCCCGACGATCCACCGCCGGCGCGCGCTGACGTCCCCGCGAACGGACGTGAGCGGGGGCTCGTCGGGGTCGCCGGCCACCGGGACGTAGTTCGGCCCGCGGGGGCTTTCTGGGCGGTGCGGTCGAGGACGCCGTTCAGGGAGAGCGCGCAGGCTTTTCCGACGGTAGCGTCAGGGCGGCAGTTTCCGGAGAACGCTCGACTGTCCCTGACACCTCCAGCCCCCGACTACCTTATAAGTCGATGACGACCGCTCACCCCCGGTTTCTTTACGTTCTTTATATGCTCCTGCGGCCTATATAAGAGCCGTAGCGGCACGACGAGTCCGCGTACGTTTAAGGGCCGTCCCGCCGACGAACCAATCATGAAGCGCGTCATCAGCACGCCCGGTGCCCCGGAGGCGGTCGGGGCCTACAGTCAGGCGACGACGGACGGGGACGTCCTGTTCACGGCGGGACAGATTCCGCTGGCGCCGGACGGGGAGTTGCTCGACGACGAACCCATCGACGTCCAGACCCGGCAGGCCCTGGAGAACGTCCAGGCCATCCTGGACGAGGAGGGCGCGACGATGCAGGACGTCCTGAAGGTGACGGTCTTCCTCGACGACATCGAGAACTTCGAGACGATGAACGACGCCTACCAGGAGTACTTCGTGGACAACCCGCCGGCCCGCAGCGCCGTGGAGGTCGCCAACCTGCCGAAGGGGGTCGGCGTCGAGATCGAGGCCATCGCCTCGTTGTCCTGATGGACGCCCGGACCCGTACCAGCCTCCTGTGGGGGCTCGTCGGCGCGCTGACGTTCCTCGTGCTCGTGCAGGGGTACGAACTCTTCCAGTCGGTGCCGGTCGGCTTCGGCGTCAAACTGGGGGTCGCCGCCCTGGTCGGCCTCGTCGCGGCGGGGCTGACTTACGCCGCCGAGGGGTGGCTGCGCTCGCGGCTCCGCGCTGTGGACCGAGACGAAAGGGTTTAAGCGCGAGACGGGCGTACGAGACGTTGCGTGCCGGGATGGCCGAATGGCAAAGCGCACGCCTGGAAAGCGTGTCCCCTCTGGGGTTCTGGGTTCAAATCCCAGTCCCGGCGTTTCTGAGCGAGCAATACACCGAGCACCGCGTAGCGTATGCTCGGCACGACGCGAGCGCGTGAACGCCATCCTGGGATTTGAACCCCTGGAAGTCACAGCCCGGACCCGTCCGTCGCAGACGCAACGGAAGCCCGGACTGTCTTCCTCCGGTTCAAATCCCAGTCCCGGCGTTTCTGAGCGAACTACCTCGCGAGCACCGCGTAGCGTGTGCGAGCCACTGGTGAGCGCGTGAACGTCGGCTGAAAAGGGGTGGTCCCGAACTTTTATCTCTCAAAGTAAGCAAGATTCAACATACTATGGAAACCGATTCGCCCACTGGCTCTACCAATCTTGCGAGTACCATTCTCTCATCTGTGGAACGGTTGCTGCGGGGTTGGGGGAATACCGCGGTCATTCTTCCTGTGCTTGTTCTTCCACCACTCTGGTTAGTAAATACGTATTTCCCTCAGGGAGCCCCATTTGCAACTATAAGTTTTATAACCATAATATTTGCAACAGGAATTATCAATATTCGTCAGGGTGAAAATTATCTCCAAGCTCAAGAAAAAGGAGAAGAAATTGTTGAGAAGTACCCACTCACATTGGTGATCTCCGTTTTCCTTGTCACTGCTGTTACTTCAATGTCGACGATCATCCTAATAGGGGCATTTGTTGGGACATACGTTGACCGGTTTTTTGGTCCTTCGTACGCCGTTATGGCAGCTGTTTTCGTCCCAGCTGTCGATAACGAATTGTCCACTATTCATACTTTCTTGTCTCCAAGTAACATTGTGAAATATATGACTCTACAAATAATTGTTTCGCTCAGTTATCTCCGGGGAAGGGACGTGGATCTCTTAATGGATGTTTTTGATCCAAGGTATTATCGGGGATTCTCCCCCTAAGGCGAATCCGTTGTCCAACACCATCCGATGCGAATCCCTACAAGAAAGAGTGCAATTGCTAATGATTGCCAAGTTTCGGGCAGATTTGGAACAGTGATCCTGTCTGTCATGACGAACGTATCTACCGTGAAAGCGAACGCGATACTAGCAATTCCAATAACCCCTGCTTCAATGATAAACTTTGAGCTTAACGCGGCAAACCGACGAGGGATAGAGTCCGCATATCGGTTCTCTGAAATCCACTCTTGGAGAGTCATTTCTGCTCTTCGTTCGTTTCCTTCCCCTTCCTACAAATAGATTAGTACCTCTGAGATTCCGAATCTCTAGCGGAGAACCTCTTGGAGCGCCAAAAGAGGGAAAGGCCCTCGGTTCGCCAGCACCTACACCCAGTATGGGACTGGACGTCGACACGCCCGACCCGCCGCCGCTGTGGGGGCCACAGCAACCCGGCGACTACGAGGCGGTCGAGGAACTGGACGACCCGAGCGACGACCAGCGCCGCGAGGAACTGGCGACGTTCCTCGAAGAGGGCGCCTGGGCGGACGGCTTCGATGAGTGGGCGGCTCATACCCAACTCGACGAACCGGAGTTCGAGGCGGCCCGCGAGGCCGGCCTGATCGAGGCGCTGGACTTCTACTGGGAACCGGCCAGCGGCGACGTCGGCTACCGCTCGCCGACCGTCGAGTCGCTGCCCGGCGACCTCGACGACCACGCCGCCGAGCGCGTCGAGGAGGAACTGGACGACCTCGCCCACGCCGTCAGCGCCCGCCTGGAGGAGTACGTCGACCGCGTCGGCGACGAGTTCGGGTTCTTCGCCGACGGGGAGTGACGCGCCTCGTCCGTCGTTGCCACAACCAGCCAGAAAGTTCCTGCCGTGGAACTCCCACCCCGGCCGTCCTCACGGAATTCGAACAGGTAAGCCGTGCCACAAGCTTCATGTCACGGTGCAGTGAACCAACGATTGCGGCGGCGATCCGATACATACCCCCAAGACGCCGGATCGCGCCGCGTTGCCACCGTCGCGTCCCGGCTACGGTATCGGTCCGGATGTCACCGCCGCACGGTTCTCGACCCGACGCCGACCGGACGGCCGCGTCAACGGGCACGGCCGTCTTGCACCCCGGCGTTTCGGGGGCGGCAGCGTCATCGACGTTTGGGGGCCGGCAGGGTTATTCCGGCACCGTCCCAGGTACCGCGCGTGCCAGACTCCAGCGAACCGTACGGCCGCCAGCGCCAGGCCGCGATCTACGCGATGGGCCGGGCCGGCCAACCCCCCGAGTACCCCGTGTCCCTCGACGGCCTGCGCGCGGCGGCGAAGGAGGCGCTCGACGACGACGCCTGGGCGTACCTGGCCGGCGGCGCCGGCGAGGAGGACACCGTCGACGAGAACCGCCGGGCGTTCGGCCGCTGGCGGACCGTCCCCCGAATGATGCGCGACGTGGCCGAGCGGGACCTCTCGACGACGGTGCTGGGCCAGCAGCTCTCCGTCCCGCTGTTGCTCGCACCCATCGGGATGCAGTCGCTGTTCCACGACGAGGCAGAACTGGCGACCGCCCGGGGCGCCGCCGCGGTGGACGTCCCGACGGTCGTCAGCACCGTCTCCTCGGAGCCGATGGAAGGGGTGGCGGACGCGCTCGGGGACGCCCGCGGCTGGTTCCAGCTGTACTGGAACGCCGACCGGGAGGTGACCGACAGCCTGCTCGCCCGCGCGGAAGCCGCCGGCTACGAGGCGGTAGTGGTGACCCTGGACACGCCGCTGACGGGCTGGCGCGAGCGGGAACTCCAGCGGGCCGCCTTGCCGTTCTACGACGGCCACGGGATGGCCAACTACCTGACCGACGACGCCTTCCGGGACGCGCTGTCGGTGTCGCCCGACGAGGACCACGCCGTCGCCGTCCAGCACCTGCTGGACACCTTCGACGACCCCGGGCGCACCTGGTCGGACCTTGCGGACCTCGCGGAGCGGACGGACCTCCCGCTGCTCGTCAAGGGCGTCCTGCACCCCGAAGACGCAAGGCTGGCGGTCGAGCACGGTGCGGAGGGGGTGGTCGTCTCGAACCACGGCGGCCGACAGGTCGACGGGTCGGTCGGCGCCCTCTCGGCGCTGCCCGGCGTCGTGGACGAGGTCGGCGCCGACGCCGCGGTGCTGTTCGACAGCGGCATCAGGGGCGGCGCGGACGTCTTCCGGGCGGTCGCGCTCGGCGCGGACGCCGTCCTGCTCGGGCGGCCGTACGTCTACGGGCTGGCGGTCGGCGGCGCCGACGGCGTCGAGGCCGTCCTCCGGAACCACCTGGCGGAACTGGACCTCACCCTGGCGCTGTCCGGCCACGCCGACGTCGACGACGTGGATCGGTCCGCGGTGGTCGAGCGGTAGTCCCCATCCCACGGAACGGGACTACGCGCCGGTGTCCCTCGCGGAACGGGGCCGCGCACCAGTGTCGATCCCCGGAATGCGACCGCGTGCCGGTGCCCCCGGCCGACGCGTTGATAATTGTGGGCGACTTTCTGCCGAACGGATGCTACGAGCGTGGCTGTCGGAGTACCGTGAGCACGTCTGGCGGCGGCTTCGCGCGGCGTTCGAGGAGGAGCACGCCGCCCACGACGTCGCCGCGAGTTTCGGGATCGGCGCGTTCGTCACGGTGTTGCCGACGCTCGGCACCGGACTGTTGTTGTTTCCGGTTTTCACCTACGTCTCCAACAGGGTGAGCATGCTCGCGTTGCTGGCCTCGGTCGCGGTGTTCAACCCCGTCATGAAGTGGGGCGTCTACGCCGCGAGCTTCTGGCTCGGGACCCACATGCTCGGGCCGCTTCCCAGATCGGAAGTCACTAACCTCTCGCTGTCGGCCGGCCCGGACGTCGTCGCGCGGCTGCTGGCCGGCAACGTCGTCTTCGCCGTCCTGTTCTCCATCCTCGGCTACGTCGTCGTCCTGCGGCTCGTCCGGGCCTACCGCAAGCGCGGCGTCGAACTCGCCGACCTGCTCCCCGGCGACGGCACGAACCGGTGGATCTGAATCAGGCGGCAACCCACGCCCGGGCGAGCAGTTGCAGGACCGCCAGCGCGACCATCGCGGCGACGGTCGGGAACGGCGAGCGACGCCGGGTGTACCACCGCGCGCGCCACGCGAACAGCGGCGCGACCGCCAGGCTCGCTAGCACGACTGGCGTCGGCAGGACGCCCACGAGCCAGAGCACCGGGAGCGATCCGACGGCCACGGCGACGGCGAGGTAGGTCAGCCGGAGCCGCTGCCGAAACCAGCGCGTCGCCAGCGTGTCCTTGCCGACTGCGGCGTCGGCCTCGCGGTCCAGCCAGGTCGTGCCAGCAGGTTGGCGAACACCAGCGCCGCGAACGGCAGACAGGCCGCCAGTACGGTCGGCCCGACGGCTCCACTGACGACGGCGTACCCGTAGGCCGGTAACGCCAGGCCCCCGAGGATGGCGTTGTCGACCTCACCGAGCCCCCGCCAGGCCAGCGCCGGTCCCACCGAGTACGCCCAGCCGGGGATAGCGATGCCCCCGAGTATCCCCACGGCGTGGAGTCTAACGTAATCCGTGAGGACGTGGGCGGCCGTCGCCGCGACGGCGACGGCCGCCGCGACGCCTGCCGCGACTAGCGCCACCCGCGGGGATAGCCCGGTGGCGGGTAGCGCCTGGCTCCCGCCGGAGAAGGGAGTCGGCGTCGTCAGCGCGCCCGTCTCGTGGTCGGCATACTCGTGGCGTAGTGGACGCTCGCGGCCACCGGAAGGAGGGCACAGAGGCCGCCCGCCAGCACTGCCGGGTCGGGGCTGGCGCCGTGGGCCGACGCGATGGCGGCCCCCAGGAGGTACACCACCGCGATCAACAGCAGTTGCAGGGGCCGGCTCATCCGGAACAGCACCCACGCGACCGTTCGCACGGAATCGGGATTCGACGGGGCCGACCAAAGGTTCGGCGGAGCCGTGCGGGCGACGGGCACGCTCGCGTGCGGGCAGTCGCAGTATCGTCGACCGTCACGACGCCGGGTCCGCGCTGACTGCCACGAAAAGGCTTTAATTCGCGGCGAACAATCCACAATAACGATGGAGCGACGACGGTTCCTGCAGACCGTCGGGGCCGGTGGCGGACTCTCGACGCTGAGCGGATGCTGGATGCTTTCCGGCCGAGAGATCGTTCTGGAGAGCGTGCTCGTCGGGAACTGGGACCGCGACAGCAGCCACACCCCCCGCGTGACAGTCGAATGGGGGGACGAACCGATCTACGAGCGAACGCACGAACTCGAAGCCAGGAGCGGCGTCGTCGTTCCGTCGGTCACGATAGAGGAGCCGCTTCCGGACGAATCTGGTTCGTACGTCGCATCTCTGTCGACACCGTCGAGCGAGAGTTCCCTCGAAGTGGACGTGAAACAGCACGTCAGCGCTGACTGTGACTCGGGTGACGTTCTCGCCGAAGTCGAGTTCCACCTAAAAGACAACGACGACCACTGGTTCGCCGTTCCGGAGAGCTGTCCGTCGGACTAGCGGTTATTCGCCCGTTCGTCGAACCTCAATGGTCGGGTTCTCGTCGACGTAAATCGTGTCGTCAGAGTCTACCTTTTCCTGTCTGATTTTTGCGTCGCTGAGCGCATCTCTTGCTTTCTTTTTCACGATGCCCGCCTCGCTACGTTCCGACTGAGTCATGTTTTCAGGATTTGATTTCACCGGGAGGACGTATTCCCAACCGTTCTCGTAATCACCGTTGGGGATTTGAGTGCCATTCGAGATAAACAGTGATTTATTTACTTTCTGTATCGTTTCTATAGTTATATTGTTAGCTGAGAACTCCTCGGCAGGCGGGAACTTGTGGAAGTATCGGATATACTGACCATTGGTTGGCATCAGTTCTACTCGCGTATTCGACACGTCGATACCGTCGTTTTGATTGCCCCTCGTGCGTCTCTTTACACGGTTCAATCTCCTGAGAACGGACGCCAGTGACGAACCCCGTCGATCCGAGTCCAGTCACGCCGAAGGTTGCTGTCCCCGACCCGCTAATCGTCTTCAGTGCATTACGGCGAGTAGAGGCGTATTAGTGTATGCACTGACTGCTCCATTGGTGGTACCATCCGCTGTTCGGATCTAACGCTTCACCCGTCCGGTGCGGTGCAACAGTATAAAAACCGCTGCGAACGACGACAGTCCCGGGGAGAGGCTCGTGTTAACGACGCGCACATCCACCGGCAGTTCCCGGCGATTGCGGTGGGTTTTCACGATCCGCACTCGGAATTGTTCGCACCCACGTTCGTCCATGATGCAAACTTTTATATAGAATCACAATCAATCAATCGAACGACCATGGGACAGCGCATGCAGCAGGGCGGCATTCCGATGATCGTAATGGACGAGGACGCCCAGCGCGTCAAGGACAAGGACGCCCAGGAGCACAACATCGCGGCGGCCCGCGCCGTCGCGGAGGCGGTCCGGTCGACGCTCGGGCCGAAGGGCATGGACAAGATGCTCGTCGACTCGCTGGGTGACGTGACGGTCACCAACGACGGGGTGACCATCCTCACGGAGATGGACATCGACAACCCGACCGCGGAGATGGTCGTCGAGGTCGCCGAGACCCAGGAGGACGAGGCCGGCGACGGGACGACGACCGCGGTCGCGGTGGCTGGCGAACTCCTGAAGAACGCCGAGGACCTGCTGGACCAGGACATCCACCCGACGGCGATCATCCGCGGGTTCCACCTGGCCAGCGAGCGCGCCCGCGAGGAGGTCGACGACGTCGCGGAGGCCATCGACCCAGACGACGAGGAACTGCTGCGGTCGGTCGCCGAGACCTCCATGACCGGCAAGGGCGCCGAACTGAACAAGGAGCTTTTGAGCCAGCTCATCGTCGACGGCGTCCGGAACGTCACCGTCGAGGGCAAGGGCGGCGAGCCGGTCGTCGACCTGGAGTTCCTCAAGGTCGAGACCCAGACCGGCTACGCGGTCGGCGAGTCCGAACTGCTGGAGGGCGTCGCCATCGACAAGGACCCCGTCCACGACGACATGCCCCGGGATTTCGAGGACGCCAACGTCCTCCTGCTCGACACCTCCATCGAGGTCGAGGAAACCGAGGTCGACGCCCAGGTCAACCTGGAGAGCCCCGACCAGCTGCAGTCGTTCCTCGACAGCGAGGAGGAGCAGCTCCGCGAGCAGGTCGAAAAGATCGCCGATTCGGGCGCCGACGTCGTCCTCTGCCAGAAGGGCATCGACGACCTGGCCCAGCACTTCCTGGAGAAGGAGGGCATCCTCGCCGTCCGCCGCGTCAAGAAGAGCGACATCGAGTTCCTCACCGAAATCGTCGGCGCGCCGGTCGTCTCGGACCTGGACGCCCTGTCGGCCGACGACCTCGGCCGCGCCGACGTCCGCCGCTCGGACGACGACGAACTGTTCTACGTCACGGGCGAGGACGCCCACGGCGTGACGCTGCTGCTGCGCGGCTCGACCGACCACGTGGTCGACGAACTCGAGCGCGGCGTCAACGACGCCCTGGACGTCGTCGGCCAGGCCGTCTCCGACGGCCGGGTGATGGCCGGCGGCGGCGCCATCGAGACCGAACTCGCCAGCCGGCTGCGCGACTACGCCGACTCCGTCGAGGGCCGCGAGCAGCTCGCCGTCGAGGCGTTCGCGGACGCCGTCGAACTGGTCCCCCGCGTCCTCGCGGAGAACGCCGGCCTCGACCCCATCGACACGCTGGTCGACCTGCGGGCCGAACACGAGAGCGGCAACCGCCGCGCCGGTCTCGACGTCGAGAGCGGTGAGGTCGTCGACACCTTCGACGCCGGCGTCGTCGAGCCCGCCCACGCCAAAGAGCAGGCGCTCTCGTCGGCCACCGAGGCCGCCAACCTCGTGTTGAAGATCGACGACATCATCTCCGCCGGCGACCTCAGCGACGACGAGGAAGGCGGCGCCCCCGGCGGCCCCGGTGGCGCCCCCGGCGGCATGGGCGGTATGGGCGGCGGCATGGGCGGCATGATGTAGGCCGCTCGGACACGCGACCCCCCCACGACTCGGTACTGATCGGAACCCGTTTTTCGAGGTTCTCCAGGGCTGCCAGCCGTCGGGCCGCGTCGGTCCGCTCCTATCGTTTCAGAAAGAACTACGTTTCGACCCCCAATATCGCCGGTTATGCAGACGCTCCTGCTGAACAGCGACGACGTCGACGACAACACGCGGATGGCGGACGTCATCGCGGCGGTCGAGGACGCCTTCGCGGCCTACGCCCGGGGCAACGCCCAGATGCCGGCGAAGTCCTACATCGACCTCCCGCAGTACAACGGCGACTTCCGGTCGATGCCCGCCTACCTGGACGCGGATGGCTGGGACGCCGCCGCGGTGAAGTGGGTCAACGTCCACCCGGACAACCCGGAGGACCACGACCTCCCGACCGTGATGGGGACGGTGATCTACTCCGACCCCGAAACCGCCTTCCCGCTGGCGATCATGGACGGCACCGAACTGACGATGAAGCGGACCGGTGCCGCCGCCGCGGTCGCCACCGACCACCTCGCCGTCGAGGACGCCACCTCGCTGGGCATCGTCGGGGCAGGCGTCCAGAGCTACACCCAGTTGACGGCCATCAGTCAGGTCCGACCCATCGAGACGGTCGTCGTCAGCGACGTCGACGACGATGCCGTCGAGGCGTTCCTCGCGGAGTTCGGCGACGAGTTCGACGTCCGCCGGGGGTCCATCGAGGAGGCCGCCGGCTGTGACGTCCTCTCGACGGTGACGCCCGTCCGGGACCCCATCGTCCCCCGGGACGCCCTGGGCGAACACACCCACGTCAACGCCATCGGCGCCGACGCCGAGGGCAAGCACGAACTGGCCGACGACGTCCTGCTGGACGCGAAACTCGTCATCGACGACTACGACCAGTGTACCCACTCCGGCGAGATCAACGTCCCCTGGCACGAGGGCACCCTGGGCGACGGGGACCTCCACGGCGAACTGGGCGACATCGTCGTCGGCGCGACGCCCGGTCGCACCCCCGAGGACGGTATCACCGTCTTCGACTCCACGGGACTGGCCATCCAGGACGTCGCCGCCGCCCGCGTCGTCTACGAGCAGGCCGAGGCCGACGGCGAGGGCACCCCCTTCTCGCTGGTCGGAACCGAGGTTCGCTAGCGTCCTGCCCCATCCCCGTCCCACGACTCTGCCTCCTCGACTCTGCCGTTTCGGCTCCGCTTTCTCCGCCGTTCGGGCCATCCGCAGCCCTTGTGAACTGGTCCCACGTATCGAAGAACTTCCATATGCGTGGTGTGCTAATCATTGAACCACCGTCATGGACCGGCGTCGCCGCGCCCCGTCGTCCCCCGTGGCGAAGTACTACGCCTACCGCGTAGCGCGCTCGGCGACGTTCACGGTCCCGATTTTCGTCCTGTTCTTCCAGTGGCGGGGGCTGTCGCTGGGCCAGATCGGCGCCGTCGAGGCCACCTACACCGTGGTCGTCCTGGCGTTCGAGGCGCCGACGGGGTACGTGAGCGACCGGATCGGCCGCCGGGACAGCATGCTCGTGGGGACGGTCCTCTCGGGGGTGAGCGTCGCGGGATACGCGCTGGCGGGGTCGTTTCCCGCGTTCCTGGCGGTCGCCGCGCTACGGGGCGTCGCGGCCACCTTCACCTCGGGCGCGACCGCGGCCTGGCTGTACGAGACGCTGGCCGAACGCGACCGGGAAGCGGAGTTCGCGGCCGTCACCGGCCGCGCCCGCACGCTGGGGCTGGCGACCCACGGCGTCGCGGCGGTCGCCGGCGGCGCCCTCTACGGCGTCGACCGCCTGCTCCCCTGGGTGCTGGAGGGGGCGTTCGTCGTCGCCGCGGCGAGCGTCCTGCTGACCGTCCGCGAG
This sequence comes from uncultured Halobacteriales archaeon, assembly GCA_964435625.1. Lineage (GTDB taxonomy): Archaea > Halobacteriota > Halobacteria > Halobacteriales > PXRE01 > PXRE01. The sequence goes on along the minus strand of CAYTAG010000028.1, from coordinate 4,228 downwards.
CCGTCGCCAGCCAGCAGCGACGCGGCGACTGCGGAGGACGCGCCGGACGACGACGCCATCGGCGTCCGCGAGGCCCTCGGTGTCGTCCGGACGACGTTCGCCCGGCGGACGGTGGGCGCGTTCGTCGCCTACACGGCGCTTTTGTTCGGCCTGCTGAACACGCTGGAGATGTACGTCCAGCCGGTCGCCGTCGAGGTGATCGGCGTCGCCCCCGCCCACCTCGGGTTCGCCTACGCTGGGTTCACCGCCGTCGGCGCCGTCGCCGCCTCCCAGGCCGGCCGCGTCCAGCGGACGCTCGGCGCCCGCGGGTGGTTCGCCGTCGCCCCGCCGTTGTTCGGTGGCCTGCTCGCGCTGGCGGCGCTGTGGCCCGTCCTCGCGATGGCGCTGTTCTTCGCGGAACGCGGCCTCGCCACCGTCTCCCGGTCGGTCGCCGGCCAGTACCTCAACGACCGGACCCCCTCCGCTGGCCGGGCGACCGTCCTCAGCGCGTGGTCGATGGCCCGCTCGGTGGCGACTGCACCGCTGAACGTCCTGGGCGGTGCGCTGGCGACCGCCGTGGCGCTCCCCGTCGCGCTCGGAGTGCTCGGTGGCGTGTTGCTCGTCGGCGCGCTGGCCGCGCTCGCGGCGTGGCTGCCCGCCGCCGATCCGCCGCCGTCGGGGACGGCCGCCGACCCGTGAACGCCCCGTTCCCGCGGGCGGTCACTCCCTGGCCCACGCCAGCGCCTCGTCGAACGAGTTGAAACTCCGAATCTCCTGGTCGATGTCGAGGTTCGCGCTGACCGCAAGCGCCTTGATGCCCTCGGAGACGAACGCGACTTTGTCGATGTTGGCCTTCTCCGCGTTGGCGGTCCACTCCCGGGCGAGGTGCTCCTGGGTCTCCCGCCCGAGTTTCATCTCCGCGCTGAACTCCGTCAGCGCGGCGGTGACGTGCGGCTGGCTGGCGATCCGCACCCACTCGGACTCGACGGCCCCCATCCCCTCGGTCTCGCCCGTCCACCCGGTCAGGTCCTGTACGACGACGTTGTCCACCTCGCGGTGGGCGTATTCGAACTCCGGTTCGACGCTCATGTTACAGTATGCATGACTGTCTCGCGTCGTGACATAACGTTTCCGGCCACTTGTCCGGGGTCCACGGGCCCGGGTCGGTGCCTCCGTCCGGGCCCGGGCGTCGGTCGCTGCCCCGGCGTCTCACTTCAGATGAATCGCTGGCCGGAGGGGGACGGCCTGCCCCGCCCTGTCGGCAGGGTCCTGGACGTCTTCGGCGTCCTCCGCGTAGACTTCCACGTCGGCGTCGAACTCGCGGGCAAGGAACTCGGTGGCGCGCTCGTAGACCGCGGCCTCGTCGAGGTCGAGTAGCGCCGCCAGTTCCTCCTCGGGGCGGTCGCGGGCGTCGTCCAGCAGTTCCCCGACCAGGTCGTTGACGGCGTCGCCGCGCTCGCGCAGGGCGTCGTCCTGCATGACCCGGCCCATCACCTGACCGACGTCGGCGTCGGCGCCGGCCTCCGCGACTTCCTCGAAGACCCGGCGCTTCCAGTCGGCGGCGACGTACACCCGCACGACGTCGGGGTCCTCGCCGGTCACCTCGACGATGTCCCGGACGTCCTCGTGCAGGTCACGGACCAGCGACTCCTCGACCGCCCGGCGGGTCGATTCGAGGTCGGGGTCCGGTTCCGGCCAGGGGGCGTCCTCCGCGGGTTCACCCGCCAGTTCCTCGTGGAGTTCGTTGGCCATGAACGGGATAAAGGGCGCCAGCAGTCGCAGGCGGGTCTCCAGCACTTGCTGGAGCGTCCACTTCGCACCCGGCCGGTCGGCGTCTGTCCGCCGGCGGTACCACCGCAACTGCTCCTCGAAGCGGTAGAACGCCTCCTGGCTGGCGGTCCGGGTCTCGAACCGCTCCAGGGCCCCGCCCGCCTCGCGGACGGTGTCCTGCAGTTCCGAGAGCAGCCAGCGGTCCACCGGACGCAGTCGCTCCTCGGCGTCCTCGGGGACGTCGTACGCGATGACCTCCCGGGCGCGGTTCCAGAACCGCTCTAGCTGGTCGCGGGTGGCGCCGACGTCTTCGGCCCGCCAGTCGTAGTCCTGCCACGGCTCCGAGGAGTTCAGCAGGAAGAAGCGGACGGTGTCGGCGCCGTATCGGTCGATGGCCTCGTCCGGCAGGACGACGTGGCCCTTCGAGGAGGACATCGACTCTCCCTCCAGCAGGCCCATGCCCATGACGGTGATGCCCCGGGGCCACTTCTCGCGCTCGAACAGTTCGGCGTGGTGGTACAGGAAAAAGGTCAGGTGATTGCGGATCAGGTCGTTGCCCGAGCACCGGAAGTCCACGGGGTACCAGTACTCGAACTCCTCGCGCAGTTCCAGGGCCTTCGGATGAGGGTCCTCGACGTCGACCTCGACGCCCTCGGGGGCGTCCTCGCCGTGGGGGCCGTAGAACAGCGCGTCGAAGAACGTCCGGTCCAGGTCCTCGACCGGGACGTCATCGAGGTGGGGCGCGATGGTGTAGTAGGACATGTAGATCGTCGAGTCCGACAGGGGTTCGATGACGAACTCGTCGTCCCAGGGCAACCGCGTCCCCATTCCGTAGTTGCGGATGCAGGGCCACTCCTCCAGCCAGTCGATGGTGTCGTAGTACTGCTCGCGGGTGCTCTCCGGGATGGCGTCCAGCCCGTCGACGGCCTCGCGGGCCTTCTCCTGCCACTGCTCGTCGTTGTACCGCAGGAACCACGTCTCCTGCTGGGCCACCTCGACGTCGCCGCCACAGCGACAGATCACCTCCTCGGTGAACTCGTACATCGCGTCGAAGTTGCCCGCCTCGACGTGGTGCTCGCGGAACCGCTCGCGGACGTCGGCGATCACCTCGCCGGCGAACTCGCCGTAGTCCGCCAGCAACCGCCCGCCGTGGAACTCGTCCTGGTAGAGGTCCTCGGTGACCCCGCCCAGTTCGGGATCGTCCGACGACGCCACGCCGGCGGCCTCGACGGCGTCGCGGGCGGGTATCTCGCCGTATCCCTCGATCTCGAGGATCGGGACCGGCTCGATTCCCCTGATGGCGTCGGCGTCGACCCCGTATTCGGCCTCGATTTCCTCGGCCCGCTCTTTGGCTTCCTGGAGCGCGACGTAGTCGTCCGGCGAGTGCGCCGGCACGGACATGACGACGCCGGTCGCGTCGTCCGTGTCGACGAAGGTGGCCGGCAGGACCACCACCTCGTCGCCGGTGACGGGGTTGGCGACGCGTTCGCCCACCAGGTCGGCGCCGGCCACCGTCTCCTCGACCGCGACCTCGCGGTCCTGCAGTTCGAACTTCCCGGCGGCCGCCGCGGAGATCACCCACTGCTCGCCGGAAGACTCGCGCTCCTCGTCTTCCGAGCCCCCGCTCGCGTCACTCGCGGGGACGCCGTCAACGGTCGCCCGGACGTACTCGCCTTCCGGGTGGACGTAGGCGTTGGTGACTCCGCGGACCGTCTCCGGGCGGAGCGTGGCCATCGGGAAGATCGTCGCTCGCGGCTCGTCGCCGCTCGCGGAGCCCGGGGCGCTCTGGGCCTCGCCCTGCTGGAACCGGATCAGCGTGAACTCCTGGAACTCGGCGTCCTCGCCCTCCAGCAGGTCGTGGGTGGTGACCGGCTGCCGTTCGTTGGTGCAGTAGTTGACGGGGTGCAGGCCCTTCTCCAGCAAGCTGCGGTCCCGCAGGGTCTCGTACTGCCAGGTGACGAACTCCGAGTAGCGGTCGTCCTCGGTGGTGAACTCCCGGCGCCAGTCGATGGAGAGGCCCAGCTGGCGCATCCCCTGTTTGTAGTGGTTCTCGATGAAGTACCGGGCGAAGCCCATCGGCGTCTCCAGCTCCTCCAGCTCGTCCTCGGGGACGCCGTAGGTGTCCCGCAGCACCGACAGCTGCTGTTCCTCGCCGTTCTTGAGGCGCTCGACGGCGCCGACGATGGGCGTGCCCGTCACGTGCCAGGCGATGGGAAAGAGGACGTTGTCCCCCTGCATTCGCCGGTAGCGCGCCCACACGTCCGGCACCGTGTACGTGCGGGCGTGGCCGATGTGCATCCCGCCGCTGGGGTACGGGTACGGGACCGTCACGAACGTCGACTCCTCCCCCTCCTCGGGATCGGCCTCGTAGCGGCCCGTCTCCGCCCAGCGGTCGCGCCACTTCTGCTCAAGCTCCGCCGGGTCGTAGTCCATGTGTGTCCGGTCGCGCCCGCAGATTAAAAGGGCTACCAACTTGACT